>PACE01000015.1:10701-53894 GCA_002699725.1 Acidimicrobiaceae bacterium
AGCANCANNGGNAGCNANNNCNGCNANNATNCNGNGCTCGGNGNTGTNGAACTCGACGGCTGCCTGGCTCCCGGCCAGGAGGGCCCGGTCGTCGGCAGAGAGCTCGAGNGGTCCGGTTGTGGNGAAACGGATTCCGTCGGCGTCGTGGAAGTCGATGCGGCCGCTCCGGTTGTCGATNNGGACGTCGGTGACGGAGCCGGCGGCCACGTCGTCGAGGAACTGGTCGTAGCTGACNNGTTCGCTGGACTCGCTCGGCAGNATCGAGGAGAAGANGAGGACNCTGGNCAACAGCCCCATGACGACCCAGACTCCCCANCTCGGCCANCCACGGGTGCGTCCGGAGCCNCGGCGCTCGGGNCCNGGAGCCTGTGACGGCCGCTGTTCGTCCATGNCCNCATCGTACGGTGCAGGCCTCCGGCTCGGGNCCCGCGGCNGTGNGNCNNGGTNCGTAGCGGGCGATGCGGNCGGGNGNAGGACCCTCGCTAGGGTTCGNCCGATGAACGGCCCGNCTGTCGATCCGGTTAATCCGGCCGTCGNCGAGGGGNAATGGGGTGTCCGCCACGTTGCAGCGGGGTTGGGAATCGGCTGGGCGGTGACGGTCTTCGTGCAGTTCNTNCTCATGGNGGTCGGCGNCTANGACGTCGGTGAGGAGTTCTCCCTCGAAGCGGTGTCGCTGTTCCAGGTGGCGCTCTGGTTCGGGCTCTTCGGCGTGCCCCTGTGGGTCGTGTCCAGCCGGGGCCTCGAATGGTCGGCGTTGGGGNTCACACTCGAGCGCCGCGACATCCTGCCGGGCCTCGCCATCGGGGTGTTCGCCCAGGCGCTGCTGGTCCCCGCCATCTACGCCCCGATCCTGTTCTTCNGTGACGACCTCGACGTCGCTGCGGACGCACGGGACCTGGTCGACAAGGCCGACGGCCTCGGGGTGGTGCTGCTCATCGTGGTCGTCGTCTTCGGGGCCCCCGTCGTCGAGGAGNTGTTCTTCCGCGGCCTNGCCCTGCGGGCGTTCGAGCNGCGCCTCGGACGTTGGGTNGGNCTTGTCGNCTCCTCGCTNGTCTTCGGTNTGGTCCACTTCCAGCCCCTGCAGTTNCCTGCGCTGGTGATGTTCGGGCTGATCGCCGGCTGGCTGGCACAACGCGACGGGCGCCTGGGGCGGGCCATCTGGGCCCACNTCGGGTTCAACNCATGGACGGTGGGGCTGCTGCTGTGGANGTGACGGGGCAGTTCGAGCCGGAGGACATGGCCGATGTCGNGGATCTCGNCGACGTCGGGCAGGACGNCCCTGTGGCGCCTCNCGAGCCGAGGCGCCGCCTGGGGTTGACGGTCNCCGGNTGGGTGACGCTCTTCTGCGTNGCGCTCGGCACCTTCTTCGTGCTCTGGACGGTGAACCCGGGCGGCNCGCTCTTCTCGGAGACCACGCCCACGGGNGGCGACCTCGGCGCCCACGTCTGGGGGCCGGCGTTCCTGCGCGACGANNTNCTGCCCCACTTCCGCCTNACCGGCTGGACCCCGGACTGGTACGCCGGATTCCCCGCCTACCACTTCTACATGGTCGTGCCGATGCTCATGATCGTGGCGGTCGANGTCGGCCTGTTCGTCCCGTTGGCCCTCCCGGTGTCGGCGCTGGCCATCGCAGGGNTGGTCCGGATGCTCCGCAGGCGGCCCCGGGGGTGGGTCCCGATGGCCTGGGNGCTGGGATGCGNCGCATTCCTCGTCTGGCCCGTCCACTACGGCATGGCGATCAAGCTCGTGGCGGTCGCCGGCCTGATCGCCATGCCGGTNGCCGGCTGGGCCCTGGGCCGCCTCTCCGGCCTGCCGTTCCCGGGCCCCGCCCTGCTGTCGGNGGCGACCCTCCTGTTCGTCTTCGACCGCTCGTTCAACATCATGGGGGGCAACCTCATGTCGACGATGGCGGGGGAGTTCGCCTTCGCCCTCGCCGTCCCCGCCTGCCTCGTCTACATNGGCCTCATGGTGCGNGGGGTCGAGACGGGCCGCGACCGGGCCTGGGCGGCGCTGCTCCTCGCCNTGACGGGCCTCTGCCACCTCCTGGTGGCGTTCTTCGCCCTGGTCGCAACCGGCGTGGCCNTCCTGCTGCGCCCCGGACGTGCGACGCTGCGCTGGNTGGCCGGAACGGGGGTCCTGGCCGGACTGCTGGCNGCGTTCTGGGTGCTGCCGTTCTGGTGGCGCAGCGACCACCTCAACGACATGGCCTGGACCAAGCTGACGCGCTTCCGGTCCTACCTCTGGGACCGCGAGAGCCTGGCGGCCGACTTCCTCGCGAACGACCCGCCGCTGCANCCGGTGCTGGTCGCGGCCNTGTGCGGTGCCGTCCTCTCGGTGCTGTTCCGACGCCGCCTCGGCATGGTGCTCGCCGGGACCGGCGTGCTGCTGCTGCTCGCCTTCATCCACCTCCCCGAGGGTCGGCTCTACAACGGGCGGATCCTCCCGGCCTANTACCTGTGCGCCTACCTCCTGGCCGCCCTCGCCGTGGCCGAGGTGCTGCGCCTGTCGGGGCGCCTGCTCGACGGCCTGGCCGGACGGGGAGGCCGCGGGCTGGCCGGATTCGGTGCCGTGGCCTGCACGTTGGCGGTGGTCGTGATGCTCGGCCTGCCGCTGCGCGCCCTGCCGGGTGGCTCGATGGACGGCAACTCGTACCGGTGGCTGGGTCTCGAGACCGAGGAGTTGAACCTCGGACGGTCGTGGGCACGGTGGAACTTCGACGGCTACGAGGCCCGCACCGGNGACTCGACCGGCGGNGGCTGGGACGAGTTGCGGGCCTTCACGGCCACGATGGAGGTCGTCGCCGAGGAGCACGGCTGCGGTCGCCTCATGTGGGAGTACAACAAGGACCTGACGCGGTACGGCACGCCCATGTCCCTGATGCTCATCCCCCTGTGGACCGACGGCTGTATCGGCTCGATGGAGGGCCTCTACTTCGAGTCGTCGACGACGACGCCGTTCCACTTCCTCGTCCAGTCGGAACTCTCGGTGGGGCCGTCGAGGGCCCAGCGCTACCTGCCGTACCGCGGCTTNACCCTGGAACAGGGCCTCGAACACCTCCAGCAACTCGGGGTGCCCTACTACGCGGCGTTCTCCGAGCGGCCCGTCAGCGAGGCCCGTGCGCATNCCGGGTACACCGAGGTCGCCAACAGCGGGCCGTGGACCGTCTTCCTCGTGGCCGACGCCCCGCTGGTCGAGGGCCTCGCCCTCGAGCCGGCCGTGTACACCGACGTCGGGCACGGGNCCTGGCTGGACCCCGCCGTCGAGGTCTTCCAGGANGGNTCCAACGCCGTCCCCCGCACGGTCGGGGGACCCGATGCGTGGCAACGCGTGCCGGCCGANGGGGAGCCAGAACGGCGGCCGTTGCCGCCGGTGGTCGTGTCCGNCATCGAGGCGGGGGTCGACAGCGTGTCGTTCNCCGTCGACCGGACCGGCGTGCCCGTCNTCGTCAAGGTCTCGTACTTCCCCAACTGGAAGGTGGAAGGCGCAGACGGGCCGTGGCGGATCACGCCCAACCTGATGGTCGTCGTCCCGACGGAGGAGTCGGTGTCGCTCACCTACGGGAGGACGGGCATCGACATCCTCGCCATGTTCCTGACCCTCGTGGGCCTCGTCGCCCTCGTCGTGNTGTGGCGCCGCCGGGAACCCACCTGGCCGATGGACGCCTGGTACGACGTGCTCGAGGGCACTCCCGACGTCGATGCGGCNCTCGACCGCTGGGTCGATCGTCGTGCGACGGAGCGCGACCCGGCGNTTCAGGACGACCAGGACGACCAGGACGATGGGGGCGACCAGGACGANGGGGACGACGGGGATGACGAGGATGACCTGCCGGCCGAGCTCGGCGCCGCTGAGGATCCGGGGCAGTCCGGATGAGGGAGCGCCTCCGCCGGTTCGCCGTCGTCGGCCTNGTCGCCACGGCCGTCGACGTCCTGCTNNTNGTGGGGCTCCGCCGGGCCGGATGCACGCTGGTCGTCGCCGACCTCGCCGCACTNGCCGCCGCAGCGCTGGTGGCGCGTCCGATGCACCGGCTGGTCACGCTGCGGGACGACCCCTTCGCTCGCTGGATCCGCTCACCCGGCCTCTTCATCTCGGTCGTGCTGGCCGCCGGTTCGGTCGACCTGCTCGTGCTGGCCCTGCTGGCCCCGACGCAGCCCGGATCGGGCGACTTTGCAGCCAAGGCCGTCGCCGTCGCCGCAGCGGCCGTCGTCCGGAGCCTCGCCTACCGGACGCTCCTCTTCCGGGTGATCCGGCGNGAGCAGGATGAGCCGGCCCGCCGGCCGCCGCCGGAGGGCACCCACNGGCTCTCGGTGGTCGTCCCCGCCTATCGCGAAGCCGACCGGATCGCAGCGACCGTGTCGAGGATCCGGACGGAACTCGCCGCTGTGGTCGAACCCGCCGACCTCGAGGTGGTCGTCGCCGACGATGGATCGGACGACGGGACGGCCGACGCAGCGGTAGCCGCCGGAGCCGACGTCGTGGTCCGGNTGGATCACAACCGGGGCAAGGGCGCCGCACTCCGGGAGGGGGTCCGGGCGGCGTCCGGNCGGACGGTGGNATTCACCGACGCCGACCTCGCCTATGCCCCGTCCCAGGTGGCCGGNTTCCTCGAGGCCNTCGAATCGGGCCACGACATGGTCGTGGGCAGTCGCCGTCACGCCGGATCCANGGNCGTCGTCGGAGCCGGTCGCCTCCGACAGGCCGGGGGCCGGCTCGTCAACCTGGCGACCCACGCCCTGCTCCTCGGCCAGTACCGGGACACCCAGTGCGGGCTCAAGGCGTTCCGTGCCGACGTCGCCCGGGCGCTGTTCGACGCCACCACCATNGANGGCTTCGCCCTCGACGTNGAGTTGTTCCACCTCGCNGAGCGCTGGCGCCTCACGCTGGCGGAGGTGCCGGTTCAGGTNGAGCACTCCGAGCGCACGACGGTGCGTGCCCTCCACGACGGGCTTGCCATGCTNGGAAACCTCGTGCTCATCCGCCAACGGGCCCGACGGGGCCGCTACCCGGCCGACGCCGGCCTGCCGGCGCCACGGGGCTGAGTGGGAGACCCCGGTAGCGTGCGCACCGATGGGTGATCCGGNGGCGGTGTTCAAGGCATACGACGTGCGTGGCCTCGTGCCCGAGGANCTCGACGTCGACCTGGCCCGCTCCATCGGCGGGGCGTATGCCCGGCTGGTCCGGGCCGAGGAGCCGNAGACGACCACGGTGGCCGTCGCCCGCGACATGCGCTCGAGCGGCGAGGGCCTCTCGGCGGCCTTCNCCGACGGCGTCACCGCCCAGGGCCTCGACGTCTTCGACATCGGCCTGGCGTCGACCGACATGCTCTACTTCGCCTCCGGCCACCTCGGGGTCCCCGGGGCGGTGTTNACGGCCAGCCACAACCCCGCCGGGTACAACGGCATCAAGATGTGCCTCTCGTACGCCCGACCNATCGGGATCGACACGGGACTCGGCCTCATACGCGACGACGTGCTCGGTGGTGTCGGCGTGGCCGACACGGGCCGGACCGGCACCGTCACGACCGTCGAACTCCTCGACGAGTTCGCNGGGCACGTCCGTTCCTTCGTCGACGTGTCCGTACTCCGCCCGCTCCGGGTGGTGGCCGACACGGCGAACGGCATGGGCGGCCTCGTGGTCCCGGCCGTGTTCGAGGCGCTGCCCGTCGAACTCGAGGTGCTGTTCCCCGAACTCGACGGGACGTTCCCGAACCACCCCGCCGATCCCCTCCAGCCGGCGAACCTGATCGACCTCAGGGACCGGGTCCTCGCAACGGGGGCAGACGTCGGCCTGGCATTCGACGGCGACGCCGACCGGGTCTTCCTGGTCGACGAACGCGCACAACCGNTCTCGGGCACGCTGACCACCGCACTCGTNGCACGGTCGGTCCTGCGGAGGAATCCCGGAGCGACGATCGTNCACAACCTGATCTGCGGCAGCGTGGTCCCCGAGGTCATCGCGGAGTCCGGAGGGCGTGCGGTCCGGACCAGGGTCGGCCACTCGTTCATCAAGGCNGTCATGGCGGAAGAGGAGGCGGCCTTCGGCGGCGAGCACTCGGGCCACTACTACTTCCGCGACAACTGGTGCGCCGACTCCGGCCTGGTCGCCGCCCTGATCGTGCTCGAGGAACTCTCCACCTCGGGTGGGACGCTGAGCGGCCTGCTCGAGCCGTTCGACCGGTATGCCGCATCGGGCGAGATCAACACCAGCGTGGGTGATCCCGCAGCGGTGATCGACCGGGTGGCACAGCACTACGCTGGTTCGCCACAGGACCGACTCGACGGCCTCACCGTCGAGCCCGGCGGCTGGTGGTTCAACCTCCGACCGTCGAACACGGAGCCGCTGCTCCGGCTCAACCTCGAGGCCGCCGATGCCGAGTCCTGTGCCACACGCGTGGCGGAGGTCAGGGCACTGATCGACGCCGCCGCCTGACCGACCGACCGGAGAATCCGACGATGACACTCGACCCGACGCTCCTCGAGATCCTGGCCTGCCCGGACGACAAGGGTCCGTTGCTCTACTTCGCCGACGAGAACGCCCTCTACAACCCGAGGCTGCGTCGCCGCTATGCGGTCCGGGACGGCATCCCGGTGCTCCTCGTCGACGAGGCCGAAGCCGTTGACGAGGCCGAACACGAGCGCCTGCTCGAGCACGCNGAGGCCACGGGCGTCCACCCCACCTTCGACGCCTGACGGCCACGTCCCGCCGCTTCCGATGGACCGCCTCCTGGGTCGGCTCCAGCACTACGACTGGGGATCGCACNCCGCTCTGGCCGCCCTGCGGGGCCTCGAGCCCACGGGCCGGCCCGAGGCCGAGCTCTGGTACGGGGCACACCCCTCGTTGCCGGCGACCGTGGACCGGGGCGCCGGGCCCGAGCCGCTCGACGCCGTAGTCTCCGCAGACCCGTCCTCCGAGCTTGGTCCGGCNGCCGGNCTGCGGGACGGCGCCCTGCCGTACCTCGTGAAGTTCCTCGCCTCCGACGCACCACTGTCGATCCAGGCACATCCGGACCGGGCGACCGCCGAGGCCGGTTTTGCCGCCGAGAACGATGCGGACGTTCCCCTCGATTCGCCGAAACGGACGTTCCGGGACGCCCGTGCCAAGCCNGAACTGGTGGTCGCCGTGACGCCGTTCCGGGCGTTGTGCGGCTTTCGCCCGGTCGACGANGCGATCGGGGTGGCGGCCGCCCTCGGCCTGCCCGACGACCTGATGGCGCCGCTCCGGGAGCGGGGCCCGGTCGCCTGGCCCGACGTCGTGGCCAGAGTCCTTGCCGGNGATCCGGATGGGGCGGTCGACGCACTGGTGGAGCGTTGCAACGGGAAGGTCNCCGGGAAATGGACGACGACCGCCGACCTGCTCTTCGAACTGTCGGTCCGGTTCCCCGGAGATGCTGCGCTGGCACTCGTNCCCCTGCTCGCCGAGCACCGCCTCGAGCCCGGNGAGGCGCTCTTCCTCGGTCCCGGCGTCCTCCACGCCTACCTCAGCGGAGTGGCGGTCGAGGTGATGGCCGCCTCCGACAACGTCCTGCGGGGCGGGCTGACCGGGAAGCACGTCGACGTCGACCGGCTCGTCGGGATCATCGACCCGGAAGTGCCGGCGACCGTCGTCCAGCGTCCGGTCCGGGGCGTCCACCGCTACGACACCCCCGCCGAGGAGTTCTCGGTGTGGCGACTGGAGGGCGCCGGCGTCGACGTGGACGACCGGTCGGGACCCGACATCGTCGTGTGCATCGACGGCCTTGCATCCCTTTCGTCCATCGGGGCGAGTGCGGGCGCCCGGCTCGAAGTGCCCCCGGGGGGCGCCGCATGGATTCCCTACGCCGACGGCGCCTACCGGCTCGACGTCGAGGGCCTGGCCTACCGGGTCACCGTCGGTGGGCCCGGTGCCTGAGGTGTCGGTGCCGGACGGCCCCGGCGACAGCCCCGGGCCTCGACCGGAGCGTCCGAGCCGGTAGCCTTGCCGCAGCGGCTGCCCGAACGGTGTCAGACGACCCCAGCCCGATCACCGCCCGGCCCCCTGCCGGTGCGACAGAACGTTCCGAGAAGCCCGAAGGAGTCGTCATGTCCCTGCACCAAGACCACCGCGTTGCCGACCTGTCCCTGCACGAGTTCGGCCGCAACGAGATTCGCCTGGCCGAGCACGAGATGCCGGGACTCATGGCGCTGCGGGCCGAGTTCGCCGACGAACAACCCCTCGCCGGGGCCCGCATCGCCGGCTCGCTGCACATGACCGTGCAGACGGCGGTGCTGATCGAGACGCTGACCGCCCTCGGCGCCGAGGTCCGCTGGGCCAGCTGCAACATCTTCTCCACCCAGGACCACGCCGCCGCTGCAGCCGTCTGCGGACCCGACGGGTCGCCCGATGACCTGCGCGGCGTCCCGGTCTTCGCATGGAAGGGCGAGACCCTCGAGGAGTACTGGTGGACCGCCGAGCAGATCCTCCGTTGGCCCGGGGGCCGGGGCCCCAACCTCATCCTCGACGATGGCGGCGACGCCACCATGCTGGTCCACAAGGGTGCCGAGTTCGAGGCCGCCGGCGCCGTCCCGGACGCTACCGACGACGACCCCGAGGAGTGGCACGTCTTCCTCGCTGCGCTGCGCGCCTCGTTGGTCGACGACCCGCAGCGCTGGACGCAGATCGCCGCCGGCATCCGGGGCGTCTCCGAGGAGACCACCACCGGCGTCCACCGCCTGTACCGGATGCAGGAGGCCGGCGAGCTGCTGTTCCCGGCGATCAACGTCAACGACAGCGTCACCAAGTCCAAGTTCGACAACCTCTACGGCTGTCGCCATTCGCTCATCGACGGCATCAACCGCGGCACCGACGTGATGATCGGCGGCAAGGTCGCCGTCGTCTGCGGGTTCGGCGACGTGGGCAAGGGCTGCGCCGAGTCGCTGCGGGGCCAGGGGGCCCGGGTGATCGTCACCGAGGTGGATCCGATCTGCGCCCTCCAGGCGGCCATGCAGGGCTACGAGGTCAACACGCTCGAGCGGGTGCTCGAGGTGGCCGACATCTTCGTGACGGCGACGGGCTGCAAGGACGTGATCAGCGCCGAGCACATGTCCCGCATGAAGCATCAGGCCATCGTCGGCAACATCGGACACTTCGACAACGAGATCGACATGGCCGGCCTGGTGCGCATGTCCGACGTCCAACGCGTGACGATCAAGCCACAGGTCGACGAGTTCGTGTTCCCCGACGGGCACTCGGTGATCGTGCTCTCCGAGGGCCGGCTCCTCAACCTCGGCAACGCCACGGGCCACCCCAGTTTCGTGATGTCGGCCAGCTTCTCGAACCAGGTCCTGGCCCAGATCGAACTGCACGCCGGGGCGGAGGCCTACGGCCGTGGTGTCGCGACGCTGCCGAAGGAACTGGACGAGAAGGTGGCCCGACTGCACCTCGGCGCCCTCGGCGTGCGCCTGACCGAACTGTCCGACGACCAGGCCGACTACCTGGGCGTCGCAACGGCCGGTCCGTTCAAGCCCGACCACTACCGGTACTGAGCCGAACGGAGTCGGGAAGGGTGCCCACCGCCATCGTCTGCGGTATCTGCGGGGGGGCCGGCGCCGGCAAGTCGACCCTTGCAGGGGCCGTGGTCGAGATCCTGGAGCAGCTCGGAATCGGCGTGGCCTTGCTGCCCTTCGACGACTACTACCGCGATCACGGGCACCTCGGGGTCGCCGAGCGGGCACTCGTCAACTACGACCACCCCGACTCGCTGGACCTCGGGCGGTTCGCCGCCGACCTGGGCGACCTGGCCGATGGTCGCCCGGTGGACGTGCCCGTCTACGACTTCACCGACCACCGTCGCCGCCCGGAGTCACGACGCCTTTCGCCGCAGCCCGTGGTCCTCACGGAGGGCATCCTGCTGCTCGCTACCCCGGACGTCCGCCGGCTCCTGGACGTGGCCGTCTTCATCGACGTACCCGAGGACATCCGCCTGGAGCGGCGCATCGTCCGCGACGTCGAAGAGCGGGGGAGGACGCCGGAGAGTGTGCGGGCGCAGTTCGCAGCGACCGTGGCGCCGATGCACGAGCGCTTCGTGGCGCCGTCCGCCGCCCATGCAGACGGGCTCGTCGACGGGACGGGAAACCTCGCCGAGCAGGCCACAGACTTGGCCGCCCTGCTCGTCGACCGCCTGGGTGGGGACGCCAACATCGAGGGTGTCGCACCCCACTCCTAACGTCCGTGGCATGTCGACGTCACGCAGAACGACCGACTGTCGGACCTGTCCGCTGGCGGGGACCGGGCCCTGCGAGGCGTGCGTCGCACACCTTGGACCCGAACCGCTCGTCCGGACGCCATGGGGCGTGGACCGCATCCGGGTGCTGGGGCGATACGAGGGGCCGGCCGGCGTACTGGTACGGGGCCTCAAGTTCGCCAACCGACGCTCACCGGTCCGGGCGCTGGGGGCCGCCCTCGCCGGAGCCAGTCGTCGAAATGGCGAACTCCCCGACGTGGTGACCTGGATCCCGAGCACCGTGGAGCGTCGCAACCGGCGTGGTATCGAACACGCAGCCCTGCTCGCCCGGGCCACCGGACGCGAGCTCGGCGTCCCCGTGCGCCGCCTGCTGCTCCGGGCGCCGGGCCCTCCCCAGTCGACCCGGAGCCTCCGTCAGCGCCGACGCGGTCCGACGCTGCGCCCGCGCCGGTTCACCCCCGGTGCCTCCGTCGTCGTCGTCGACGACGTGGTGACGACGGGGACGTCGCTCTCCACCGCAGCCGCTGCGCTGCGGGCGGCCGGAGCGTTCCGGGTCTCTGCGGTCGTCGTCGCTGCCACGACCGCCGGCAACGGGACGCGTTCGAGGAGCAGTCCCCGTCGGTAGTGTCCGGCGCATGGATTCCGAGGTGCCCGCAGAGGACGAAGAGGTCCGCGATTCCCTGCCGGCCGACCTCGACGTCGCCGCCGCCATGGGCGACTACGTCTTCCCCGACAACAGCCGTCGGCGCATTCCCGGATTCGTCTACCTCTGCCTGGGCATCGCCACGCTGGTCCTCGCCGTCGTCGCCGACGGGTCACCGTTGGTCAACGGTGGCTTTCTGGTCGGGGGCGCGGCCCTCATCGTGTTGGGCGCCTACCACCTCCAGGCCGGATGGCACGTCGCCTATGACGAGCGCGAGGCCCTGGTCGGAGCCACCCGTGCGGTCGGCTTCCCGATCGGCCACGCCTCGGCACAGATGGCGTGGCGGGGCCTGCGCAGCCGGCCCACGTGGCGGATCCTGCTGTACTCGAACGAATCCCCGCCCGACCGGCGAGGGTTGGTCCTGGTCGATGCCGTCGACGGCTCGATCGTGGCCCAGTTCGTCGAGGACAACCCCGAGGACTGGTCGACGGGCTGACCCTGGGGTCGCACGCACCCGGAACACCGCCCTGATGGCGTGTCCGGTGGCATGTAGGGGGAGTCAACCCCCGCCAACGCCCCACTGGTAGCGTGGATCCGTTCTCGACCCTGCCCGCAGCATCCCGCAGGGCACCGCCCGGGTGACAGGAGGCCTCACATGCTGGACGGAAACTGGCGTGCAGCCGTCGATCGCGGTCTGACGCCCATCGGTCGCAGCCTGCGGCGCACGGGCATCTCGGCCGACGCGGTCACGACCACCGGGATCGTGATGGCCAGCGCCGCCGCCGTCAGCATCGGACTCGGATACCTCCGGTTCGGCCTGCTCTTCCTCGTCCTGACNGGGATCCCCGATGCCCTCGACGGTGCCGTGGCGAAGGCCTCGGGCACNTCCTCNAAGCGCGGCGCCTTCTTCGACTCGGTCTCCGACCGGATNACCGACGCCCTGCTGTTCGGCGGCATCGCCTGGCACTTTGCCGGGACCGAGCCCGGCAGCACCATGATGCTCCCCGTGGCCGTCATGGCCGCCGCCATGCTCGTGTCGTACATGCGGGCAAAGGCCGAGTCNCTGGGCTTCGACGCCAAGGGCGGCCTGATGGAACGGGCGGAACGGTTCATCGTGCTCGGNGTGGGACTGCTCTTCGCCGAGGTCCTGATCCCCGTCCTGTGGNTGATGCTCGTGCTGACGCTCGTCACGGCGGTGCAACGCTTCGTCAAGGTGTGGCGCCAGGCCGGCCTCGAGCGCGAGGCGCCCTACCGCCGTCGGGCCGAACGCCGCCGCCAGTTGCGCACCGACCGGCGCGCCGAACGTCGGGCCCGCCTNGCCGCACGCCGCAGCAGGCTCGACCACTAACTGATCGACGTGGCCGCCCGCTCGGTCGCCCTCGGCTACCGGCTGGGCTCNAAGGCGGCTCAGGTNGTTCCCTGGCGGATCGGGGAAGCTGCATCGAGGGGGCTCGGNCGTGTCGTCGGCCGCTTCGGCTCGGATCGCCGACGCCTCGTCGAACGACACGTCCGACGGGTGCGTGGCGCAGGGCTGACGGGCNCCGACCTTCGACGGGCCGTCGACGACGTCTTCGCCTCGTACGCCAACTACTGGTTNCAGAGCCTGCGGCTCCCNGCCATGNACCCGGACGANATCGACGCCGGNTTCACCGAGGAGGGCTTCGACCACGTCNTCGAGGCCCAGGAGTCCGGTCGNGGGGTGATCCTCGCCCTGCCCCACCTNGGNGGATGGGACTGGGCAGGTTCCTGGGTGAGTCGGGTCGTGGGGTTCCCGGTGGCCGCAGTGGTCGAACCGCTCGAGCCGCCGGANCTGTTCGAGTGGTTCCGCGACTACCGNCGGTCGTNCGGCATCGANGTCATCGCACTGGGCCCCGAGGCTGGTGGCGACGTGCAGCGGGCGCTGCGCGAGGGNGCCGTCATCGTGCTGCTGAGCGACCGGCACGTCGGCGGTGNCGGCGTCGAGGTCGAGTTCTTCGGTGAGGTGACGACCCTTCCCGCCGGCCCGGCGATCCTCGCCCTCCGGACCGGGGCGGCCCTGATCCCGGCTACCGCCTACATCCGGCGCCGGGGCTGCCACGGAGTGGCGCGTCCGCCCATCCCGGTGGAGCGCGAGGGACGGTTCCGCGAGGACGTCGTCCGGGTCACGCGTGCNCTGGCCGNCGAGTTGGAGGACCTGATCCGGGCAGAGCCCGAACAGTGGCACNTCCTCCAACCCAACTGGCCCAGCGATCGCGTCGGCTNGGGTGGCCCGGACGAGGGCTAGCGTCGANGTCGTGCGCATCGGCCTGGTCTGCCCGTACAGCCTGACGCTGCCCGGTGGCGTCCAGGGACAGGTACTCGCCCTGGCACGCGCACTGCGGGCATCGGGCCACCCGACGCGGGTGCTCGGACCCTGTGACGGTCCACCACCTGACGCTGGCGTCACACCACTCGGAAACAGCATCCCCACGGCCGCCAACGGCTCCGTGGCACCGATCGCCCCCGACGTCTCCTGTGCCCTCCGCACGATCCGGGCACTCCGGGACGAGGATTTCGATGTACTGCACCTGCACGAGCCGCTGGCCCCGGGACCCACCGTGACGGCGCTGTTCCTGGCATCGGTCCCGATGGTGGGCACCTTCCACGCCGCCGGAGGAAGCCGCGCCTACGACCTGTTGAACCAGCCGCTGCGCTGGCTCCGACACCGGCTCGACGCATCGTTCGCCGTGTCGGAGGACGCAGCGGCCATGGCCGGTGGTGCGNTCGGCGGCGAGTACGAGGTGCTGTTCAACGGGGTCGAGACCGACCGCTGTGCAGCAGCCGAACCATGGCCGACCGATGGGCCGACTGTCCTCTTCGTCGGCCGGCACGAACCTCGCAAGGGGCTGGGCGTCCTCCTCGAGGCACTGCAGCAGATGTCGGGCGACGTGCGGGCATGGGTGGCGGGCGACGGCCCCGAGACCGAGGAACTCAGGCGGCGCACGGCCGGCGATCCCCGGGTGGAATGGCTCGGACGAATCGACGAGCAGGAGAAGCTTTCCCGGATGCGGGGCGCCGACGTCTTCTGCGCTCCATCGCTGCGCGGCGAGTCGTTCGGTGTGGTGCTCCTCGAGGCGATGGCGGCCGCTACGCCGGTGGTGGCCGGCGACATCGCCGGCTACGCACGGGTGGCCCGTCCGGGCAGCGAGGCGGTGCTCGTGCCACCCGACGACGCCGCTGCCCTCGCTGTCGCGCTTGAGAAGGTGCTCGGCGAGCCGGGCCTGCGTGGAGACCTCGTCGNCAACGGACTCGTCCGGGCCGAGGAGTTCTCGATGCGGCGCCTGGCCGACCGGTACCTCGAGGCCTACGAGGGCGTCGTCGGCTGATTTGNCCGCCAGNCCAGCGGTGCGGTCGCGGTCGCCATATCATGCGAGCCGATGTCCCGACCGAGATGCCGAGCATGACCATCAGACCCTCCCCAACGGTGNTCCTTGCACTCNTCGCGGGGCTCGCCGTGGGCCTCGTCGCAATGCTCGTCCTCGGCACCGGCGTTCTCGGACTCGGCGGCGGTGTCCTCTGCCTCGTGGTGGCCGCACGACTGGGTGTCGTCGCCGGCCGGCGTTCCGCTGATCGACTGCTCCAGGTCGTCGGGACGCGACCGGCGTCTCCGCAGGACTACCCCCGCCTCCACAACGCCATCGACGGGCTCTGCCTGGTGCAGGGGATCGATCCACCGCCACTCCACGTCGTCGACATGCCGACGGGCAATGCGGCGGTGCTCGGATCCCCGGATCCCGTCCTCGTCTTCACCACCGGTGCCCTCGATGCGCTCGAGGTGGTCGAACTCGAAGGCCTCGTCGCCGACCTGCTGGTGCGCGCCACCGACGGTGACCTTGCCGCACAGACCGGGGTTGCCGCCTTCGGAGGCCTCCCCGGGTCGGGCAGGTTGCGTCGTCGGTGGGTCCGACCGGACCGCCAGGTCAGGTTCGATCTGGAAGCGGCGTCGGTGACGCGCTACCCGCCGGGCCTCCAGCGTGCGCTCCGCTCCCTTGCGGGGCTCGGTTCCGCCGTTCCGTCGGCACCCGTGGCCAGTGCCCACCTCTGGGTGCTCCAGCCCGGGGGCTCTCCGGAGACCGCAACGGCCGCCCATCCGCCCGTGGATCTCCGGCTCGCGGCGCTCGGCGAGGCGTAGTGCGCGTCCGGCTTGCCGGATGTGCCCTCTTGCTCCTGGCCGCGGCTGCCTGCGGCGGTGACGAAGGCGAAGGCGAAGGCGAAGGCGGCGGGTTGAGCAGCGCGTCGTCGACCACTTCGACGACGAGTACCAACGGGGCGACACCGACGACGGATACCCCGGGGACAGCGTCGACGCCCTCGACGACGGAGATCGCCGGGACCTCGGAGACAACGGGTCCGGGGACCGGGTCGCCCTCCGGTGACGACGATCCGACCGCCATGCCGAGCACGACCGAGGACATCGTCACCTCGCCCACCGTCCGGACCGAGTTCGGGGACACCGAGGCGGTGGTCGAGGGGACCACGACAACCACGACCGAGGTGCCCTGGGACGGCCTGACGATGCCGTTGACCGGAGAGCCGGCACCGACCGGATTGCCGGAGCGCCCGGCGCTGGTGGTCAAGGTCGGCAACAACGACGGGCGGTCGTTGCCACAGGTCGGCCTCGAGGTCGCCGACATCGTCTACGAGGTCATGGTCGAGAACTACGTGACCCGCTTCATCGCCGTCTACCACAGCGAGTTGCCGGAGGCCGTTCGTCCGGTCCGCTCGGCCCGATCGAGCGACATCGATCTGCTGGCGAACCTCGACCGCCCGATCTTCGCCTACTGGGGGAGCAACGCCGGGGTCGCCGAGGAAGTCGGCGAAGCGGAGCGCCTCGGCCTGCTCCAGGCCAGGTCCACGATGGGAAGGGGGCAGGAGCACTTCCATCGCGACGACTCGAGAAAGGCCCCCTACAACGGCGTGCTCGACCCGGTGAGCGTCGTCAACTCACTGGATGGTCTGACCCCAGCGCCCGGCCCGATCATCTCCTACGGACCGGTGCCGGCGTCTGCAGTGCGCACGTTCGGCGTCCGTTGGACCACGGCGAACCGCGATATCGCCTTCGTCTGGGACACCGGGTCCGAGCGGTGGATCCGATATCAGGACGGGGTTCTCCACTTCGACGCGAACGGGGTTCCGCTCGCCGCCGACAACGTGCTCAAGTTGACGGTCGGCTACCGGAGGTCCGACGCTGACTCGATCTCTCCGCAGTTGCTGAGCGTTGGTTCGGGCGACGGCTGGCTGTTCCGCGACGGGACCGTCACCGGGATCGTCTGGAGTCGACAGTTCATCGCCGACGGGTGGACGATCCTCGACGACGACACCGGCCAACTCCTGCACCTCGACCAGGGGTCGACCTGGGTGCTCATGGCCCGCCTCGGCGAGGGTGAGATCCTCGATGCCTGGGAGGCTCGTGCACTGACCGGTTGACGCTCCGCCTCCACGGCGACGCCCCGCCGGACGCAGCCATAGACTCGCCCACATGAGCGAAACGAACCGTTCCACCGGAACGCAACTGGTCAAGCGAGGACTCGCCGAGATGCTCAAGGGTGGCGTCATCATGGACGTCGTCGACGCCGGGCAGGCACGTATCGCCGAGGACGCCGGCGCCACGGCCGTGATGGCCCTCGAGCGGGTTCCCTCCGACATTCGACGCGACGGCGGCGTGGCCCGCATGTCCGACCCCGAGATGATCGAGGCGATCCAGGCGGCTGTCACCATCCCGGTCATGGCCAAGGCCCGAATCGGCCACTTCGCCGAAGCCCAGATCCTCGAGTCCCTCGGCGTCGACTACGTCGACGAGAGCGAGGTTCTCACCCCGGCCGACGAGGCGCACCACATCGACAAGTGGGCGTTCACCGTGCCGTTCGTCTGCGGTGCGACCAACCTCGGTGAGGCGCTCCGTCGGATCTCAGAGGGCGCCTGCCTGATCCGCTCGAAGGGCGAGGCCGGCACAGGCAACATCGTCGAGGCCGTCCGGCACCTGCGGTCGATCCTGGGCGACCTGCGCAGGATTACCCAGGCCGACGCCGCCGAACTGTTCGACTGGGCCAAGCAACTGCGGGCTCCGCTGCCGCTGGTCCAGGAGGTCGCCGACACCGGCCGGCTGCCGGTTCCGATGTTCTGCGCCGGCGGCATCGCCACCCCGGCGGACGCCTCGCTCGTCATGCAACTGGGTGCCGAGGCGGTCTTCGTCGGATCCGGGATCTTCAAGAGCGACGATCCCGCACCCCGGGCCCGCGCCATCGTCGAGGCCACGACGAACTTCGCCGACCCGACCCTGCTCGCCAAGGTCAGCCGCGGCCTCGGCGACGCCATGCCGGGGCTCGAGATCGGCTCGCTCGAAACCCGCCTGGCCGACCGAGGCTGGTAACCCGGACATGAAGGTTGGTGTCCTGGCGCTCCAGGGGGCGTTCGCCAGCCATGCAGCGATGCTCGACGAGGCGGGGGCGACCCCGGTCGAGGTTCGCCGGGCCGACGAGTTGTCGGGGGTCGACGCCCTGGTCATGCCCGGCGGCGAGTCCACGACCATGTCGATGCTGCTCGACATCACGGAGCTCCGCGAACCGCTCGCCGACCGGCTGGCCGATGGGATGCCCGTACTGGGCACCTGTGCCGGGATGATCCTCCTGGCCGTCGAGGTCCTCGATGGACGGTCGGACCAGCGGTCCCTGGGCGTCGTCGACCTTGACGTCCGGCGCAACGGCTACGGACGCCAGGTCGACTCCTTCGAGACCGACCTCGAGGTCGACGGCCTCGAGGGCACGTTCCACGGCGTCTTCATCCGGGCGCCCCTGGTCGAGCGGGTCGGTCCTGCCGTCGAGGTGCTCGCCGAGGTGGAGGGGCGGCCGGTGCTGTGCCGACAGGGCAACGTCCTCGTGTCGGCCTTCCATCCCGAACTGGTGGGCGACGCCCGCATCCATCGACGGTTCCTCGAGGCGGCCTTCGCCTCCGGTGCCGGAACCACCTGAGCGCGAGGGGAGCAGCAACGCCGTGTCCGGTCACTCCAAGTGGGCGACGATCAAGCACAAGAAGGGCGCCGCCGACGCCAAGCGCGGCAAGCTCTTCGCCAAACTGATCAAGCAGGTCGAGGCGGCGGCGCGCCAGGGCGGCGGCGACCAGGACGCCAACCCGACCCTGCGGACGATGTTCCAGAAGGCCCGCGACGCCTCGGTACCGCTCGACACCATCGAGCGGGCGGTGAAGCGGGGCATCGGCGAACTCGACGGAGTCGTCTACGAGTCGGTCACCTACGAGGGCTATGCGCCGCACGGCGTGGCGCTCTACGTCGAGACCCTGACCGACAACCGCAACCGCACCAGTTCCGACGTGCGCTCGGTCCTGGTCAAGAACGGTGGTTCCCTCGCCGAACCGGGATCTGTGGCCTGGCAGTTCGAGCGCAAGGGGGTCGTGCTGCTGCCGGGGGCCATCGCCGAGGACGAGATCATGCTGGCGGCCCTCGATGCCGGCGCCGAGGACCTGGTCGACGACGGCGGCATCTGGCGGTTGACCTGTGAGGCCTCGGACCTTCCGACCGTGCGTGAGGCCGTCGAGGCGGCCGAGATCTCCTTCGACTCTGCCGACGTCACGATGGTGGCCACCTCGACGGTCGGGGTCGGGACGGTCGAGGCGGCGAAGGCTGTCCTGCGGATCATCGACCTGCTCGACGACCTCGACGACGTCCAGGACGTCCACGCCAACTTCGACATCCCCGACGAGGTGTTCGCTGCCCTCGAGGCCTGATTCCCGGAGCGGCACCGGTCCCCCTGCCGGAGATCCGCACTGCTAGAGTCGTACATATGTTCGTTCTGGGGATCGATCCCGGCCTCACCCGTTGTGGCTACGGCGTGGTCGAGCGGCTGTCCGCCCGGCGCAATAGGGCCGTCGCCGCCGGAGTCCTACGCACTGATCCCGCCGACGATATTCCGGTCCGCCTCGCCGAACTCCAGGCTGAGGTCCGTGGGCTGCTCGACGAGTACCGGCCCGATGCCGTGGCGATCGAGCGGTTGCTGTTCCAGGTCAACGTGCGGACGGCGATGCAGGTCGGGCAGGCGGCGGGCGTCGTGATGGCCGAGGCAGCGTCGTCGGGATGCCGGGTCGCCCTCTACTCGCCGAACGAGGTGAAGTCGGCCGTCGCCGGATGGGGCGGCGCAGACAAGCGACAGATGGAGCAGATGGTTCGCACCCAGCTCGGCATCGACCAGCCGCTGCGGCCGGTCGATGCCTCCGACGCTGTGGCAGTCGCCCTCTGCCACCTGGCCATGGTGCCCATGGCCGACGCCGTGGCCCGCAGGGGATCGTCGTGATCGGATCACTGCGCGGCCGACTGCTCGAATGCGGCCAGGACGGTCACGTGCTGCTCGAGGTGGGGGGCGTCGGCTACCGCATCACGGTCACGCCCACCACCGCCTACCGGCTGGGCGAGGGTTCCGACGACGAGGTCTTCGTCCACGTCCACCACCACATCCGCGAAGCCGACCAGGCCCTGTTCGGCTTCCTCGACCGCTCGGAGCGGACCTGCTTCGAGGCGCTCCTCTCCGCACACGGCGTCGGGCCGTCGCTGGCGCTGGCCGTACTCGGCGTCCACGGCCCCGACGAACTGGCGAAGGTCGTCGCCGTCGACGACGTCGCCGCGCTCTGCCTCGTCCCGGGCATCGGCAAGAAGACCGCAGCCCGACTCCTCGTCGACCTCAAGGGCACTCTCGACCTGCCCGTCGACGGAGTGCCCGCCGCCGGGAACGGTGGAGGCCCCCGCTCGGCGCTGACTGAGGTACAGGAGGCCCTGGGTGGCCTGGGCTATTCCCCGGAAGAGGTCCGGTCGGTCCTCGCCGACCTGGCCGGCGACGATTCGGCCGACCTCCTGCGCGAGGCCCTCCGACGCCTGGCGAGGGCATAGGGCCGTGGCACGCGACGAGCTGCTGTCCCCGGAGGCCGAACCGGAGGAGGTCGAGGCCGAGGTCGGGCTCCGACCGCGACGCCTCGACGAGTTCGTCGGCCAGGAGGAGCTCAAGGGCCACCTCCGGGTGATGCTCGAGGCTGCCCGCCAGCGGGGCCAGGCGGCCGACCACTTCCTCTTCGGCGGCCCACCCGGCCTCGGCAAGACCACGNTGGCGCACATCGTCGCCGCCGAGATGGGCGCCGAACTCCTCGTGACCTCGGGTCCGGCGCTTGAACGGGCCGGCGACCTGGCNGCCNTCCTCACCAAGCTCGAACCGGGCGACGTCCTCTTCATCGACGAGATCCACGGACTGGCCCGGGCCGTCGAGGAGATCCTGTACCCGGCCATGGAGGACTACGAGCTCGACATCGTGCTGGGAAAGGGGCCGGCCGCCCGCTCGATCCGGCTCGAACTGCCACGGTTCACCCTCGTCGGCGCCACGACCCGGACCGGCCTCATCACCGGTCCGCTGCGCGACCGCTTCGGGCTGACCGCCCGNCTCGACTACTACGAGCCAGCCGACCTGCGCACGATCGTGCGCAGGGCCGCCGGCATCCTCCACGTCNCCCTCGACGAGGAGGGTGCCACCGAGATCGCCCGGAGGTCCCGGGGAACTCCACGCATCGCCAACCGCCTGCTGCGCCAGGTACGCGACTTCGCACAGGTCGAGCGCCCCGAGACCGGCGGACGGATCGGGGGCGACACGGCCCGTGAGGGCCTCACCTTCTTCGCTGTCGACGAACTCGGACTCGACAAGCCCACCCGGGCGATCCTGGCCTCACTGTGCGAGATGTTCGGCGGCGGGCCCGTCGGGCTCAAGACGCTCGCCATCAGCATCGGCGAGCCGGAGGACACGGTCGAGGACGTCTACGAGCCGTTCCTGATCCAGCAGGGCCTGCTGATGCGCACGCCCAAGGGGCGAGTCGCCACCTCGGCGGCCTTCGGGCACCTCGGCCTTCCCTCGCCACCCGACGGCCGGGCGAACGCCCTCTTCGGCGACTGACCACCGCAACTGCACCCGTCCTAGGATCNGCCGTCGTGCGACCGGCCGACTTCGCCTACGACCTGCCGGCAGCGTCGATCGCCCAGGTGCCGCTCGNGGATCGCCCGTCCGCCCGNCTCCTCGTCGACCTCGGCGACGGGATCCGNCACCTCACGGTCCGCGACCTCCCGGAACTGGTCCGTCCCGGNGACGTGATCGTGCTCAANGACACGAAGGTGCTGCCCGCCCGCCTCCGCCTCGCCAAGGAGTCCGGTGGGGNGGTCGAGGTGCTGTTGCTCGAACGGGTCGGTGGCACCGGGACCTGTGAGACCTGGGAGGCACTCGTGAGGCCCGGTCGACGGGTCGCNCCGGGGACCGTCCTGCGGCCCGGCCCCGACCTCGNGGCCACGGTCGGCGGGGACCTGGGCGAGGGCCGACGCCTGGTCCAGCTCGATGCCGCCGAAGGCGTGTCGGCCGCACTGGACCGCCACGGTGAGATGCCGCTGCCCCCCTACCTCACGACGGTGCTNGACGACCCCGACCGCTACCAGACCGTCTACGCCGACCGACCAGCCTCGGCAGCGGCGCCGACCGCTGGCCTCCACTTCACCGACGACCTCCTGGATGCGTGCCGGGAGGCGGGTGCGGGCATCGAACGCCTNGAACTCGTCGTCGGCCTCGACACGTTCCGGCCGATCNTCGTCGACGACCTCGACGACCACCGGATGCACAGCGAGGCGTACGAGGTGCCGACAGCGACCCTCGACGCCTGTCGGGCCGCAGACCGGGTNCTCGCCGTCGGAACCACGACGGTCCGGGCCCTCGAGTCGGCAGCGCGGGGTGGGGCTGNCGGTCGCACCGACNTGTTCATCCGCCGACCCTTCGACTTCGAGGTCGTCGACCTTCTGCTCACCAACTTCCACCTGCCGGGATCCACCCTGCTGGTGATGCTCGAAGCCTTCGTCGGTCACGGCTGGCGAGACCTGTATGCGACGGCGCTGGCCGAGGGGTATCGGTTCCTTTCCTTCGGCGACGCCATGCTGGTGGCACCAGGNGACAGCGGAGGCGACTCNTGAGGTCCGANTTTCATGCGGAAGCCACCGANGGGGGTGCCCGTGCCGGGTCGGTGACGACGCCCGGCGGTCCGTTCCGGACCCCCTGCTTCATGCCCGTGGGGACCCGTGGGGCGGTGCGGCACCTCTCGTCCACGGACCTTGCCGACCTGGGTGCCGAGGTGGTGCTCGCCAANACGTACCACCTGATGCTGCGGCCCGGCGCCGACGTCGTCCGCGACCTCGGTGGCCTCGNCGCCTTCGCCGCCTGGGACGGCCTCACCCTCACGGACTCGGGTGGCTACCAGATCTTCTCCCTGCAGCCCAGGGTCGACGACGACGGNGCGGTATTCCGGTCGACGTACGACGGGAGCACCCACCGCCTGACGCCGGAGGGTGCTGCGCAGGTGCAGGCCGACCTCGGCGCNGACATCCAGATGGTCCTCGANGTGTGCCCGGCGCTCCCTGCGCCCGACCAGGTGCTCCGCGAGGCGGTCGAGCGGACCGCCGCCTGGGCGNACCGGGGTCGTCGAGCCTTCCTCGAGCACCCCGATGCGTCGGAGCGGCAGTGCCAGTTCGGGATCGTGCAGGGAGGGGTCGACGCAACGCTGCGGGCCGAGAGCGCCGAACGCACGGTNGGGATCGGGTTCGACGGATACGCAGTGGGTGGGCTGAGCGTGGGNGAGACGCGCGATGAGATGCTCGANCCGCTCTCGGCGGCCGTCGACCTCCTGCCCGCCGACCAGCCCCGTTACTTCATGGGACTGGGTGACCCGGCCGGCCTCGTCGAGGTCGTCGCCCGGGGCATCGACATGTTCGANTGCGTGCTCCCCACCCGCCACGCCCGCCACGGCACGATCCTCACCTCGACCGGTCGCCTCAACCTGCGCAACGCCCGCTTCGCCACCGACGAGTCNCCACTCGACCCGGGCTTCCCCTCGAGCCCGGCGACGCCCTGGAGCCGCGCCTACCTGCGTCACCTGCTGCTCACCGACGAACCGACCGGTCGGCGCCTCCTGACGCTGCACAACCTGGCCTGGCTGTTCGACTTCGTGGAACGGCTGCGGTCCTCGATCGTGGAGGGCCGCTTCGAGGCGTTTCGGGCGGAGACGCACGCCGTCTGGGGATGAGGCCCGGCGCACTCATCTGCCTCAGAACACGCCCCGCCGCGTAGGCTTTCCCGGTCCGCCGGTCGTTTCAACAGGGATTGTGCTTGCCATGTCATTTCTTCCCATCATCCTCATGTTCGGGGTTCTGTACATGGTCATGATCCGGCCCCAGCAGAAGAGGGCCCGCGAGCATCGCGACCTCGTGGGGTCGATCGCCGCCGGCGATGAGGTCGTGACGACCGCCGGCATCTTCGGTGTCGTCTCCGAGGTCGAAGGTGACGTCGTCTGGCTCGAGGTCGCCAAGGACCTCGAACTGAAGGTGTTGAAGTCGACCGTCGACCGCCGGCTCGGCCAAGACGCGTCCGACGAGCCCGAGAACCCGATCGAGGACTGAACCGACGGTCCCGGTCCGACAGCCGACGCCTCCCTCTCCGCCCGCCTCCATGTTCCGCCGTCAGGTCGTCCTGCTCGTCGGCATCCTCGTGGTGTCCGCGGCCGCCTCGGCCCTGACACTCCTCTGGCACAACGAGCCCCTGCTCGGCCTCGACCTCCAGGGTGGCGTGTCGGTGCGACTCACCGCCAGTGAGCCGGCCACCGAGGAGATGCTCGACCAGTCCGTCGAGATCATCCGGAACCGCGTCGACGCCCTCGGCGTTGCCGAACCGGAGATCTCCCGCACCGCCGACGGCGTCATGGTCTCGCTTCCCGGTGTCGACGACCAGGAGCGGGCCCTCGAACTGGTGGGCACGACGGCGGAGCTCCGGTTCCGTCCGGTCTGCGAGGTCCTGCCGGTGGTCATCGCCGGCACACGCGGATCGGAGGGCAGCGGCAACATGGCCGCCGAACCGTTCGCCTCGTGCAACCTGGTGCGCGGTGGCACAATTCGCCCCGCCACAGGCGACGACGGCATGACGCCCCCCGAGGCGGACATCGCCGAGGACTTCGTGATCCTCGGCGGATCCGCCACAGGGAGCACCGGGGGCTACCGGTACGTGCTGGGTCCAACGGTCCTCACCGGTGACGCCCTCGAGGATGCAGACGCCGACTTCATCGACTTCCGGTGGCAGGTCGGGGTGACCCTGGAGAAGGGCGCCGCCGGCATCGACGCCTTCAACGATGCCTCCGCCAGGTGCTTCCGGGGCGACGAGTCGTGCCCTCAGTTGCAGGGGTACAGCAACGGACTGATTGCCATTGTCCTCGACGGCGAGGTCATCACGGCTCCGCAGATCCGGGCGTCGTCCTTCGAGCGCGACCGCATCGTCATCTCCGGCTCGTTCGAGAAGCAGCAGGCCGAGGACGTGGCCCTGGCGCTTCGCTATGGCGCGCTCCCGGTCGAGTTGGTCGCCGAGAACACCCGGGTCGTCTCCGCGACCATCGGTCAGGACTCCCTCGACGCAGGCATCGTGGCGGGCCTCGTCGGCCTGCTGCTGGTCGCCCTCTTCATCGTCGGGTACTACCGGCTACTCGGCCTCGTCGCCATGGCCAGCCTGGCGGTGTCCGGCTCGATGCTGTGGTCGATCGTGGCCCACCTCGGCACCCAGTCGGGCCTGGCGCTGACGCTGGCCGGCATCACCGGAATCATCGTCGCCGTGGGCGTGTCCGTCGACTCCAACGTCGTGTACTTCGAGCACCTCAAGGAGGACATCCGCGACGGCCGAACCGCCCGGTCGACGGTGGACCGTGCCTTCCCGATCGCCTTCGCCACGATCGTCAAGGCTGACACGGCGTCGCTCATCGGAGCGGCCCTGCTCTGGTGGCTCACCGTCGGTGCCGTCCGCGGCTTCGCCTTCTACCTCGGCCTGGCCACGATCCTGGACCTGGTGGCGACCTACTTCTTCATGGGGCCGATGGTCCGGGTGCTGGCGAGGACCTCCTGGTTCGCCCAGCGGCCGAGCCTCTTCGGCCTTCCTGCATCCGGCGCCGTGGTCCGACCTGAGATGAAGGCGAGCACCCCGTGATCGCCGTGCTCCGGGGCCTGTACGCCGGCGAGACGGTGATCGACTTCCCCCGGTGGTGGCGCGTCGCCGCACTGGCCTCGGGTATCGCACTCCTCCTGAGCCTCGGGTCGTTCGGACTGCGCGGCCTCGAACTCGGCATCGACTTCGCCGGGGGCACCTCCTACGAGGTGGCGGCCCCGGATGCGTCGGTGTCCGATGCCCGCAGCCTCCTCAGCCGGTTCGGCGCCGACGGCGCCAGGATCCAGGTCGTCGACGGGGACATGATCCGGATCCGATCCGACATCGACGACCCCGCCCGGGCTGCGGAGATCCGCGACGCCCTCTCCACCGAACTGGGACCGGTCGAGACCTTCGAGCAGGTGGGCCCCACCTGGGGCGACGAGGTCACCGACAAGGCGGTGCGTGCACTCGTCGTGTTCTTCATCGTCGTGGCCCTGTACATCAGCGTCCGGCTGGAGTGGAAGATGGCAGCCGGGGCACTGGCGGCGGTCGCCCACGACATCGTCGTCAGCGTCGGCGTCTACTCGCTGCTCGGCGTCGAGGTGACGCCGGCGACCGTGATCGCCTTCCTGACGATCATGGGCTACTCGCTCTACGACACGATCGTCGTCTACGACAAGGTCCGGGAGATGACAGGCCGCCTCGGTGCGACCGAGCGCTACACCTATACCGAGTTGATGAACCTGGCCCTCAACCGGGTGGCCATGCGCTCGATCAACACCAGCGTGACCTCTGCGTTGCCCGTGCTGTCGCTGCTCATGGTCGGCTCGGTGGCGCTTGGCGCCACCGCCCTGCGCGAGTTCGCCCTTGCCCTGCTCGTGGGCATCATCGTCGGCTCGTACTCGTCGCTGTTCCTCGCCGCTGCCATGGTGGCCCGCCTCAAGGAGGGTGAGCAGCGCTGGGTGCAGATCCGGAGCAAGCTTGCCGGCCGTGGCCTGCTCGACGGGCCGACAAGGACCATCAGGCGCGACGAGGCCTCGGCACCCGATTCCCGGTCCAGCGAATCGTCCGGCCGGTCCAAGGGCCCGGCCCGCCGACGGCCCGCTCCTGCGGCCCGGCCAGGAGGCTCGGGGAGTGGGACACCACCCCGTCCCCGCAAGAAGCGGCGGAACTGACACACCCTCGGAATCCGGCCGGTTGTCGACGACCGCTACCGTGGAGGGATGAGGAACCCGTCGGATCAGGTCGACCGACCCGGACGGCACTGACGTGGCTGCTGTTAGCCGGGTTCTGCCGTGGCGTCGCCGGCCGCAACGTGCGGTCGAGGAGACCTCGCTGCTGCTGACGGCCTTCCTCGAACACCACCCTGACAGCGCCTTCGACCTGATCGAGCGCGCCTACCAGGTCGCACTGGGAGCCCACGAGGGCCAGACCCGCAAGTCCGGCGAGCCCTACATCAACCACCCGCTCTCGGTCGCGACGATTGTCGCCCGCCAGGGGTTCGACGACATCACGGTTGCAGCGGCGCTGCTCCACGATGCCGTCGAGGACACTTTCATCGACCTCGACGACCTTGAACGCGACTTCGGAGTCGAAGTCGCACTGATCGTCGACGGGGTCACCAAGCTCGACCGGCTCACCTTCGAGAGCAGGGAGGAGCAGCAGGCCGCCAGCATGCGCAAGATGCTCGTGGCCCTGGCCAAGGACCTGCGGGTCCTCATCATCAAGTTGGCCGATCGCCTGCACAACATGCGGACCGTGGCGGCGCTCCCCGAGTCCAAGCAACAGCGCGTGGCGCGCGAGACGCTCGACATCTACGCCCCCCTGGCCCACCGGCTCGGCATGCAGGAGGTCAAGATGCAACTCGAGGACCTTGCCCTCGCCACACTGCATCCGAAGCGCTACAGCCAGATCGACCAGATGGTCCAGGACCGGGCGCCCGAACGCGACCTCTACCTCGAGCAGTTGGCCAGCGAGGTGGACCAGCGACTCCGGGGATTCGGCATAGAGGCGGACATCGACGGGCGACCGAAGCACCTCTGGAGCATCTACGAGAAGATGATCGTCCGGGGGCGCCCGTTCGAGGAGATCCACGACTTGGTCGGCATCCGGGTCGTGGTCGCGACGGTCCGCGACTGCTACGCCGCCCTCGGCGTGGTCCACGCCGTCTGGACGCCGGTGCAGGGACGCTTCAAGGACTACGTGGCAATGCCCAAGTTCAACCTCTACCAGTCGCTCCACACCACGGTGATCGGCCCCCAGGGCAAGCAGGTCGAGTTCCAGATCCGGACCGTTGAGATGCACCGTCGGGCCGAGACAGGAGTAGCCGCCCACTGGGACTACAAGGGCACGCTTCCGTCCGACGAGATGGCATGGCTGGGACGAATCGTCGAATGGCAGGACGACACGCCCGACCACGGCACGTTCATGGACAACCTCAAGACTGACCTGGAACAGGACGAGGTCTACGTCTTCACGCCGCAGGGACAGGTCGTCGCCCTGCCCATCGGTGCCACGCCCGTCGACTTCGCCTACGCCATCCACACCGAGGTTGGGGACGCCTGCATCGGTGCCCGGGTCGAGGGCCGCCTGGTGCCGCTCGACACCTGTCTCGAGTCCGGCGAGACCGTCGAGGTCGTCACCTCGAAGCAGCCCGGCGCCGCTCCCAGCAAGGACTGGTTGAAGTTCGTTGCCAGCCACCGTGCAGCCAACAAGATCCGCCACTGGCACACCAGGGAGCGCCGCACCGAGGCCATCGACAGTGGGCACGACGACCTCGTTCGGGAACTCCGTCGGGCCGGTCTCCCGATCAAGGAGACCCTGGACGGGGAGGTGCTGGCCGAGATCGGCCAATCGATGAACTACATGGACCTCGACGCCCTGTTCGCTGCGATCGGCGAGCACCACGTTTCGGCTCGGAGCGTGGTCGGCCGGGTCGAGCGCCAGTTGAGCGAGCACGCCCCCGAGGTCATCGAGCACCTCTCCGTCGCCGCCCTCGCCCAACGGCCCCTTCGACCCGACCGGGGCTCTGTAGGCGTCCACGTCGAGGGTCTGGACGATGTCATGGTCCGGCTCTCGCGCTGCTGCACTCCGGTCCCGCCCGACGGGATCATGGGCTTCGTCACCCGGGGCCGGGGCGTGTCCGTCCACCGGACCGACTGTGCCAATGCCGTGTCGTTGTCGGGGGGCCAACCCGACCGCCTCATCGACGTCGACTGGGACGAGCAGACCGCTGCACACTTCGTGGCGTCCTTCGAGGTCAAGGCCCTGGACCGGCCGCTGCTGCTGCGCGACGTGGTGGCGGTGCTCGCCGACCACCGGGTCAACGTGCTCAGCACCTCGACCGTGACGAGCGGCACCGACCGGGTAGCCCGGATGCGCTTCGAGTTCGAGATGGGCGACGCCTCCCACCTGGAGCGTGTGCTGCACCAGATCCGCGAGATCGACTCGGTCTACGACGTCTACCGGGTGGTTCCCGGTCACAGAGCCTGATCGAATCCGGAGTCGGGGCAGGGGCCACCGATAACCTCTGCTCTCGTGGACGACTCGACCTATCGGGCCCCGAAGGGCACGCGCGACATCCTCTGGCCGGACTCTGCCCGTTGGCGGACACTGGTGGAGGTGTTTGCCGACGTAGTCGGCGCTGCCGGCTACACCCAGGTGGTGCCACCCATGTTCGAGCACGTCGAGGTGTTCCGCCGTCTGGGCGATGCCACCGATGTGGTCTCGAAGGAGATGTACGAGTTCCTCGACAAGGGAGGACGCAGCATCGCGTTGCGGCCCGAGCAGACCGCCTCGGTCGTGCGGGCATTCGCCGAGCACCGCCCGGTCGTGCCCTGGAAGGTCTGGTACGCCGGTCCCAACTTCCGCTATGAGCGGGCGCAGAAGGGCCGGTTCCGGCAGTTCGACCAGGTGGGCGTCGAGGCCCTCGGTCCCGACGACCCGCACCTCGACGCCGAGGTCATCGCCCTGGCCTGGCGCTTCTACGAACGACTCGGCCTACGACGGGTGGCCCTGCTCGTCAACTCGCTCGGCAACCCCGAGGATCGGGCCCGCTACGTCGACGCCCTCACCGCCCACTTCTCGGCCGACGCCGACGCCCTCTCCGCGGAGTCCCGCAAGACGCTCGCCACCAACCCGCTGCGCCTGCTCGACTCCCGTCGCCCCGAGGACGCCGACCTCGTCGCCGCAGCACCGCAGATGTCCGACCACCTGTCCGATGACGCCGCCCGCCACTTCGATCGGGTGTGCGGCGCCCTCGACGCCCTCGATATCCCGTACACGGTCTCGCCCCGCCTGGTTCGTGGACTCGACTACTACCTGCGCACCACCTTCGAGTTCATCGCCGAGGCCCTCGACGCAGCCCAGGACGCGATCGGTGGCGGAGGACGCTACGACGGTCTGGCCGAGGCGATGGGGGCACCGCCGACTCCGGGAGTCGGCTTCGCCCTCGGGGTCGACCGTACCCTTCTGGCCTGTGACGCCGAGGCGGCGTTCGAGGCCCCCGCATCGACCGTCGACGTCTTCGTCGTCGACACCTGCGGTGGCGATGAGGCGGTCCTCGTCACCGACGAGGTGCGTCGGGCGGGGCTGCGGGTCGACCGGGCCTGGGACGACCGCTCCATGAAGGCCCAGATGAAGGCTGCCGACCGCAGTGGTGCCGCCCTCGCCGTGATCATCGGCGAGGACGAGCGCTCCGGCGGCACCGCCACCGTCCGGGACCTGCGCGGCGACGCCGGTCAGGAGAGCGTGGCCCGAATCGACCTGATCGAGACCCTGCGAATGAGGCTTCCGTGACCGACCGCCCGACCCCCGACTACACGACCTCGATGCGGTCCATCCGATGCGGCGACCTGCGCGCCGACGACATCGGCACCGAGGCCACCCTGTGCGGCTGGGTCGACAGCGTGCGCGAGCACGGCGAGCACCTGGCCTTCGTCGATCTCCGGGACCGCAGCGGTGTCGTCCAGGTCGTCGTGGACGGCGGCCACGAACTGCGGTCCGAGTTCGTCCTCCAGGTGACCGGCACCGTGCGCGCCCGCCCCGAGGACACCACCAACGAGTCCCTGGCCACCGGAATGGTCGAGGTGGCGGCAGCCGAGGTCACGATCCTCGCCCGGTCCGAGCCGCCGCCGTTCCCGATCGACGACCGGACCGACGTCGACGAGGTGCTGCGCCTGCGCCACCGGTACGTCGACCTGCGCCGTTCTCGGCTCCAGCGCAACCTCGAGGTCCGGGCCACGGTCAACTCTGCCGTTCGGGGTGCCATGGAGGAACAGGGCTTCATCGAGGTCGAGACGCCCATGCTCATCGCCAGCACGCCCGAGGGGGCCCGCGACTTCGTGGTGCCGTCCCGCAAGGAGCCGGGCTCGTTCTACGCCCTGCCGCAGAGCCCGCAGATCTTCAAGCAACTCTGCATGGTGGGCGGCGTCGACCGCTACTACCAGATCGCCCGCTGCCTGCGGGACGAGGACCTGCGGGCCGACCGCCAGTTCGAGTTCCTGCAACTCGACGCCGAGGCCAGCTTCGTGGACCAGGACGACGTCCTCGGGTTCATCTCGCATGCGGTGGGTGCGGCCGCCGAGGCCGTGACCGGGGAACGCCCCGGCGAGTTTGGGCGGATGACGTGGCTCGAGGCCCAGGAGCGCTTCGGCTCCGACAAGCCCGACACCCGATTCGGGCTCGAACTGGTCGAGTTGACTGAGGTGTTCGCCGCAACGGAGTTCCGGGCGTTCCAGGCACCCTGCGTGAAGGGCATCCGGGTGCCTGGCGGCGCCGATGTGTCCCGCAACAGGCTCGACGACCTGACCGAGCAGTGCAAGATGTGGGGTGCCAAGGGCCTGGTCTGGATGCGCGTCGAGGCCGAAGGTCTCAACTCACCGGTCGCCAAGTTCCTCGCCGACGACGAGATGGACGCACTGCGGACCGCCATGGGCGCCGAGGACGGTGACCTGCTGTTCCTCGTGGCTGACGAACGTCGCAGAGCCCGCCACGTGCTCGGCCTGCTGCGCCTCGAACTGGGCCGACTCCCGGTCACCGAGGGGGGCCTGAACTTCCTGTGGGTCGTTGACTTCCCCCTGTTCGAGGGACTCGACGAGGCTGGCAACCCGATCCCGGCCCACCATCCCTTCACGATGCCGCATGAGGAGGACCTCGGACTCCTCGAGGCCGGCGAACTGCTCGAGGTGCGGTCGCAGGCCTACGACCTCGTGCTGAACGGGTGGGAGTTGGGCTCGGGAAGTGTCCGGATCCACCGTCGGGAGGTCCAGGAGATGATCTTCGCCACGCTTGGCATCGGCGCCGACGAGGCACAGTCGAAGTTCGGGTTCCTGCTCGACGCCTTCCGCTTCGGGGCGCCCCCCCATGCCGGCTTCGCCTTCGGCATGGACCGCCTCGTCGCCATCCTCGCCGGCGAGGAGAACATTCGCGAGGTGATCGCCTTCCCGAAGACGCAGTCGGGTGCCGATCCGCTCACCGGAGCGCCGACGACGATCGACGACCGCCACCTCGAAGAACTCGGCCTGCGGGTGCTGCCCCCGAAGCAGTGACGGACCCGGCCGACCTCGGGATCTGCCTGGCGACGCTCCTCCCGGACCCATTCAACGCCGACGCCGCGGCGATCCTGTCCACACTCGACGCCGCGGCCCGGCACGGCTTCGGCGGCGTGTCGGCCTGGAGCCTGCACGTCATGAACCTCGATCCCGACCCGCGGGTGTTCAACCGGGCGGTCCGGGACCGAGGGCTCGAGGTCCGGGTGGTGGAGGCGGCGACCGGTTGGGGGGCATCGGACGGGATCGACCGCGACGGCGACTTCACCCTTGACATGGCCGGGGAACTGGGCGCACACCAGATCGTGGCCGTGACGCTGGAGGCCGCATTCGCGGACGGTGGAAGGGCGGTCGCCGGCTTCGCCGACCTGTGTGACCGTGCTGCCGAGCGCCACATCCGGGTGGCGCTCGAGTTCCTGCCGTGGAGCGCCGTGCCCGACCTGGCCTCGGCGAGCGCCCTCACCGCCGCGGCAGGGCGCCCCAACGGCGGGATCCTGCTCGACACCTGGCATTGGCAGCGCCAACCCGGGGGTCCGTGCCCCGAGGTCCTGGAGGGCCTCCCGGCCGGGGCCATCCAGGTGGTCCAACTCTGCGACGCGTCGGCCGAACCGGGCGTCGACCCGATGGGCGAGGCCATGGCGTCGCGTCCCCTGCCGGGGGAGGGTGTGGTCGACTTCATCGCCCTGGCGTCCGCCCTCGAGGGGATCGGTGCGACGCCGCTGCTGTGTCCCGAGGTGTTCAACGCTGGTCTCCTGGCGGCGGGCCCGTCGACCTTCGCCGGCTCCGTCGCCGACGCCTGCCGTTCGGCGTGGCCGTCTGGTCGGCACCCCGGCCCTCCCGACGGTGGCCACTAGGTTCGATGTCGTGACCGACGACCTGTTCGCCTCTGCGGTCGGGCAGCGCCTGGCTCGCCGTGCACCGCTCGCCGACCGCCTGCGCCCCGTCCGACTCGACGACATCGTCGGCCAGGAGCATCTCGTCGGGGCCGAAAAGCCCCTGCGGCGGCTCATCGAGGAGGACCGGCTCTCGTCGGTCGTGCTCTGGGGGCCACCGGGCACCGGCAAGACCTCGCTGGCCCGGCTGATCGCCCGGGTCACCGCCAAGGAGTTCGTGGAACTCTCGGCCGTGAACGCCAGCGTCAAGGACGTCCGAGAGGTGATGGCGTCCGCCCTGGCCCGACTCGGCGAACGCGACGTCGGCACGATCCTGTTCCTCGACGAGGTCCACCGCTTCAACAAGGCCCAGCAGGACGCCCTGTTGCCATCCGTGGAGTCCGGGCTGCTGGTCCTCATCGGAGCCACGACGGAGAACCCGTACTTCGAGGTCAACCCACCACTCCTGTCGCGTTCCACGCTGTTCCGCCTCGAGCCCCTGGACAGCGAGGCCACGCACCTGCTGCTGCGCAGGGGACTGGAGGCCGAGCAGGCGACCGCCACCGCCGAGGCGCTCGACCTGTTGGCCGACCGTGCCGCCGGCGACGGCCGCCTCGCCCTGACCAGCCTCGAGGTTGCCGTCGCCCTCGCCGCCGGCCGGGACGATGCCACGGTCACCTTCGACGACGCCGAGGCCGCACTCGGCACCAAGGCGGTCCGCTACGGCCGCGACGAGCACTACGACGTGGTCAGCGCCTTCATCAAGAGCATCCGGGGCTCCGATCCGGATGCCGGCCTCTACTGGCTGGCCCGCATGCTCGAAGCGGGGGAGGATGCCCGCTTCATCGTCCGCCGCCTCGTCATCCTGGCCAGCGAGGACATCGGCATGGCCGACCCCATGGCGCTGGTCGTGGCCGACGCAGCGGCGCGTGCCGTCGAGTTTGTCGGCCTGCCCGAGGCTCGCCTCAACCTGGCCCAGGCGGTCGTCCACCTGGCGACCGCTCCCAAGTCGAACCGGGTCTACCGTGCCCTCGCTGCAGCTGCGGCCGATGCCCGGGCGCCCGGCACCGGCCTGGTGCCACCGCACCTGCGCGACGCCCACTACAAGGGTGCAGCGGGACTCGGCCACGGGGAGGGCTACGACTACCCGCACGACGACCCGAGGGGATGGGTCGAACAGGCTCACCGTCCCGAGGAGGTCGAGGGACACGTGTACTACGAACCGTCGCCACACGGGTTCGAGGCCGAGGTGGCCCGGCGCATCGCCGAACTCTCCGACCCGGAGGAGTCCCCGTGAGCGTCGCCTGGGTCGCCCTGGTCGTGTCCGTGGCGTGCCTCGGATTCCTGGCGGTGGCCGCCGTCCGGGTGGGTCGCATGCTCCGGAACCTGCACGCAGCGGTCGATGCCCTGCACCGGGAGGCGGTCCCGCTGATCGCCGACATGCACCGGATGGTCGAGCGGGCCGCCGGCGACCTGGACCGGGTTGAGGACCTGCTCGACACCGCCGACGACCTTCGCGAGTCGGCGGGCCGGATCGGCGCCACCATCGAGACTGCCGCCACTCTCACCTCGTCGCCGTTCCTCCGCGTGGCTGGCCTCCTCGCAGGGTTCCGTCGGCGCTGGCCCAATTCCTGACCCGAGCCCGGAAGGACCCACCGGTAGGCTGGCCCGACCATGCCAGAGCAATCTGCAACCGCACGCGGCGTCCGTCAGGCGTTCGTTGACTTCTTCGCCGGCCACGGGCACCATCACGAGGCCTCGGCCAGCCTGATCCCGCACGACCCGACGCTGCTCTTCACCGTGGCGGGGATGGTGCCCTTCAAGCCCTACTTCGTCGGCGAGCAGCGGCCGCCCTGGGACCGGGCCGTCACCATCCAGAAGTGCGTCCGTGCAGGCGGCAAGCACAACGACCTCGACGAGGTGGGGCGCACCAGCCGCCACCTCACCTTCTTCGAGATGATGGGCAACTTCAGCTTCGGCGACTACTTCAAGTCTGACGCCTGCGCCTTCGCCTGGGACTTCGTCACCACGTGCCTGGGCCTCGACCCCGAGCGCATCTGGGTCACCGTGCACGTCAGCGACGACGAGGCTGAGGCCATCTGGCGCGACGAGGTCGGCGTGCCCGCCGAGCGCATCCAACGGCTCGACGAGGACAACTACTGGCGTATGGCCGACACCGGGCCCTGCGGTCCCTGTTCGGAGATCTTCTGGGACAAGGGACCCGAGTTCGGGGCCGACGGCGGACCGGCCCACGGCGGCGATGAGCGCTTCATCGAGCTCTGGAACCTGGTCTTCATGCAGTTCGAGCAGCATGAGGACGGTTCGATGACGCCCCTGCCGAAACCCTCCATCGACACCGGTGCAGGCCTCGAGCGGATCCTTTCCGTGCTGCAGGGCGTCGACTCGGTGTGGGAGACCGACGAGTTCGCCGGGCTGCTCGCGACCATCGGCGAGCTCAGCGGGATCGCCCCCGGATCGGACCCGCGCACCGACGTCTCGCAGCGCATCCTCGCCGACCACATCCGGTCCTCCGCCTTCCTCATCGGCGACGGGGTCTTCCCCAGCAACGAGGACCGCGGCTACGTGCTGCGCCGCATCATCCGGCGGGCGGTACGCCATGCCTGGCTGCTCGGCGTCGAGGACCCGATCATGCCGGGCCTGGCCGACGCCCTCGTCGGGATCATGGGCGACGACTACCCCGAGCTCGTGCGCAACCACGACTTCTTGCGCGACGTGCTCGACCGCGAGGAACAACGGTTCCGCGAGACCCTCCGGTCGGGGTTGGCCATCCTCGATGTCGCTCTCGACGGACTCGCCGACGGTGGCACGCTCGATGGTGACGTGGCCTTCAAGCTCCACGACACCTACGGCTTCCCGCTCGAACTGACCGAGGAGATCACTGCCGAGCGCGGCATGGGCATCGACCTCGAGGGCTTCCAGGCCGCCATGTCCGAGCAGAGACAGCGCGCCAAGGCTGCCCGCAGGGACGCCGAGGCCGGCACCGGCGCCGGCGACCTGCGCCACGTCCTCGAGGCCCATGGGCCGACCGAGTTCGTCGGCCGGGAGGTGGACGAGAGCGACGCCGAGGTGCTCTACGTCGACGACGAGGTCGTGGTCCTCGACCGCACGCCGTTCTACGCCGAGTCCGGGGGCCAGGTCGGCGACACCGGAACCATCGGGTCGTCGACGGGCACGCTGCGGGTCCTCGACACGACCCTCGCCCTCGACGGTCTCCACCGCCACCACGTCGAGGTGGCCGACGGAGCCGTCGAAGTCGGCCAGACCGTGCGGGCGTCCATCGACGCCGACCGACGAGCCGCCATCCGACGCAACCACACCGGCACCCACATCCTCCACTGGGCCCTCCGACGGGTCCTCGGCGACCACGTCAAGCAGCAGGGTTCGTGGGTCGGCCCCGACCGCCTGCGGTTCGACTTCAGCCACTACGAGGGCCTGTCCGAGGGACAGGTCGCCGAGATCGAGGACCTGGTCAACGCCGAGGTCCTCGACAATGCGGCATGCGACCACTTCGAGACCACCAGGGACGAGGCGGAGGCGCTTGGCGCCATCGCCTTCTTCGGCGAGAAGTACGGCGACAGCGTCCGGGTCCTGCGGGCCGGCCCGAACTCCATCGAACTCTGCGGCGGAACGCACGTCGCCGCCCTGGGCGACATCGGGCTCCTCAAGATCGTCAGCGAGGGCTCGATCGGTTCCAACATCCGCCGCCTCGAGGCGGTTACCGGTGCCGCGTCGATCGACCGGCTGCGCAGCGCCGAGGGCGCCCTCGCCGAGGCGGCCGACCTCGTCGGCGTGCCCGTCGACGATGTGCTCGACGGAATCCGCAAGCGGGTCACCGAGGCCAGGGAGCTACGCCGCGAGGTCGAGGACCTGCGACGCCGGGCGGCGCTCGGCCGGGTCGACGAACTCGCCGGCGCTGCCGAGAACGGCCTCGTCATCCAGCTCGTCGACGGCATCGACCAGGATGGGCTCCGGGACCTCGCCATCGCCATCCGCGACCGGGACGGCATCCGTGCCGTGGTCCTGGCGACCGCTCCCGAAGGCGGGGGGGCGGCCCTCGTTTCGGTGGTGTCGCCCGACAGCGGGCTCGACGCCGGTGCCCTCGTCGCCGAGGCGGCGAAGACCATCGGGGGAGGTGGGCGCCCCAACCCCAGTCTCACGATCATCGGCGGACGGGCGCCCGAGCACCTCGCCGAGGCGCTCGAACAGGCCCGAGCCGCCGCCGGCTGAGCCGAACGGCGTGCGTGCCCTGGGCCTCGACCTCGGAGGGAAGCGGATCGGCGTCGCGGTCAGCGACCGGGACGGCCGGCTCGCCACCCCTGCCGACGTCCTCCACCGCACGGGCGATCGGGCACGCGACCACCGGGCGGTCGCCGACCTCGTTGTCGAGTGGGAGGCCGAGGTTGTCGTCGTGGGCGTCCCGTACTCGCTCGACGGTGGCACCGGGCCGGCGGCCGAGGCCATGATCGCAGAGTCACGCCAGTTGGCCCGGGCGCTCGACGTGCCGGTCGAGACCCACGATGAGCGCCTGACGACCGTGAGCGCCGAGCGCCGCCTGAGAGAGGCCGGCCTCGACTCCAGGGCCCAGCGGAAGGTGGTCGACCAGGTGGCCGCCGCCGTCCTGCTCCAGGCGTGGCTCGATGGTCGCAGCGAAGGATCGGTGTCGTGAGCGACGAGTCGTTCTCTGACGACGAGGACCCGTCCCCGGGTCGATCTTCGGCGGACCTGTCGCCACAGGGTCGCTCCTCGGCGACGATCGGCGCCCGGGTCGGCGGTGCGCCACCGACTACGCCCGTGCGACCCGCCCTACCCGGCGACGACCCCACGATGCCGACCGCCATTCCCGTGGTGCCCACCGAGGAGGCGGTCGGCGAAGCCATGGTGTGGGGTCCGTCGGTGTTCGACGAGCCCGAAGAGGGGACCGTCTTCGAGCCGGGTGAAGAGGTCCGGCCGGATGTCCATTGGGTCCGGCACCGTCCCGCCTGGGGGCCGCTGCCCCGCTGGGGCCTCGTGGCGTTCGCGATCCTCCTGACGTTCGGGGTGGGATACCGCCTGGTGATGGACTGGGCGTCGGACCAGATGCGCCCCGAGAGCCTCTTCGGTGAGGACGTCCGGTTCGTGATCGAGGACGGATGGTCGACCAACGACGTGGCCGCGGCGCTCGGCGTCGCCGACGTCGTCGACAATCCCGCCATGTTCCGCCAGTGGATGCGCTGCCCGTCGGCGCTGCGCTGGCTCATCGAGTGCCCGGTGGACGTCGAGTACTCGTTCCAGGCGGGCGAATACGTGTTGCGCGAACACCTGGCCTTTCAGGACGCCGTCGACCGCATGAACGAGGGCCCGCTCCCCGAGGAGGTCATCACCGTGATGCTGCCCGAGGGCCTGACCCTCGCGCAGTCCGTCGACCGACTTCTCGTCCAGATGCCCGCATTCGCCGAGGACGAACTGTGGGCTGCCCTCATCAGCGAGCGCCTCGTGTGGGAGCACTACCCGGAGGACCTGCCATACCTGGTCGTCGAGGGCCTGCTCTTCCCCGACACCTACCAGTTGGCCGAGGAATCCCTCGGCGACGAACTCGACCTCGTCACGAGGATGCACCGGCAGTTCCTCTCCGTGGTCGAGGACCTGGGCATCGAGCAGCGCTCCGCTGACCTGGGCCTGACCCCCTACGAGGTGGTCATCGTCGCCTCGCTCATCGAGGAGGAGGCCCTGATCGAGGATGACCGGGGGCGCATCAGCCGGGTCATCCACAACCGGCTCGAGGCGGGCTGGACCCTCGGCATCGATGCCAGCACCCGCTACGCCGTCGGCAAGACCGCCGGCGAGCCGCTCACCGGGGAGGACCTGGCGTCCGAGTCGCTGTGGAACACCCGCGTGACTTCGGGCCTGCCGCCGACGCCGATCGCCGCTCCCGGCCGTACCTCGCTGGAGGCGGCCCTCAACCCGACGGACGGTCCGTGGATGTACTACGTCCGCACCGATGAGGGCGACGTGGCCGGTGCGCATACGTTTGCGGTGACGGCCGACGAATTCGAGCGTGCAAAGAGCGTCTGCGTGGAGAAGGATCTGGGCTGTGGGTGAGCAGGACATGGCATCGAGCACTCCGGTCGACCGGCGTCCACCGGCCAGCGGGAGCACGCGCCTGGCGGCGGTCGTCGGCTCGCCGGTCCGCCACTCCCTCTCGCCGACTCTCCTGAACGCCGCCTTCGCCGCCACCGGCCTGGACTGGACGTTCACGGCGCTTGAGGTGGCCGAGGGCGACCTCGACCGGGCCCTCGACGGAATGCGGGCACTCGGCCTCGCCGGCCTGTCCGTGACGATGCCGCACAAGGCGGCCGCGGCGGAGTCCGCCGACGAGTTGACAGATGCTGCAGCCCGCCTCGGAGCCGTGAACTGCCTTGTTCCCGATGGCAGCCGACTGGTCGGACACAACACCGACGGCGGCGGCTTCCTCGACGGACTCGCCCACGATGCCGGGATCACTGTCGAGGGCCGATCCGTGCTCATCGTTGGCGCCGGGGGAGCGGCCCGGGCCGTCGTCGAGGCGTGTGGCACGGGGGGAGCCGCCGACGTCGCCGTGGTGAACAGAACACCAGGGAGGGCGCAGTCGGCGTCCGAACTGGCCGGAGGCGTTGGTCGGGTGGTCGAACCTGACGCCGTGGAACAGGCCCTCGCCCGTGCCGATCTGGTCGTCAACGCGACGCCGGTGGGCATGTCGGTTGGGCCGGCTGGCGACATGCCGGTCGACGCGGACGTGCTGCGGGTCGGACAGGTGGCCGTAGACCTCGTCTACCACCCCCTCGAGACGCCCTGGTTGGCTGCCCTGCGCCGACGGGGTATCGAGGCCCACGGGGGCCTCTCGATGCTGCTCTTCCAGGCGGCCCGTGCCTTCTCCCTCTGGACGGGGGACGAGGCACCGGTGGCAGCCATGGAAGCGGCCGCCCGTGCGGTGCTTTCCGCACGTCCGGCCGACTGACGCACCGGCTCCTCCGTGGCCGTCGCCGACCTGTCGGCGTTCGCCTGGCTGCTGGCCGGATCGGGGGTCCTGGCTCGGGTCGACCTCCGGGAGCAGCGCCTGCCGGCACGGTGGACCTGGCGGCTTGGCGCCGGGCTGGTCGTGATCCACGGGATCGGCGTGCTCGCCGGGGCCGGCGGCGAACGGCTCGGGTGGGCGATGGTCGGTGGCCCGGCATTCGGGGGGTTGCTTCTCGGGCTGCACCTTGCTTCACCCCGATCCCTCGGGGGAGGCGATGTACGCCTCGCGGTGCCCCTGGGCTTCCAGGTCGGATGGGCGACCGGCAACGAGGTTGCCACGGGGATCGCCGCGGTCACCGCCCTGGCGGCCCTGCTGACCCTCATCGGTGGAGCGGTGGCACGCCGGGGCCGACTCGGTGCGGGCCCGCTGCCGTTCGGCCCGGGCCTCATGGCGGCGACGCTGCTCGTCACGGCCTGGTACTGCTGAGCCGGCGGTGTGGCACATCCGACCTCCGGGGCCGCTATTCACCCGACCGGGAGTGGCCCCGTCGCTAGCCTGAGGCCATGGTCCCGGAGCATCGACCCCACCTGGCCCTCGTCGGGGGCATGGGCACCGGCAAGACGTCCGTCGGCGCCCTCGTGGCAGCCCGGGCCCGGCGCCGCCACATCGACCTCGACCGCTGGGTCCAGGCCGACACCGGACGCAGCATCGGCGTGCTGTTCGCCGAACGGGGAGAAGAGGGTTTCCGCGATGCCGAGCAGGACAGCCTCGAGCGGGCCCTCGGGCTGAGCGAGCCGATCGTCCTGTCGACCGGCGGAGGGGTGCTCGGCCGGCCGGTCAACCGGGAGGCCCTGGCATCCCGCTCGCACGTGGTCTGGCTGCGGGCCACCCCGGAGACGGCCGCCGAGCGCGTCGGCGACGGTCGCGGTCGGCCGCTCCTCGAGGACGACTCCCCGGTCGACGTCCTGCGTCGCCTGGCCGGGGAACGGGCGCCCCTCTACGAGGAGGCGGCAGACCTCGCCATCGACACCGACGGTCGCTCGCCGGACGACGTAGCCGACGAGGTGGGAGCGTTCCTCGAGCGCCTCCTGGGGGCCGTGTCGTGATCCGCGTCGACGTCGTGCTGCCCGCAGAGCGGTCCTACCCGGTCCTCGTCGGCCCCGATGCATCCGCCCACCTCCCCGAGGTCCTGCCGCGCCGGGCCCGACGGGCCGCGATCGTGACCCAGTCGGGCATCGGCCACACCGTGGACTCGGGCCTGGAGCAGGAGGTCTTCGACATCGGCGACGGCGAGGATGCCAAGTCGATGGCGACCGTGGAGGGCCTCTGTCGCTCCTTCGCCCGGTGGGGGCTCACCCGGGGCGACGTCGTCGTCGGTGTGGGCGGCGGGGTGGTCACCGACGTAGCCGGCTTCGCGGCGGCCTCCTATCACCGGGGCGTGCCCGTCGTACACGTGGCCACTTCCCTGCTGGCACAGATCGACGCCGCCATCGGGGGCAAGACGGGCGTCAACCTGCCCGAGGGCAAGAACCTCGTGGGGGCGTTCTGGCAGCCCTCCGCCGTGCTGTGCGACACGACTGCGCTCGAGACACTTCCCGAGGCGGAGATGCGCTGCGGCCTCGGCGAGATGGCCAAGTACCACTTCCTCGGCGGCGACGACCTCGACGACCTTGACCTCGTCGCCCGGATCGCACGCTGTGTCGAGATCAAGGCGGCGGTGGTCGCCGACGACGAACTCGAGGTCGGTCGTCGGGCCGTCCTCAACTACGGGCACACGCTCGGGCATGCCCTCGAGACGACCGGAGGCTACGGGCTGCGCCACGGCGAGGCGGTGGCCATCGGGCTGGTCTACGCCGCAGAACTCGGGAGGGCGCTGGGTCGTATCGACGACGAGCGGGTGGCGGAGCACCGCCGGATCGTCGAGGGCTACGGTCTGCCTGCCCGCGTTCCGGGGGATGCAGTCGACGCCGAACTGCTCGACGCCATGGGCCGGGACAAGAAGGCCGTCGACGGCCTGACGTTCGCACTCGACGGCCCGGACGGCGTCGAAGTGGTCGCCGGGGTGCAAGAGTCGCTGGTCGAGCAGGTCCTCGCTTGCGTACGGTGAGCAACGAGCACGAAGACCGAATCACAGCAGCCAGAGGAGCCACCATGCCGAACCAGACCCTGCTGGTCCTTTCCGGCCCCAACCTGAACCTGCTGGGCGAACGCCAGCCCGAGGTGTACGGCCACGAGACCCTGGCCGACCACGTGGCGGTGGTGGAGGCGGCGGCTGTCGAGCACGGACTCGCCGTCGAGCACCTGCAGTCGAACCACGAGGGAGAGTTGGTCGATGCGATCCACGCTGCCCGGGGGCGCTGTGCCGCGATCGTGGTCAACCCCGGAGCGTTCACCCACTACGCCTGGGCCATCCACGACGCCCTCGCCGCCTTCGACGGCCCGGTCGTCGAGGTCCACCTCTCCAACCCGGCGGCCCGGGAGCCGTGGCGGCACACCTCGGTCGTGGCGCCGGTGGCCTCCGGCACGATCGCCGGTTTCGGCGCCGACGGCTACCGGCTGGCGGTGCAGGCGGTGGCCGCACTGCTGGGCCGTTGACGAGCGTCCTCCCACCGCTGGAGGTGGCCGGGCGCCTGGACCGCCTCCGGTCCGGCTTTGACGGCGCCGGGATCGATGCACTCGTCGTCACGTGCCTCACCAACATCCGGTACCTGACCGGGTTCACCGGCTCGGCGGGCGAACTGCTGGTGGGTGCCGACGGGGCGCTGCTGGTCACCGACGGTCGCTACGCAGAGCAGGCGCCGTCCCAGGTGGTCGACTCGGACACCGAGGTCGCCATCGCAGGCACGAACCGCCGATCGCTCGTCACCGACCGCCTGAGCAGTTCCGACCGGGTGGGCCTGGAGGCTGCATCGGTGACCTGGTCCGATCAGCGCCGCCTGGCGGGCTGGTTCGACGGGATCGACCTGGTGCCCACCGAGGGCCTGGCCGAGGAACTTCGACAGGTCAAGGACCCGGGAGAGGTCGCCCGGATCGAGGCGGCGGCGGCCATCGCCGACGCAGCCCTCGCCGACGCCGTCGAGTTGCTCGCCGTCGGGGTCAGTGAACGCGACCTGGCTGCGGCCATCGACCACGGCATCCGCAGCCGTGGCGCCGACGACCGGGCCTTCGAGACGATCGTCGCCGCCGGTCCCAACAGCGCCCTGCCACACGCCCGACCCAGCGACCGCGTCCTCGAGGATGGCGACCTCGTGGTCTGTGACCTCGGCGCCGTCGTCGGGGGCTACCGCTCGGACATGACCCGTTCCTACCGCGTGGGCGGACGATCCGGCGGACGTGAGGACGAAGTGCGCGACGCCGTCCGCCGGTCGCAGGCGGCGGGCCTCGCACTCGTGGCCGACGGCGTCCCCCTGGCCGACGTCGACGCAGCCTGTCGGGATGTGCTCGCCGAGGCCGGGCTGGCCGAGGCGTTCGTCCACGGCACGGGGCACGGGGTGGGCCTCGACATCCACGAGGCCCCGGCCCTCTCGGGTTCGGCCACTGGTACCCTGCGCTCCGGTCACGTCGTCACCGTCGAACCGGGCGCCTACCTCGCCGGGCTGGGTGGCGTCCGTTGGGAGGACACCGTGCTCGTGACCGACGACGGCCACCGTGCGCTCACCCTCGCACCCAGGGCCGACTGATCGTCCACGGAGGACCAGATGGCGACCATCACCACGAACGACCTCAAGAACGGCATGGCCCTCCAAATCGGCGAGGGGCTCTTCACGGTCGTCGAGTTCCAACACGTGAAGCCCGGAAAGGGCCACGCCTTCGTGCGGACGACCCTGCGCAACGTGCGCTCCGGCAGCACCGTGGACCGGACCTTCCGGGCCGGCGAGAAGGTCGAGCGGGCGATGATAGACAAGCGGTCGATGCAGTACCTGTACCGCGACGGTCCGGACTTC
>PACE01000016.1 GCA_002699725.1 Acidimicrobiaceae bacterium
TGGACAACCGACGCAGTCGGGTGCATCCCGGAGCATCTCGTTGGGGGCGTGGCTGACGAGGCCGCCCGATTCGGTGAGCCCGTAGCCGGAGCCGAAGGTGCCGACCAGGTGGGGGAATCGTTCCTCGGTGGCCCGGATCAACTCGGGTGTGCTNGCCGAACCGCCGATCGCCACNGAGGTGAGTTGGCNGGGGTCGAGGCCNTCGATGTCNGGCTCGGCGAGCAGGCGGTAGANGTGGGTNGCGGTGCCGTTCCAGGCGGTGATGCCCTCGTCGATGGTGAGTTGNACGACCCGTGCNGGATCGAAGCGGCCCATCGGCCAGACGGTCTTGNCGCCGCCCATGAGCGACGTGACCGTCGAACTCTGCATCCCGGAGAGGTGGAACAGCGGGAACACNGCCAGGCGGNCGCCACCGGCCGACGGAGGGGCGTCGGANAGCATCGANTCGCGTGCNCCGATCACGAATGCCGCCAGCACGAACGAGATGAAGCTGCGGTGGCTCACCANCGCTGCCTTGGGGCGTCCGGTGGTGCCGGAAGTGAACTGCAGGACGATGGGGTCGTCCTCGGCGATCGGCGTCCCGGGCAGGTCGGCATCGGGGGCGAAGGCGAGCAGGTCGGCGAAGTCGTCCTCGACCACGATCGTCGGGACCTCCGCAACGTCGCCCTCGAGGCGGGCGAGGCGACGACGGTCGGCGACCAGTAGGGCCGGGCTGGTGGCCTCGAGCCCATACTCGATCTCGCTCCGGGTCCACCAGCCGTTGAAGCAGACCGCCACGGCGCCCATGGCCGCACAGGCCCAGAAGGTGAGGATGTACTCGGGACAGTTGGCGGCGAGGATCGCCACCCGGTCGCCGTGGCCGATTCCCCGGTCGGCGAGGGCTGCGGCCACCGAGGCGACCTGTCGCTGGAGGCCGCCGAACGTTAGGACCCGTCGTTCACCGTCGTCGTCGAACACGGCGTATTCCTCGTCGCCCTTCTCGGCGGCCCCGATCAGGAGGTCGCGCAGCGACCGGGGCCGGTTGACGAAGACCTGCATCGGCTCACCCAGGACCTCCTCGGTGGCGAGTTCGAAATAGCCGCCGGGACCGGTGAGTGCGGCGGTCGCCTGCTCATAGGTCAGCGTGGTGTCGCCCACTTCGTCCTCCCCTGGTCCAACCACTTCCGGTCAGGCGACCGACGACTGCAGCGCCGACCAGATGCGCTCCGGGGTGAGCGGCATGTCGAGGTGGCGGATCCCGAACGGTGCCAGTGCGTCGATCACGGCGCTCTGCACGGCCGGCGTGGAACCGATGCTGCCCGCCTCGCCGATCCCCTTGGCGCCCAGCGGATTGCGGGGCGTCGANGTCTCGGTGAACGAACGCTCGTACATGGGCACCTCCATCATCGAGATCGCCGTGTAGTCGGCGAGGTTGGNGGTCTGGGGGTTGCCGTCCTCGTCGTAGCGGAACTCCTCGAGCAGTGCCTGGGCGATGCCCTGCGCCAGGCCGCCATGGATCTGGCCGGCGGCCAGCAGCGGGTTGATGATCACGCCGGCGTCGTCCACGGCGATGATCCGCTCGACGGTCGCATGCCCCGTCTCGGTGTCGACTTCGGCGACGGCGATGTGGGTGCCGAACGGAAAGGTCGCACCGGCCTGGGCGAAGTCCGAGAGCCCGACGAGTGGTTCCCCGGCATCACCGGCGATCTCGGCCCACGATCGNGCCGCCGTCGGGGAGCCGGCCACGTGGAAGGCGCCCCGTTCGCGGTCGAGCACGATGTCGCCCGGAGCGGCCTCGAGCAGGTCGGCAGCAGCCTCGCGGGCCAGTTCGATCAGCTTGTCGGCGGCGTCACCCATCGACGAGCCGGCGATCTGGACGGACCGGGACCCACCGGTGAGCTGGCCCGAGGGCACCCGGTCGGTGTCACCGTGGAACACGGTGATGGCCTCGATGGGCACGCCCATCCGGTCGGCGACGATCATCGCCCAGGTGGTGAGGTGCCCGGTGCCGATCGGGGTCGAGCCCGTGACGGCCAGCACGGTGCCGTCGGGCAGAAGGCGGACCTCGCCGTNCTCGCTGCCGCCGAAGCCCGTGATCTCGACGTAGGTGCACACGCCGATCCCGAGTTGTCGGACATCGCCGGCGTCGCGCCGCCGCTGCTGTTCGGCCCGGAGGCCNGCATAGTCGGCCGCCTCGAGGGCGACATCGAGGGCACGCTCGTACTCGCCGCTGTCGTACACGGTGCCGGTGCCGTTGGTGAACGGGAAGGCGTCGGGGGAGGGAAGGTTGCGCCGCCTCACCTCGGCCGGGTCCATGCCGATCTCGGCGGCGAACAGGTCGACGGCCCGCTCGATGGCNGCCGTGGCCTCGGGGCGTCCGGCGCCCCGGTAGGCACAGATGGGGGCGGTCGTGGTCACGACCGATGCGAACTCCAACTCGACCCGCCCGATGTCGTAGACGCCGCTGGCCATCTGCCGGGTGAACTCGGGGAGGAAGGCCCCGTACTTGGGGTAGGCCCCACTGTCCTGGATCAGTTCGAGCCGGTATGCCTGGATGTCGCCGTCGCGGGTGCCGGCGATCGTCACCTTCTGGTCCTGGGCCCGACCGTGGACGTAGCCGGTGAGGTTCTCGGTGCGCGTCTCGGTCCAACGCACGGGCCGTTCCAGGAGGCGAGCCAGGTACACGACCATGACCTCCTCCTCCGAGGGAACCCCCTTGGCACCGAATCCGCCGCCGATGTCCTTCACATAGACCCGCATGTCCTCCGGCTCGAGGCCGAGGATTTCCGCGACCGCCTGCCGGAAGCTGTGAGCTCCCTGGGAACTGGCCCAGCAGGTGAGGCGGCCGTCCACGATGCTGGCAGCGACCACGCGGGGCTCGATGGATACGGCAGCGACACGAGAGTTGGCGACGTCTTCCGTGACCACGACCTCGTAGCCGGAGAAGTCGATCGGATCCTCGACGGCGTTGCGGAATGCGACGTTGTGGCCGAGGTCCGGGAACAGCACGGTGTCGCCGGCCAACGCGTCGGCGAGGTCCAACACCGGCGGTAGGGGTTCGATGTCGGCCCAGATCATCTCGGCGGCGTCGGCGGCCAGGTATGGAGACTCGGCAACCACGACCGCTATCGGCTCCCCGACGAACCTCACCCGGTCNCGGGCGAGGAAGGAGCGGCCCATCTCGGACGGGTAGAAGCCCATGGTCACCGGGCGGTCGTCGAGTCCGAGGTCGGCGGCGGTGTACACGGCGACGACGCCGGGCATGCTCCGGGCATCGTCGACCTCGATCGACTCGATGGTGCCGTGTGCCGTCGTGGACCGCACGAAGTGGGCGTGCAGGGCGCCTTCGAGGGGGGCGTTGCCCACGTATTCGCCCTGACCACGGACGAGGGCGTCGTCCTCGCGGCGCAGGACCGGATTGCCGAGGATCGACGTGCTGGTCGTTCCGGGCTGGCCAAGTGTTTCGCTCATGGTGTCTCCGTGTTCCGAGTGTCGAGTGTCGATGATCAGGCGTCCCGAGTCACTCGACCGGGAACCGTTCGAGCAGTTTGCGGGCAATGACGAGCTTCTGGATCTCGCTGGTCCCCTCGCCGATGATCATCAGCGGCGCATCGCGGAAGTAGCGCTCCACGGGGAACTCGGTGGTATAGCCGTTGCCGCCGTGGATCCGCAGCGCATCGGAGGCGATCTCGAAGGCGGCCTCGGAGGCGAACAGCTTGGCCATGCCGGCCTCCATGTCGACGCGTTCTCCGGCGTCGGCCCGGCGGGCGGCGTCGTAGGTCATGAGGCGGGCNGCCTGGAGCTTGGTGGCCATCTCGGCGAGCATGAACTGGATGGCCTGGTGCTCGAAGATCGGCCGNCCGAAGGTCNCGCGCTGCTGCGAGTAGGCCATCGCCGCCTCGAAGGCGGCCTGGGCGACCCCGACAGCCCGCGCCGCCACGTTGATGCGCCCGAGTTCCAATGCCGAGAGGGCGTAGCGGCGNCCGTGGCCGATGCCGTCGTCGCCACCGAGCACGTTGGCGTGAGGGACCCGGTGGTCGACGTATGACATCTCGACGGTCTCGAGTCCGCGGTAGCCGAGCTTGTCGATCTTGCGCGACACCGAGATCCCCTCGAACGTCTCGCCCGGGTCCTTCTCGACGAGGAAGCAGGTGATGCGGTCGTCGGGCGTACGGGCCAGCAGCATGACGAGCGAGGACCGCATGCCGTTGGTGACCCACATCTTCGTCCCGTTGACCACCCATTCGTCGCCATCCCACTCGGCCCGGCAGCGCAGGGCGCCGGTGTCGCTGCCGGCATCGGGTTCCGAGAGCGAGAAGGCGGCCCGAAACGACCCGTCGCACATCCGGGGGAGGAACCGCTGCCGCTGCTCGTCGGTTCCGTAGCGCCCGATCATGGTGGCACCGATCTTGTGGGTGTTGAGGATGCCGGCCAGTGACATGTACCCGCGGGAGATCTCCTCGATGAGGCGCGCGTAGGTGGTGATGTCGAGGCCCAGGCCGCCGTACTCCTCGGGGATCGTCGAGCCGAACAGCCCAAACTCACACATCTGCTCGAACATGGCCTGGGGGAACTCGTCGGCCTGTTCGAACTCGGCGACGTTGGGAATGACGTCGCGTTCGACCCAGGCTCGGACGGCGCCGACGATCTCGTCTGCCAGAACCTGATCGGTGGCCATCGCTCCCTTTCCCTGCCTCGCTAGCGGCCAACGGTACCGCCGTCGACCCGGACCGGTTCAACCGGCCACGGCTCCCCGGCCCTACCCGATGACCTCTTCGCCATAGCGCCCGAGTGCCTCGACCGCCCGTCCCAGGTCGTCGCCNGGAACCGTCACCCCGATCCAGGTCACGCCGGCCCCGGCCAGCCGGTCGAGGCCCGCCAGGTGCTCCTCGGGGTTGAAGCGGTCGTCACCCGGCGCTCCGCCCGCCCCACAGGTGAAGTGCACGTCGACCGGGTCGGACCGGCCGGCCTCCTCCAGCCGACGCCGGAGGTCGTCGAGCATCGGTCGCAGGTCATCGACGGTCTCTAGGGCTGCCGTCCTGGCGGTGGCCGCCATCGCTGCAGATGTCGGGAACGGGCTCCATCCCTGCCCGTAGCGGACGACCCGGGCACGTGCCCGGGCCGAGTTGCCCCCGATCCAGATCGGGGGATGCGGCTGCTGCACGGGTCGGGGACGGGCGGTGTTGCCCACGGCGGCGAACCGATGCCCCTCGAACGCCAGGTCGTCGGTCGTCCAGGCGGCGATCATGGCCTCGAGCGTCTCGTCAAAGCGGTCGTTGCGGTCGTCGAAGTCGGCGCCCAGCGCCCGGTACTCGGCCTTCTGGTATCCGGTGCCGGCACCGAGGATCAGCCGCCCGTCGGAGAGCACGTCGACCGTCGCCGCTGCCTTGGCCAGGATGAACGGATTCCGGTAGGGCAGCACGGCGATGTTGGTCATCAGCCGCAATCGGCTGGTGGCGGCAGCGCAGAAGGCGAGCGCCGAGAACGGGTCGAGGGCGTCGTGCCCGCCGGCCGCAAGCCAGCGGCTGCCCGGCATTGGGTGGTCGGTGAACCCGATGGCGTCGAAGCCGGCGGCCTCGGCGGCCAGGGCCAGCCGGGTCAGTCCCTCCCGGCCCACGAGTCGCGGGTCATGGTCGCCTGCTGACATCGGGTGGGTGAATGAGAAGCGCATCGTCAGGCCGTCCGGCGGCTCACGTCGCCTCCCCCAGGGCCTCCCGTACCTGCTGGTCACCCATCTCACGTCTCCCTGGTCGCCGACTGCCTCTACTCTCCCAGTCCGGCGGGTCGGGAGGCCACACGTGCCCGACCGGCGTGGCATGCTCGACCCGTGAGCACTCCGGCACCGTGGGAGGATCCCGAGCGGCGCTTCGGAACCGCCATGGTGTGCACGATCGACGCCCTCGCCTCGAGGGCAGGCGTCAGGATCCTCGGGGCGGGCGGGAATGCCGCCGATGCGGCCATCGCCGCCAATGCCGTGCTGGCCGTGACCGCCCAGCACATGTGCGGACTCGGTGGTGACCTGCTCGCCCTCGTCCACCGTGGCGACGGTCCGCCGGTGTGCCTGAACGCCTCCGGGCGCTCCGGCTCCGGTGCCGATCCCGAGCGCCTGTCCGCCGAGGGCCACCAGTCGATGCCGAGGCGGGGCGACGTGCGGGTGGTGACCGTTCCCGGTTGCGTCGACGGCTGGGCAGCGCTCCACAACCGCTTCGGTTCGATGCCGCTCGCCGAGGTCCTGTCGCCGGCGATCACGCTCGCCGAGGGGGGCTTCGAGGCGTCACCCCACCTGGTGCCCATGGCCGCCGGGATCCGGGGCCTTCACGGAGCACAGGACTTCGAAGGGCTGGTGCGGACCGGCCAGGTGGTCCGACGACCCGGGGTGGCCCGTGTGCTGCGGGCCCTGGCGGAGGGCGGCCGCGATGCCGTGTACCTGGGCGCGTACGGCGACGAACTGCTCGCCGTCGGTACCGGCGAGTTCAGCGACGACGACCTGCGCCGCCCACAGGCCGACTGGGTCGAGCCCCTCGGTTCCAGGGTGTGGGGCCACGACGTCTGGACGATGCCACCAAATTCTCAGGGGTACCTGACGCTGGCATCGGCCCTCATCGCCGAAGGCCTCGACCTGCCCCGGGAGGACGACCCGTTGCGCGTACACCTCCTCATCGAGGCGATGCGACAGGCCGGACATGACCGGCCCGGGGTGCTGCACGAGCACGCCGACGGAGCCGCCCTGCTCGCCCCGGAACGGCTCGGCCCCCGACGGAACGCCATCGATCCCGACCGGCGAGCCGTGCTCGGAGATGCCTGGCACGACGGCGACACGATGTACGAGTGCGTGGTCGACGGCGACGGCATGGCGGTGTCGCTCATCCAGTCGAACGCCGACGGCTTCGGCAGCCACGTGACCCTGCCGGACCTCGGGATCTTCCTGCACAACCGGGGCCTCGGGTTCAGCCTCGAGCCCGGCCACCCGGCCCGCTACGGGCCCGGCCGTCGACCGCCACACACGCTGGCACCTGCGCTGGTCACCCGCCCTGATGGTTCACTGCGCTCGGTCCTGGGGACCATGGGCGGCGATGCGCAGCCCCAGGTGGTTCTCCAGATGCTGGTGCGGCTCCTGGTTGACGGTGCCCCTCCCGGCCATGTGGTCGGCGGTGGACGCTGGGTGCTGCGAGGCGGTGGCGGTGGCTTCGACACCTGGGTGGACCCTGACGACGTCGAGGTGCTGCTCGAGGCCCATACGCCGGAGCCCTGGGCCCGTGGCCTCACCGCCCGCGGACACCGCGCAGGCGTCGCCCCAGCCAACTACGGCCACGCCCACTGCATCGAGGTCGTCGACGGTGGCCTGGCCGGCGCCGCCGACCCCCGTGCGCTCATCGGCGAGGCCGCCGGGGCATGATCTGGACGTGACACAGCAGCGCCGGGCGTACACGTCGATCGTCATCGAGCGGGAGATCGCTGCGCCCCGCCAGGTGGTGTGGGACGCCCTGCTCGACATGATCGCCACGGCGACCGGCGGCTCCGTGGTCGAGGGCGAGCCGCCGCCGCACGGGCTGGGGGCGGTCTTCGAGTTCGGGACGGACGGCATGTCGCTGAGCGAGGAGGTCATCTCGTTCGAACCACCGTGGCGCCGCGTGTACGAGTTGACCGGTGCCCCGGTGGCGCTCTACCAGGGCACGACGGCCATCACGGACCGGGGCGACTCCTGTCTGCTGGCCTGGTCGCTCGTAATCGAGCCACTGCCCGACGGAGCCAGCGACGCCTTCCTCGAGGTGGCCGAGGCCTTCCTCACCGGGTTCGCCGACCAACTCCAGATCATGGTCGAATCAGGGAACTGACCGGCCCACTTCCCCTTCCCGGAGGACCCCCATGCGCATCGCCGTCAACGCCTCGGCTGAATTGCTCCACGCCGACATCGGAAGACTCCGCGAGCATGCTGCCCGCGCCGCCGAGGACGGGTTCTCCGGCTGGTGGCTCGCCCAGACCGGCCTCGTCGACGCCCTGACCGTCTTCCCGGCGGTGGCCGACGGCGCACCCGGGCTCGAGTTCGGAACGGCCGTGGTACCGACGTTCCCCCGCCATCCCACGATGCTGGCCGGCCAGGCGCTCACCACCCAGGCGGTTCTCGGCGACCGGGACCTGGTGCTCGGCATCGGCCTCTCGCACAAGCCGGTCATCGAGGGCGCCCTCGGCCTGTCCTTCGACCGACCCATCCGCCACCTGATCGACTACCTCGAGGTGCTCATGCCGCTCCTCGACGCCGGCCGGGTCGACCATGACGGTGAGGCGTTCACGGCCCACATGGCGTCGGCCCGCCCCAGCGACCGCGTCCCGTCAGTGATGGTGGCGGCGCTCGGCGAACAGGCCCTGCGCGTCACCGGCCGGCGCACCGATGGCACCATCCTCTGGATGGTCGGGCCACGCACGATCGAGGACCACATCCGGCCACGGCTCGCCGCCGCCGCCGCCGAGGTCGACCGGCCCGACCCACGGATCGTGTGCAGCCTCCCCGTTTGCGTCACCGACGACGCCGACGCGGTCCGTGAAGCGGCTGCGCAGGTCTTCGCCATCTACGGAGAGTTGCCCTCGTATCGGGCCATGCTCGACCGCGAGGGGGCGGCCAGCCCGGGTGACGTGGCGATCATCGGGAACGAGGAGGAGGTCGCAGCCGGGCTCGAGGGCCTCGCACGGGCCGGCGCCACCGACTTCGTCGCCCTCGAGTTCGGCCGGACGGCCGACGAATTCGCCCAGACCCGCTCGCTCCTGTCCAGCCTCACCTGACCGTCCAAGCGGGGCAATCGGCCCGCCGCCGTCTGGCCGACCCGATGCACCCCGCGCTACCGTGGGCCTGTCTGACGGGCCGTCAGAAGCGTTCGACCACCGGGAGCCCGAATGCCCCAGATTCCCCGGATCATCTCCGTCGACGACCACGTCGTCGAACCCCCCGACCTGTGGACGTCCCGCATCCCCGCGCGGTACCAGGACCGCTGCCCGCGCGTGGAACGCGACACCGCCATCTTCAACTTCGAGGGCGGCGTCTTCTCGTACGAGAAGGGGGTCGAGGGCGGCACCCCCTGCGACTGGTGGCTCTACGACGACCTCGTCTACCCGTTCCCCAAGCTCTCAGCGGCCGTCGGCTTCGACGAACTCGACATCACCCCCGTCACGTTCGACGAGATCCATCCCGCCGGTTGGATCCAGAAGGAACGCCTGGCCGCCATGGACGAAAACCATGTCGACGTCTCGATCTGCTTCCCGAACGTCCTCCCCCGCTTCTGCGGCCAGACCTTCTACGAGCGGGAGGACAAGGAGCTCGCCATGCTCTGCGTCCAGGCCTACAACGACTGGATGATCGACGAGTGGTGCGCCGGCGACGGCAGGGGACGCCTCGTCCCGCTCACGCTCATTCCCCTCTGGGACCCCGTGGCGGCAGCCGTCGAGGTACACCGCTGCGCCGANAAGGGCTCGTTCGCCGTGGCATTCTCGGAGAACCCCTTCCCGCTGGGCCTTCCCTCGATCCACGACAAGGACCGCTTCTGGGATCCGTTCCTCCGGGCCTGCGAGGAGACCGACACCGTCGTCTGCATGCACATCGGGTCGTCGTCCAAGATGCCCAGCACCTCGCCCGACGCCCCGTTCGCCGTCTCGTCCACGCTGACCTTCTCGAACGCCATGGGGTCGATGTGCGACTACATCCTCTCGGGCGTGTTCGTCCGGTTCCCGAGGCTCCGGATCGCCTACTCGGAGGGCCAGGTCGGCTGGATGCCGTACGTGATCGAGCGCATGGACAAGATCTGGGCCGAGCGGGGCGACGCCACCTTCGGCATCGACCTTCCCGAGCCGCCCAGCTCCTACATCCACGGCCATATCTGGGGCTGCATCTTCGACGACGAGATCGGCCTGCGGAACCGGGACGTGATCGGCATGGACCAGATCTGCTTCGAGGTCGACTTCCCCCACTCGGATTCGACCTATCCGCACACGCTCGACGTTGCGACGAAGATCTGCACCGCGGCAGGCCTGTCCGACGAAGAGGTCTACAAGCTCATGCGCGGCAACGCCATCGACTGCTTTGGCCTCGAACGCTTCGGCATCACGGCCTGATTCCCGAACGCTGCCCGCTGATAGCGGGCGCATTGTCGTAACGTCGTGGCCGTGAGAACGTGGCTCCCGGCGCTACTCGCCGTCGTACTGGTGGCCGTCGGCTGTGGCGGAGGTTCCGACCCGGTGCCGGCGACGACGACCACCTCGACGACCACAAGCGCTCCTCCCGAGACGACGAGCACCACGACCTCGAGCACGACCTCCACCACGACGACCTCGACGAGCACCACGACCTCGAGCACCACGACGAGCGAGCCNNCGACNNCGAGCACNACGACGAGCGAGCCTCCGACGACGACCGGGTCCGTCCTCCCCGCCTCCTGGCAGGGTGTCACACCCACGGAACTCCATGTGGGCCTGCTCCTCGATTCGACCGACCCGATGGGCGAGGGCCTGTTCGAGGCCTTCGTCCGGGCTCAGAACGACCGGGGCGGCATCCGGGGTCGTCAGGTCGTCCTGCACGTGGCCGGGTACAACCCGTACCGCGCCGACTCGACCGACGCGGCCTGCACCACCCTCCTCGAGGAGGCCGGCATCTTCCTCGTCATCATGGACAGGGCCGACGAGGACGCGGTCCGCTGCGTGAGCGAGCGCTACGGCGCCCCCGTCGTCGCCCGATCCGGCCTCGACGCTGGCCTCGACGCCGACCTCGGCGGCCTCCTGGTCACCGTCGAGATGGACCCGGACGACGCCCGCATCCTGGGTCTCACCGCACTCGTGCGGCGCGGTGACCTCGACGACCTCCGACTCGGCACGTTCTGGACGGGGACCACTTCGGTGTTCCAGGACCGCGTCCGTGAACTCGTCGAGGAGTTCACCCTCGACCTCGCCTCCGAGGCGACCTTCGAGACGCAACACGCCGACATCAACCAGCTCGACGCACCCCTCCGGGACCAATTCGGGGCCGACGGCGTCGACGTCGTGCTGGTCCTCGAGGATGCCGGCAACCACGCCATCGCCCTCGAGCGGGTCGGCTCGGTCGTCGAGCTCATCATCACCGACCCCGAAGCCGTGGACCCCGGTTTCCCCGGCGGTGCCGGGCTCTCCACCTTCGTGGGCGGACAGGTCTCGGCACTCACGATGAACGTTCCCCGTGCCGAGGAGTCGGTCGCCGACCCGTCGGTGCAAAGATGCGTCGACGAGTGGGTCGCCCTCGAAGAGGACGCAGCCATCGCCTCCGACACCCGACTCGACGCAATGCACGCCTGTCAGGTGTTTCGAATGGCGATGAAGCTCCTGGAGGGGTCTGGCGACGAACTCACGCCGGCGACCTTCATCGCCGCCGTCGAATCGATCGGGTCGTTCAGCCTCCCGGGATTGGGCGAGGCATCACTCGGGCCCGGCAAGCACGGCGCCGGCGACCTGCTGCGGCGCTTCGCCTACGACCCCGACCTCGGCCACCTGGTGGCGATCGGCGAGACGATCAGCGCAACAGGCCTGCGGTAAGCGGCGACCAGTCGGTCTCGGGCTAGGACCGGGTGAAGGCGGGGCTCCGGTTGTCCTTCGGAACCTCGTCCAGTGGCGTGGCCACCTCTTCGACCGTAGGGCCGTATTCGGCGGCGTGAGGGGCAAGTGCCTCGGGATCGAAGCGGTACACCTCAACGGCGTTGTCGCAGAAGATGGTGCGCAGGTCGGCCTCGTCCCAGTCGCAGAACGAGCGCCGCAACGACTCACGGGAGTGGGGGAACGTGCCCTCGTTGTGCGGGTAGTCGTTGCCCCACATCACGTTGTGCACGCCCACCTCGCGGATGGCCGCGGCCTCGGACGGACTCGGGAAGCTGGCGCCGATCCAGACGTTTCGGTCGAAGTACTCGCTGGGCTTCATGGGAAGCACCAGGTCGCCGTCGAATCCGAGTTCGCCGACCCGGCCCGACGACATCTGGGCGTGGTAGCCGTCCATGCGTCTCAAGTCGTCGAGCACCCAGGCCACGCCCTGCTCGGTCATGACGAAGCGCAACTCGGGGAACCGCTCGAAGACGCCCGACATGATCAGGTGCGACAGGTTGCGTTGGGCGAAGAACGGCACCTCCATGAGGTACATGAGGGTCGCCGTCGGGGCCTTCCCGTAGTCGGGGCCGCCCGAACCGCCGTGCTGGGTGATCGTCAGGTCAAGGTCTCGCACTGCCGACCAGAGGCGATCGTAGATCGGGTCCCAGAAGCCGGGGATGCCCATGTCGGGCGGGATGGCCGGGAGCATGAAGCTCCGGAAGCCGTTCTCGGCGGTCCACTCGAGGTCGGCGATCGTGTCGTCGAGGTCGTTGAGGAACACCTGGGGCAGGCCGCAACGGCGTTCGGGGTAGCCGGCGCACCAGTCGAGGAGCCAACGGTTGTGGGTACGGATCCCGACGAGGCGNCGCTCGTACTCGGCGCGGTCGGTGGCAGGGTAGGTGATGAGGGTTCCGGTCGGGAAGAACGGTGGCACGGTGTTCGGGAAAGTGATCTCCGCGACGACGCCATCGGCATTCAGGTCGTCGATGCGCCGCTCGTCGTCCCAGTTGCGGGAGCGGCCGTCGTCCTGGAGGTCGCGGAACGGGTTGGAGTAGGCGCCCCGCCATTCCTTGAAGGCGTCCTTCCACCTGGCCTCGAGGTACTCCTCGTACATGGCCATGTTGCCGCCGGCGTGGCAGTCCGACGAGATGATCGTGTACGGGGCGGGGGTCTCGGTGGCGGTGGTCACTGCTCCGACTCCTGGGTGGTCGACTCGGAGGTGGTGGTCCCCGAACTGGACTTCCTATCTAATAATCATAGACATATGCCTACTATGCTTGCAACATGGCAAGGAAGATGGGGGTCACCCGCCGGGACGTGGTCGCCGCCGGATTGGCGGTCGCGGATGCCGACGGGGTCGCCGCCGTCAGCCTGGCCGCCGTCGCCGAACGCCTCGGNGTCCGCTCCCCCTCCCTCTACTCGCACGTCGACGGCCTGCCAGGACTGCGGCGGGCCCTGGCCCACGCCTGCACCGTCGAGTTCGGCGAGGTGCTGCGCGACGCAGTGCTCGGCCGCAGCGACGAGGATGCCGTCCGCTCGTTTTCCCACGCCTACCGATCCTGGGCCACGACCTTCCCCGGCCGCTACGACCTGACCCTCACCCCGATCGATCCTGACGACGCCGAGCGGCGCGACGGCGCCCGGCTCGCCCTGGGCGCCATCCAGGCCGTGATCCGCGGCTTCGGGCTCGAGGATGCCGAGGCCGTGAAGGCCGGACGATCACTGCGTGCTGCCATGGACGGCTTCACCCGACTAGAGAACCTCGACGTGATCGGACGCGGCGACCACGATGCCGAGTTCGGGTTCCTCGTCGACCTGCTGGTCGATGGCATCCGAGCGGCAGCCGGAATTCCGGCCACCTCCTGACCGTCGGGATTCGCCCGGCATGCGGCCACGGGGGATACTGGCCCATGCCCGCCGACCACTTCGACCTCACCGACCGCGTGGCGGTCGTGACCGGCGGCAGCAGGGGCCTCGGCCGCGAGATGGTCCTGGCCTTCGCCGAGCACGGCGCCGACGTCGTCATCGCCAGCCGCAAACTGGCCAACTGCGAGGCGCTCGCTGCCGAGGTCGACGAACGATTCGGCCGCCGGGCGCTGGCCGTCGAATGCCATGTCGGCCACTGGGAGCAGGTCGACCGACTCGCCGATGCCGCCTATGAGGAGTTCGGTCGCGTCGACATCCTGGTCAACAACGCCGGCATGTCCCCCCTCTACGACTCCCTCGCCTCGGTCACCGAGGCCCTGTACGACAAGGTCATGGACGTGAACCTCAAGGGCGTCTTCCGGCTCTCGGTCGTGATCGGTGAGCGCATGAAGGCCGAAGGCNGCGGCTCGATCGTCAACGTGAGCTCCGTCGCCGCCGTGCGCCCCACCCCGGGCGAGGTCGTCTACGCCATGGCCAAGGCCGGGGTCAACAACCTCACGTCCTCGTTGGCGAAGGCACTCGGGCCGGAAGTCCGGGTGAACTGCCTGATGCCCGGCCCGTTCCTGACCGACATCGCCCNGGCCTGGGACCTCGAGGCCTTCGCCGAGACCGCCCGCCGCACGATGCCGCTCGAACGCGGCGGCAGGCCGCACGAGATCGTCGGCGCCGCCCTCTACCTGGCATCGGACGCCTCGAGTTTCACGACGGGAAGCGTGCTCAAGGTCGACGGCGGGCTGGCCTGAGGCGCGGTCAACCGGCAGGAGCGCCCAGAGGGAAGGCGGTGCGATCGCAGATTGGCCGCAGGGCGAAGCTCGAAACCATCCGCGCCACTCCCGGCAACTGCGCCAGGTGGGTGCGGTGGAGAACCTCGTATTCGGCGACATCGCGCACGACCACGTGCACCAGGTAGTCGAACTCCCCCGCCATCAGGTGACACCTCATGATCTCGGGCCGCTCGGCGACCGCCACCTCGAACGCGTCGAGGGTGGCCTCGTCCTGGCCGATCAGCGTGATCTCGACGAACACGTCGGTGCCGAGTCCCACCCGGGAGGGGTCGAGGAGTGCCGCGTAGCGGTCGATCACCCCCGCCTCCTCGAGGCGTCGGATCCGTCGCAGGCAGGCCGAGGGCGAGAGGTTGACGGCGTCGGCGAGGTCGACGTTGGCCCTCCGGCCGTCCTGCTGGAGGATCTCCAGGATCGCACGATCAACCTGATCGAGATCCAGAGGCGCTTCAGACATGCAGATAATCATACTTGAACGCAACTTCATTGCGCCTGGAACCCCGAATCGGTCGCACACGGCAATCGTGTGTCGCCGACACATCCGTACCCTTTCCCCCAGACGTCCCTCCGGACCGGACGGGTTCCGAGGTTCCCCCCAGGAGCGCACTCCATGCACATCGGCATCCCCACCGAGATCAAGATCGCGGAACGACGCGTCGGCGCCACCCCTGCCGTCGTCGGCGAGCTCACCGCCAACGGCCACGAGGTCATGGTGCAGACCAGGGCCGGCGACGGCGCCGGCTTCGACGACGTCGCCTACAAGGAGGCAGGCGCGGCCATCGCCGGCTCGGCCTCCGAGGTCTTCGGGGCCTCGGAGATGATCGTCAAGGTCAAGGAGCCGCAGGCCTCCGAGCGGGCCATGCTGCGCCCCCACCACACCCTCTTCACCTACCTGCACCTGGCGGCCGACCGACCCCAGACCGACGAACTGATCGCCAGCGGTGCCACCTGTATCGCCTACGAGACCGTCACCGACGACGCCGGCCGCCTCCCGTTGCTGGCACCGATGTCGGCGATCGCCGGCCGCATGTCCATCCAGGCAGGCGCCCACGCCCTCGAATCGACCCAAGGCGGTGCGGGCCTCCTCATGGGCGGTGTGCCCGGCGTCCGTCCGGCCAAGGTCGTCGTCCTCGGTGGCGGCGTGGTCGGCGAGAACGCCATCGAGATGGCCATCGGCCTCGGCGCCGACGTCACGGTCCTCGACCGCAGTCCGGCCGCCCTCGATCGGCTGGACAAGCGCTTCGGCGCCACGCTCCGCACGGTCTTCTCCACCCGGTCCGAGCTCGAGGCCTCGGTCCACGATGCCGACCTCGTGATCGGCGCCGTGCTGGTCAAGGGCGCCAGGGCCCCGCACCTCGTCTCCCGCCAGATGCTGTCGGGGATGCGCCCCGGCTCGGTGATCGTCGACGTGGCCGTCGACCAGGGCGGCTGTGTCGAGACCACCCGGCCCACCACCCACCTCGAGCCCACCTACGTGATCGACGGCATCGTCCACTACTGCGTGGCGAACATGCCGGGCGGTGTGCCACGCACTTCCACGCTCGCCCTTTCGAACGCCACGCTCCCCTACGCCTTGGCACTGGCCGGAATGGGCACCGATGCCGCCCTGCGGACTGATGCCCACCTGCGCAACGGCCTCAACATCTGCTCCGGGATGGTCACCGACCGCGCCGTGGCCGACACCTTCGGTCTCGACTACGTCGATCCCCTCGAGGCACTCGACCGCCGCTGACGCACCGACTGCCCTTGGCCAGGATCCTCGGCGGGGCCCCACCGACGGCGCTCCCTTCGATCGGTTCCGTCTNTCAGACCAGGTGCGCGGCGATGGCGTGGGCGACCTCGTCGGCCGTCGTCGGACCGAGGGTTGGTGTAGGCAACGCCAACTCGGCACGCACCTGCCGGAGTTCCGCCCGGGAGAACGCACAGTCCCGGTGCACCGGCTCGACGCCGTGCAACCGGGCGGCGTTGCGGCCGAGGATGCCGGCCTTCACCTCCGGGGTGAGCGCCGGGTACCCGTAGACCTCCTGGTAGGCCTCGGTGATGGCGAACGCCCGGAACGCCTCGATCTGGTCCTGGGGGGATCCGTACCAGAGGCAGTCGGTGCCCCACACCACGTGGTCCGTCCCCACTGCGGACATCAGCTTGCCCAGCACGTGGGCCGCCTCGTCGGGCCGCGACATGAGGAAGCGCCACGTCGACCCGAGCTCCGCATAGACGTTCTGGCCGGGCCCGACTCCCGCCCGCTCCAGNGAGGCGATCAGCCGGTCGACCCCACCGTTGGGCGCCGAGGANTCGTAGGGGCCCTCGGCCACGTCCGCCTCGAAGCCCGAGTGGTAGACGACGAACGAGATGTCGGGATTGGCGGCGGCGGCGGGCCCGACGTCGACCGGGTCGGCGAACCTCCCGGAGCCCCCGCCCACGCCACGGAACCCCTTGTGGATGCACACCACCGGAGGGCCGACCTGGCGCACCGCCTCGAGGAACGGGCGGCCGACGGGGACACCGTCCGGATCGTGGTCGTCGAGGAAGAACGGGACGGCCGCCGGCAGGTGCGTATAGGCCTTCCAGGCGACGATCGGGTAGCGATCGCGCACCTCGGCCATCGACCCGAGCAGCGCCGCCGGGTCGCCCANGTTGGGCATGGCCTGACCGTGGGCGAGGACCCGGCCCTCGGCACACAGGGCGTCGGCCATGCGCTGCGTGGCGGCCATGACCTCGGCGGAGAGCGGGTTGTCGGGGCCGGGCACCGGAATGGCGGAGAGTACCGCCAGCGAGGTGTCACTCTGCAGGAAGAACAGGTCGAGAAACGCCTCGATCGAGAAGCACGCCCGGGGATCGGTCTCGCCACAGGCGACCTGGGGGAAGATCTGACCGAGGAACGGGGTGCCGTCCCACGCCACGTCGGGCGTGAGGTCGTAGTCCAGCAGGTGGGCCTGGAGGTCCATCACGAACTCGTCGCCGGCCAGCACCTCCTCGGCCACCTCCGGTTCGGTGGTCGCCTCGGGAGGAACCTCATAGGTGCCTCCGGTCGTGGTCGGCGGCAGCGTCGTGGTGGTCGAGGTCGTCGAAGTGGTCGAAGTGGTGGTCGAGGTCGTCGAAGTGGTCGACGTGGTCGGCATCGACGTGGTCGATGTGGTCCGGGTGGCCCGTTCGGCCGAGGCGCAGGCCTCGAGGACCACCAAAGTCAGGGCCGATCCGCCCAGGGAGGCCAGGAACCGCCGCCTCGACACCCCCAGGCGCCGGGCCAACACCTCGGCCTCGGAGTTCGCCTGGCGGATGGTCTCCCGAACCACCGGCGAGGCGGGAGGCGGCACGAACTCCCCGTTCGACGCCGGGCCCAACCTGATGGGGAGGCCTCCGTGCTGGTCGCGTCGGCGTCGCATCCCGAAATCATGCCCCAAGCCCGTAACCAAGGCTGCGGCTAGCGTCGCGACATGGCCCGCCCCTCCTTCGACGTCGTGGTCGCGGGCGGCGGAATCCTCGGCCTGGCAACGGCACATGCACTCGTGCAGCGACTTCCCGGGGCCTCGGTCGCTGTTCTGGAGAAGGAACCGGAACTCGCCTCGCACCAGACCGGACGCAACAGCGGCGTCATCCACTCGGGGATCTACTACACGCCCGGGTCCCTCAAGGCACGCCTCGCCGTGGAGGGAGCCGAGCGGATGGTCGCCTTCTGCACCGAGCACGACATCGCCCACGACCGGTGCGGCAAGCTCGTCGCCGCGATCGACGGGGACGAGTTGGCCCGACTACGCGACCTGGCCGACCGGGCCGGGGCGAACGGTGTGCCGGTCGAGGAACTGTCCCCGGAGGGTGCCCGTGAACTCGAGCCCCACCTCCGCTGCGCGGCCGCCCTCCACGTCCCGTCGACCGGACGGGCCGATTTTCGAGCCGTTGCACATCGACTCGCCGACCTCGTCGTCGAGGCAGGCGGTTCCGTCCGGACCGGGGTCCGTGTCACCGGGGGTTCCCCCACGGCCGACGGCTGGGAGTTGGCGACCAAAGACGGTCCGGTGTCCGGTCGCTTCCTCGTCGCCTGCGCCGGACTGCAGAGCGACCGTCTGGCACATCGAACGGGCAGCGACCCGGGCGCCCGCATCGTGCCCTTCCGGGGCGAGTACCTGGACCTGGTGGGGCACTCGGCGGACCTCGTCAACGGCCTCATCTACCCGGTGCCCGACCCCCGGTTCCCGTTTCTCGGCGTCCACCTGACGCGGGGCCTGGACGGCCATGTGCACGCCGGCCCCAACGCCGTACTCTCCCTCGCCCGCGAGGGCTACGGCCGCTGTGCCGTGTCCCCGCGCGACCTCTTCGAGACCCTTGCGTGGCCGGGCACGGCCCGCCTGGTCGGCCGCTACTGGCGACCGGGGCTCGGCGAGTTACGTCGCTCGCTCAGCCGTCGCCGGTTCGCCCAGGCGGCCCGGAGGTTGGTTCCGGACCTCGACCCGGCCGACTTCCGCCGGGCGCCGTCGGGCATCCGGGCACAGGCGCTCGACCGCAGCGGCGCCCTGCTCGACGACTTCCACCTGGTCGACGGGGAACGAGCGGTCCATGTGGTGAACGCCCCCTCGCCGGCGGCCACGGCATCGCTTGCCATCGGAGAGGTCATCGCCGAGCGGGTGCTGGACCGGATCGCCGGCCGTTGACCGCGACTACGGGACGACCGGCTGGACGCCCCTCCAGCGATCGATGCCACCCGACTCGACGACCTCGGCCGTCCTCCGGACGGCTTCGTCCACGTCGGCGAAGCCGATGTAGAGCGGGGCGAACCCGAAGCGGATGAGGTCCGGCGGTCGGGAGTCGGTGATCACCCTGGCCTCGTTGACGAGGGCCTGGCTCACGGCCTGGGCAGCGTCATGGCGCAACGAGACGTGCGAGCCGCGTCGGGCGGGGTCTCGGGGCGATTGGACCCCGAAGCCGAGGGGCGCCAGGTGCAGGTCGACGAGGGCGACAAACCGTTCGGTCAGGGCCACGGACTTTGCCCGGAGGCGGTCGATCCCCGCCTCGAGGATGAGGTCGACGCCGGGCTCGACGAGCACGGTGGACAGGATCGGCGGGGTTCCCGTCAGGAAGCGCGAGGCACCGGCGGCGGGGCCGGCGTCGAAGCCGAAGCCCATCGGGTCGTCGGAGCCGTACCAGCCGCGCACCGGGTTCTGGAGGTCGGTCCGGTCGGCGTTCACGTAGAGGAACGCGGGCGATCCGGGGCCGCCGTTGAGGTACTTGTAGGTGCATCCGACCGCCAGGTCGACATCAGCGGCGCCGAGGTCGGTCGGGACGACGCCGACCGAGTGGCAGAGGTCCCAGAGCATGAGGGCACCGGCCTCGTGGGCCGCCCGGGTCGTCGTCGCCAGGTCCCAGCACCAGCCCGGCCCGTAGGCGACGTGGCTGAGGGACACCAGAGCCACATCGGCGCCTCTGTCGGCACCGAGGGCCTCGGACAGGCCGTCGACGGGACCGTGCAGGCCGTCGGACTCCAGGATCACGACCTCGTGGTCGGGTCCTGCGGCCTGTGCGGCCGCCCGTAGGACCTGGACGTCCGACGGGAAGTTGAGGTCATCTGTCAGGATCCTGGTACGTCCCGGGCGGACCTTCAGGGCGGCGACCGCCGCCTTGTAGAGGACCACGGAAGTGGCGTCGGCCAGGACCAGCTCACCCGGTTTGGCACCTACGAGTTCGGCGATGCGGTCTCCGATAAGTCGGGGGACCTCGAACCAGCCGTCGTTCCAACTGCGGATGAGGCGCTGTCCCCACTGGCGGCGCAGCACGTCCTCGGCCAGGGCAACCGAGGCCATCGGGAGGCGTCCGAGTGAGTTGCCGTCGAGGTAGATGAGGTCCGGGTCGGCGTCGTCGTGGACGAACGCTTCGCGGAACCCGGCCAGCGGGTCGACGGCGTCGAGAGCCGCCGCCCCTGCGGGCGTCAGGTCGGTCATGGGCCCGGCGACCGGGCCGTCCGGCTCAGCCCAGCGAGGCCAGGAAGTTGGTGGCCTCGTCCGTCGCCAACCAGGCCGTGGTGGCTGCTGCCGCCTCTGCCNCCNCTGCCGCTNCCGCTGCNGCGATTGCCTCNAAGAAGNCNGTGGCCGCTGCCGCCTCTGCTGCCGCCACCGCAGCCTCCGCTGCCACGACCGCNTCNAGGAAGGCCGTCGCGTTGTCCGTGGCGAGCCACTCCTCGGTCGTGGTCGGGGCCTCGCCCAACCAGTTAGTGGCCTCGTCCGTGGCCAGCCAGGCGTTGGTCGCAGCCTCTTCCTCGGCCTTGGTCGGCAGGCCCAGGAACCGGCGCCCATCGGCGCTGTCGGCCCAGGTGGCTGCGGCCTCTTCCTCGGCCTTGGTCGGCAGGCCCAGGAACCGGCGCCCATCGGCGCTGTCGGCCCAGGCCTCGACCTCGGCGACGTCGGCTGCGACCTCATTGGCCGCATCGGTGCCTGCGAAGGCGAGGATGGCGAGGAAGTCCCGGGCTTCGTCGGTCGCCAGCCAGGCGTTCACCGCGCCGGCCGGCGGGCCGGTCTGGACGGCGACGCTGGCGGTCGAAGCCGTTCCGGTGCCGACGGCGTTGATGGCCGAGACCCGGAAGGAATAACTGGCGCCCGAGGTGAGGTCGCTGTACGTGGCGGTGACCGCCGTGGAGGCGGTGTCGGCCGCCGCCACCGCCCAGGTGGTGCCGTCGTCGACGGTCGACTCGACCTTGTAGCCCGTGATGGCCGTGCCGCCGGTGACCGTGGGTACCGTCCAGGTGACGGTCGCTGTCGTGCCGTCGGCGGTTGCCGCCACGGTAGTCGGCACGCCCGGCGTGGTGACCGGAATCACCGCGGCGCTGGCCGTCGAGGCAGTGCCGGTGCCGACGGCGTTGACTGGGCTGACCCGGAACGTATAACTGGTGCCGTTCGTCAGACCCGTGACCGTGGCCGAGGCCGTTGTCGAGGTGCCGTCGGCAAACGTCGTCCAGGTCGTACCCGAGTCGGACGACGACTCGACGGTGTAGTCGGTGATCGCCGAGCCGCCGTTGTCCGTCGGAGCGGTCCAGGTCAGGGCGACCTGGACATTGCCGGCCGTACCGGCCACAGATGTCGCCGCGGTCGGAGTCGTGACGGGTGTGGCAGAGGCGGTCGCCGAGGCGGTGCCTGTTCCTACGGCGTTCACGGCGCTTACACGGAAGGTGTAGGCAGTGCCGTTGGTGAGGCCGGTGACCCGCAACGAGGCTGTCGTTGCGGCGTCATGGCTGAATGCCGTCCATGTCGTGCCGGAGTCGGACGACGACTCGACGGTGTAGTCGGTGATCGCCGTGCCGCCGGTGACGGTCGGTGCGGTCCAGTTGAGCACAACAGAGGCGTCGTCGGCGGTCCCGGACAACGAGGTCGGCGTGCCGGGGGTGGTGACCGGCGTGACCGCCGAGGAGGCGGACGTCGCGGTACCGGAGCCCTGGGCGTTCACGGCGGTCACCCGGAAGGTGTAGGCGGTGCCGTTCGTCAGGCCCGTCACCGTGGCCGAGGCGGTTGTCGAGGTTCCGTCGGCGAAGGTGGTCCAGGTTGTGCCCGTGTCGGACGACGACTCGACGGTGTAGTCGGTGATCGCCGAGCCGCCGGTGTCCGTCGGGGCGGTCCAGCTCAGAGCGACCTGGGCGTCGCCAGCCGTCCCCGCCAGTGCGGTCGCCGTACCGGGGGTAGTCACCGGGGTCACGCCCCCACTGGCACTCGAGTTGGATCCTGTGCCGTTGGCGTTCGTGGCCTTCGCCCGGAAGGTGTATTCGGTGCCGTTGGTTAGGCCCGTGATGTCACAGGTGAGGGCAGATGTCGATATGCAGAACGCTCCATCCGGTGTAGCGGTCGCCGTGTACTGGGTGATGTCCGATCCGCCGGTCTCCGTCGGGGCGGACCACGTCACTGTGACCTGTCCCGCGCCGGCGGTGCCGGCGGTGCCGGTCGGGGCTCCGGGTGTAGTCGATGGAGTGGCTGCTGCGCCGGTCGAGGCGTTGCTGTTGCCGGCAGAGTTGGCTGCCGTGACGGTGACCTCATAGGAGGTGCCGTTCGTGAGGCTCGAGATGGCGCAGTCGAGGTCCGTGTTCGA
>PACE01000017.1 GCA_002699725.1 Acidimicrobiaceae bacterium
TCTTCACATCGGCCGACTGGTCGACCGAGCAGACCGTCACCGTCACCGGTGTGGACGATCGACTTCTCGACGGAGACCAGTCCGCCTCACTGGTGCTCTCCGTGCTCGACCTCTACTCGGACGACGACTTCGACGGCGCGGTTGATGTCGTCGTGTCGGTGACGACCACCGATGACGACAATGCCGGCTACGAGGTCTCGACGGCTGGCGCGGCCGTCACGGAAGCGGGCTCGACGACGACGTTCACCGCCGTGCTCGACGTCCAACCGACGTCGGCCGTGGTGTTCTCGATCTCGAGTCCTGACACCGGCGAGGCGACGGTGTCAGCCTCGACCCTCACGTTCACGGCCGACAACTGGTCCACCGCCCAGTCCGTCACCGTCACCGGCGTCGACGACACGCTGACTGACGGAAACCAGAACTCGCTGATCGTGGTCGCCGTTGACGCTGCCTCCTCCCCTGATGCGTTCGACCTGCTCGGTGACCGTTCCGTCAGGTTGACGACGATCGACGACGAGTCCCCCGGATTCACGTTGTGGACTACCGCAGCCGTCGTCGGTGAGGACGGGACGAGCGACACGTTCACCGTGGTGCTCAACCAGGCTCCGACAAGTGACGTGGAACTCGCCATCTCGAGTGCCGATACCGGTGAGGCAACCGTGACGCCGGGCACCGTCACGTTCACGGTGGACAACTGGTCGACGGCACAGCCGGTGACGGTTTCCGGAGTCGACGACACCGTCTTCGACGGTGAGCAGAGTACGGCGCTCACCGTGTCCGTGGTGGACGCCACCTCGGACGACGCCTTCGACTCCCTAGCCGACCAGACGGTGACCGCCGCCACGATTGACGACGACGCTGCACCGCCGGAAGCAGGTCCGGAGGCGGGAGCCGCCTCGACCGCGCCGTCGATAACCGTCGAGGCCTCCGCGACGGAGATCATCGAGGGAGAGCAGGTCATCTTCACCTTCTCGGCGCAGCCGGTTCCTGAGGAGGACCTGATCGTCGACATCAGCGTGGGTGGCGAGGTCACCGCCGAGGACGACTTCGACGAGGTCGACGACACCATCCTGTTCCCGGCAGGCATCGGGGTCGCCGAGCTCGTCATCACGACGCTCATCGATGACGACGTCGAGCCGGACGAGGACCTCAACGTCGGGATCTCTGCCCTGTTCGGCGACAACGCCCGCTACAACGTCGGGGGTCGGTCCGAGTCGACGGTCACCGTCATGGACCCGAACGTCCCCGACCTGCCGATCCTGACCCTGCGCGCCGACGCCGATTCGACCGGCGAGAGCGGTTCGGCGGGCTTCACCGTCGAGACACCTGTCGAGGTCGTCGAGGACATCGACGTCTACTTCGTCGTGGGCGGCACCGTCCTCGTGGACGAGGACTATGGCGAGCCCGACGAGTTCGTGACGCTCACGACGGGCAACGACTCCGTGGACATCAGCGTCACGTTGCGTTCCGATGACCTCGTCGAGGTGGACGAGTTGTTGACCGTGACCCTGGTGCCCGATCCCAACCAATTCCCAGGGTTCGTGGAACAGGCCTATGGGTTGGGCGAGCAGGTAACGGCAACGATTGCCGTCGAATCCGACGACCTTCCCGAACTCACCCTCCACGGTGCCGACATCGTCATCGAGGGAGACACGGGTTCGGTGACGATCGTCGCGGACCAGGCCCCCGAGGTGGATACGTCCGTCAACTACAGCGTGTCGGGCAGCGCCCAGCAGGGAGTCGACTTCGAGATGCTGACGGGCACCGTCCTGATGCTCGCCGGACAGACCGAACTCGAGATCCTGATCCGCACCATCGACGATGACGTCCTATTCGAACCGGCCGACATGCTCGTCGCCGACTGGCCGGCCAGGATCGGCACGGTCAACGTGGACGAGGGCCAGTTCGTCCTGCAGGGCAACAATGTCCTCAGCCTCACGGAGCCGGAGTTCACGATCAAGATCTTCGCCACGCCGTCCGAGCGGGCCAAGCTCAGCGTCGATCAGGTGGTCACCGTCAACCTCGACGCCGGAGACCAGGAGTCCGAGGGCGTCATCACCGAACTCGACGACTCTGCCAGCACGGGAGGCGGCAGCGAGACCTACGAGGGCGTTGTGGAGGCGGTCGACGAACTGGTCGGCGTGGACGGCGCCGTGGTGATGATCGACGTCGTGGTCGAGGAGGTCGTGGATGCCATCGTGGTGCCGATCGCAGCGGTCCTCGCCGAGGGCGGCATCAACCAGACACGGGTCGTGACCCCGGACGGGGTCATAGAGCGCCGGGAGATCGAGACCGGGATGCTCGACGGTGCATACGTCGAGATCGTCTCCGGCGTCTCACCCGGTGAATACGTGATCCTGGAGATCGACCGGCGTTGACCGGTATGAACCCGAGCCCGATGGGCGAGTCCCTGTTGTCGCTCGAAGGGGTGTCGCGGGTCTACGGCGAGGAGGTCCTCGTCCACGCCCTCCGGGACGTGTCCCTCGACATCCGTGCCGGCGAGTACCTCTCGATCGTCGGCCCGTCCGGTTCGGGGAAGTCGACAATGCTGGGCCTGCTCGGTGTGCTCGACCTCCCCTCGTCCGGGTCGATCAGAATCCAGGGTGTCGAGGTGAACACGCTGCCCGACGCGGAACGGTCGCGTCTACGTGGCCAGGCCATCGGATTCGTGTTCCAGCAGTTCCACCTCGTTCCCCACCTGTCGGCGCTCGGCAATGTCGAGACGGCATTGCTCTACCGGGACCTGACCCGGAAGGAGCGACGTCGTCGATCCTTGGAGGCACTTGAAAAGGTCGACCTCGCGCACCGGCATGACCATCGCCCGGTCCAGATGTCGGGAGGCGAGCAGCAGCGCGTGGCCATCGCCCGGGCGATCGTGACCGAGCCATTGGTCGTGTTGGCCGATGAGCCGACAGGTGCGCTCGACACTCAGAACGCCGCCAACGTCATGGAGATCTTCGCCGGCCTCCGGTCGGATGAGAGGGCGATCTGCCTCGTGAGCCACGATCTCGACGTCGCCGGGGCCACAGACCGGCGCATCTCCATGCGTGATGGCGAGATCGTCGGGGACGAGTGGCAGGGGTCGGTGTCATGAGGCGCTTTCGGGAACTCGTCGGTGTGGCGTTGGCCGGGCTGACGGCCCGCAAGATCCGGACGTTCCTGATCATGCTCGGCCCGATCCTCGGAGTCGCGGCCATCGTCTCGGCGATCGGCATCAACGAGAGCTCCAAGGGAGACCTGAAGGCGAAGTTGCGCGAACTTGGCACCGACCTGATCGTCGCCAACGCACAGGACCAACTCGGAGGCTTCGGCGCCAATCCGCGCATCCCCGAGGAAGCGACGGCGAGGGTGGCACGACTTCCCGACGTGGTGTCGGTGTCGGCAACCTTGCAACTCTCCAACATCGTGACCCTCCCGTTCGCCGAGGCCTCCGACTACTACCGGGCCTTCCCCGTGCCCGTCATCGCAACGACTCTGGAACTGCCGGCGACGCTCGAAGTGCCAATCGTGAGTGGTCGGTTCCTCAACGAGTACGACGAGTCGAGTGGCGCTCGGGTCGCCGTGATCGGCAAGGACCTGGCCAACGAGTACGGCTACATAGCCAACGAGCCGAGGAGCATCGAGCTGAACGGCATCTCGTACGGCGTGGTCGGGGTACTCGACTACGTGCTGCTCGAACCTTCGATGGACTCGGCGGTCTTCATCACCTTCTCCAATGCCGTCGAGGACTGGGACATCGAGGAACCCGACCCCACACGCCTCTACATCAGGGCGCCGACCAACACCAAGTACGTGGCGGAAGAGATACCGACGGTCGTCAGCCTCGGCGGTCCGGACGGTGCGAACACGAACGTGCCGACCGACCTGCTCGATGCNCAGTCCCAGGTCGATGAGAACCTCAACAACCTGACCAAGATGATGGGTGGACTGGCCCTGATCGTCGGCGGTGTGGGCATCGCCAACGTCATGTCCATCTCGGTCATCCAACGGTCCTCCGAGATCGGCATCCGTCGNGCCCTCGGCCATAGCCGGGGCACGATCGCCCTCCAGTTCCTGTTCGAGGCACTCGTGGTGGGGGTNCTGGGAGGGATCNTGGGTGCCGGNNNGGGCGCCGGCNTCGTGTGGCTGGTGTCGGAGATGCGCGACTACACNATGATCCTCTCGGTCTCCGGNCTCTTCCGGTGGGCGCTGGTGTCCGTCGGTGTNGCCNTCGTGGCCGGCCTNTATCCGTCGAACAAGGCTGCCCGNNTGGAGCCGCTCGANACGCTCCGCCTGGGCTGACGCCCGTCTGCCCGGTGCCTGCGCCNTAGCATCGCCGAAGATGGCGATCGACCTGGACGACTACGGCTGGCCCGGAGGGGCTGTTCCCGAGGGGGGCATCCTCGGTCGCATCCTGCGGGTCGACCGCGGCGAGTGCGACGTGGCGACGGCAGCNGGNCCCGTCCGNGCGCTGTCCGACTCNCAGCGGGCCCAGTCCGAGTTCGCTCCGNCGACCGGNGACTGGGTGCTCCTCGACGACGACCCGGAGATCGGTGCGCTGATCTCGCAGGTGCTGCCGCGTGCCAACACCCTGTCGAGGCGCGACCCGTCGGAGGCGGGCCTCGAGCAGGTGCTCGTCGCCAACGTCGACGCCGTGTTGATCGTCCACGGCCTGGACCGGCCGTTTCCCGCCGGTCGCCTCGAGCGCCTCCTGGTGATCGCCTGGGACAGTGGCGCCGACGTGGCGGTGGTCCTCACCAAGGCTGACACCCGGGCAGGGAGGGCCGCCGACGAGGTGGCGGCGACCATCCGGGCTGTGGCGCCGGAGACGCCGGTGCTGGTGGTCGGTGGAGACGAGGGCCTCGACGCCGTCGTCGCGAGAACCGGGCCCGGTCGGACCGTCGCCCTGCTGGGTGAATCGGGCGCCGGCAAGTCGACGCTCGTGAACGGACTCCTCGGCGAGGACCGCCTCGCCATCGGCGAGGTGCGTGGCGGGGATGCGAAGGGCCGGCACACGACCGTCAGCCGCGAACTCGTGCACCTGCCCGGGGGAGGCCTCGTCATCGATACGCCGGGTATCCGGGCGGTGGGCCTGCTCGACACGGAGGAGGCCCTGGATCGGGTCTTCGGTGACCTCCAGGACCTGTCGGCCGAGTGCCGCTACGCCGACTGCGCCCACGACACCGAGCCGGACTGCGCCGTGACCGGGGCGGTGGGTGACGGATCCGTCGATGCCCGTCGGGTGGTGCGCTACCGGGCGCTTCGCTCCGAGTTGGCCGAACAGCGGGTCCGGGACGAGGAGCGTGGGCGTCGGTCCCGGCGGGGCCGCCGCTGAGCCCGGTCAGTTGCCGCGTTCGTCGGCGGTGAGCCGCCGCCGGTCGACCTTGTCGCCGCTGTTGAGGGGAAGTTCGGACACGATGCGGAGCGCCTCGGGGAGCTTGTAGGAGGCGAGGTGGGCCGCGCCGTGTGACCTCAGGTCGTCGAGCGAAGGGGGCTCGGCCGGGTCGGTTGGCACGACCACGGCGACGCCGACCTCTCCCATCACGTCGTCGTCCCGTGGCACCACGGCGACCTGGGCGACGGCCGGGTGGGTGCCGAGGGCGGCCTCGACCTCCTGGGGGTGGACGTTGTAGCCGCCCCGGATGAACATCTCGCCGGTGCGTCCGGTCAGGCGGAAGCAGCCCCGGTCGTCGACGTGGGCCAGGTCGCCGGTCCGTAGCCAGCCGTCGACGAGTGCATCGGCCGTCCGTTCCGGGTCGCGCCAGTAGCCCGACATCGCCGTCGGGGTGTGGAGCCAGAGTTCGCCGACGTCACCAACGGGGAGTGCCCGTCCCTCGGGGTCGCGTACCTCGGCGGCGATTCCCGGTCGGGGTCGACCCACCGTGTGGAGGGCCTCGTCGTCGTCGGCGTCGAGGGCCGTGGCGAGTCCGGTGCCTCCGGACTCGGTCGATGAATAGCGATTCGAGTACGGGGCATCGAAGCGTTGGCGTGCCTCCCGGACGAGGTCGGGGGGTGAGGTCCCGGCGCCGACGACGATCGCCTGGACGCACGAGAAGTCGTGGTCGTCGAAGTCGGGGTGGCGCAGCATGAGGGCGATCTGGGCGGCGACCCCGTTCACGGCCGGCATGCGGTGGGTGTCGACCAGGTCGAGGACCTCACCGGCCGACCAGCGGTCCATGACGTGGATCGTGGCACCGGCGGCCAACTGCCAGGGGATCTTGGTCATGAATCCGACGTGGGCCATGGCCGTGCCGGCGATCAGGTGCCCGTCACCCCAGGCGCCTCCGGTGTCGAGGTCGGCGGCTGCCAGCAGTTGGCGCCCTCCGAACCAGGCGGCCTTGGGTCGGCCGGTCGAACCCGAGGTGAAGCACAGGCAGACGGGCTCGTCCGGGTCCAGGGCGACCGGGGGAGGCGCCTCGCCGGACGACCGGAGTTCGGCGAGCGGTGGGCCGGAGTCGGGGTCGACCGTCTCGATGTGAAGGTGGTTCGGGAGGCCGTCGGTGAGCCCGGGGGCGGTGAGGACCAGGTCCGGTGCGGCCCCGGACGCGAGGTCGCCGCGTTCGGAGGCGCTCAGGCGGGGGTTGATGCCTCCGGTGGCTGCGCCCAGCTTGGCGGTGGCGACGTAGGCGACGATGTAGTCGAGGCCTGACGGAAGGGACAGGAGTACGAGCGATCCGCGGGTGATCCCGAGCGCTGCCAGTCCGACGGCCGCCTCGTCGGAGGCCCGGTCCAGGTCCCGGTAGCCGAGTTCGTCGCCGTCCGAGGTCCGGACGGCGATGCGGTCGCCGTAGCGGTCGCCCGCCTCGGCGACGGTCGTGGCCAGCACTGGCTCAGGTGGGGTCGGGGAAGCGGCCCGGGCCGTCGAGCCAACCCAGTGTGTGGGCGAGGTCCTGGAGTTCGACGGTGTCGCCGTTGGGCCACGGCAGGCTTTCGGGGCCGTCGTTCGCTGCGGCGACGACGTGGGCGAGTGTCCGTCCGANGACTTCTGGAGGGGCTCCGTACTTTGCGATCAGTTCGCGGCTTCGGCCGACGGCCATGATCCGTTCGGTGGCGACCATGCCGGGCTGGGCGTTGAGGGCCACGATTCCCCGGTCGCCGTATTCGAAGGCGACCTGGACGGCGATCCGGTGGAATCCTGCCTTCGAGACGGCGTACGGCATTCCCCANCCGCCCTTGCCGGGAAGGGCGAAGGGGGCGGCGTAGCCGGCCGGGCTGGTCAGGTTGACGATGGTGCCGCATCCACGCTCGACCATGTGGGCCAGTGCCCGCCGGGTGACGTCGAGTTGCGAGGTGAGGTTGCCGAGTACACGCCGATCGAGGATGTCGGCGTCGATGTCGAGGAAGCGGTGGTCGTTGCCCGGACCCACGTAGATGGCGTTGTTGACGAGTGNGTCGAGGTGGCCCAGGCCTTCGATGGCGGTATCGACGGCAGGAGCGAGGCATTCCCGGTCGAGCAGGTCCATGACGATCGGGACGACGNGTCCTCCGAGAGCCTCGATNCGGGCGGAGGTGTCGTCGAGGCTGCCGGGGATCGCCACGTCGCCGTCGACGGATTGGTGGACGGCGTCGCCTTCATGGACGGTGCGTGCCGTGATGGCCACGTCCCAGCCCGCTTCGGCGAGGGCGATGGCCGTGGCCCGGCCGATGCCGCGGCTGGCGCCGGTGACGAGGGCGGTCGGCCGGGTNGCGGTCATTGGTCCTCGAGGTGGTCGGGTGCGTCGAAGGGTGGGTGGGGGAGTNGTTCGACGCCGTGTTCGGCGAGCAGCGACCGGAAGCCGTCTTCGTCGGCGGGGACGGGAAGGGGGTCGTCGAGCCAGGTCTCGAACATGATGCAGCCTTCGTCCCCGTCGGCTACCAGAGGTCCGAAGGCGGCGCCTTCCTCGAGCACGATGAGCGTGCCGGACGGGCAGTGTCGACCACCGATGTCGACGGAGCCCTCGAGCACGTAGACGAGGTGGTCGCTGCGGTGGCCGTGGCGTTCGATGATCATGCCCGGGTCGTAGTGGCCGAGGACGACCATCCGGTCNCCGGACCATTCGAGGAACTTCTCGTGGACGGACACCCGGCGGTCGCCGTGCTGTTGGGCGCGGACCTCCTGCCAGGGGACGTCGGATTCGTGGANGATNGAGANGCGNGGNGACGGNCGNGTCGGGCGTCCGGTGTCGACGACCTGGACNGGGTCCTCGGCGTTGGGCGGGACGTGGCGGGCCATTTTCAGTCGAGGAGTTCGAGGANCAGTTCGAAGGGTCGGGCGATGACGGCCCGGCCCNCGAGGATCGCAACCGGCCGTTGCATCAGGTGCGGGTGGGNGAGGAGCAGGTCGACGACGNCGTCGGNGTCGAGNGTGCCGGGGTCCGGNCAGAGCNCGTCGTCGGCCCGNATGAGGTCGGCGGGCTCGCCGGGCAGCANGNCGAGGAACCNCTCCAGCGTCTTCCGGTCGAGGGGTTCCTTGAGGTACTCGATGACGTCGAACTCGACGCCGCGCTCCTCGAGGATGCCGAGGGCGCCACGGGACTTGCCTCAACCCGGGTTG
>PACE01000018.1 GCA_002699725.1 Acidimicrobiaceae bacterium
GGGCTACGCCGTCACCGACCTCCAGTGCGCCGACGGTTGCACGACGCTGGCCGGGTCACTCGGGGTGCTCGGTGCAGTTGGAGCGGCGGTTGGTGTCGGCATCGTGGCGACACTCACGCTGCGGGCGATGGCCGAATGGCGGACCAACGAGCTCCAGCAGGCGGCTCGGGACCACCACCCCATCGCCTAACACCCCATGGCCGATCCGACGACGCTACGAGACCTCGCCCTCGAGGTGGCCCGCGCCGTGGCCCCCGAACTTCGACGACTTGCCGGCAGGACACCGGTGGAACGCACCAAGAGTTCCGCCACCGACCTGGTCACCAGCGCCGACCGCTGGTCCGAGTTGGAGATCGTCTCCCGGCTACTCGACGCTCGGCCCGACGACGGAATCCTCGGCGAAGAGCAGACCTCGCTGCCCGGAACCAGTGGGGTTCGCTGGATCATCGACCCGATCGACGCCACCACGAACTTCGTCTACGGCCTCGCCGGCTATTCGATCTCCATCGGGGCAGAGGTCGACGGAGAGCCCACCGCCGGCGTCATCGTCGACCCGGCCCTCGGCCACGAGTTCGCCGCCGCAAGGGGCGCCGGCACCACCTGCAACGGTGAGCCGATCCGGGTGAGCGACCAGGTGGAGCTCTCACATGCGCTCGTGGCGACCGGATTCGGCTACCACCCGGACCGTCGGCGCAGGCAGGCGGCTGGCCTCGTCCAGGTAATTCCCCGGATCCGCGACATCCGGCGTGGAGGCGGTGCCGCCATGGACCTGGCCAATGTGGCCGCCGGGCGCGTCGACGCCTTCTATGAGCGCGGTCTCAATCCGTGGGATATCGCCGCGGGAACGGTCCTGGTCCGCGAGGCCGGGGGCACGGTCGGCGACCTCGACGGCAATCCGACCGACGGCGACTTCGTCCTGGCAGCCCCCCCGGGGCTTCGTGACGCACTCGCCGAACTACTCCGATCTGTGGAGGCCGACCGAGCCTGACCGGCGCGCACTCTCGCCGTTTTCCACCGATTTCGAGCGCTGGTCAGCATTCGCATCACAAATCGGGCACGATGATGCACGTGGGAACACGGATCCTGACCGTCGAGGACGACGAACGCATCCGCACCGCCGTCCGACTCGCCCTCGAGGACGAGGGCTGGGAGGTGGAGGAGACGGCCAATGGCGAGGAAGCACTGGCGGCCTTCACCCGGGAACCTAGCGACGTCGTCCTCATCGACATCATGCTTCCGGGCGTTGACGGCTTCGAGGTCTGCCGCAGCATCCGACGGACGAGCGCCGTGCCGATCGTCATGGTCACAGCACGCTCCGACACCCACGATGTCGTCGCCGGCCTCGAGGCGGGTGCCGACGACTACCTCACCAAGCCGTTCGCCCCGAAGGAACTCTCGGCGCGGATCCGTGCCCTACTCCGCCGGTACCGCTCCTCCGAGACGATGCCGGCGACCATGCACTTCGACCAGTTGGAGATAGCCCCCGAGGAGGGAGTGGTCCGCCTGGCCGGAATCGAGGTCCACCTGACCAGGACCGAGTTCCAACTCCTGGTAGAACTCGGGCAGCATGCCGGCAAGATCCTTAGCCGTGAGGACCTCCTCGAGCGGGTATGGGGGTACGACTACTTCGGCGACGGTCGCCTGGTGGACGTCCACGTCCGCCGCCTACGGACCAAGATCGAGCCCGATGCCGCCAGCCCTCGCTTCGTCGTGACCGTTCGCGGCATGGGGTACAAGCTCCAGCCCTGACATGACCACCGTCACCGAGGAGAGGCGCTCCATCAGGCCGGTCGGGCTTCGGACGCGCATCTCGATGGCCTTCGCCATCAGCGGCCTCATACTCTCGGTGGTGCTCGCCGGCGTCACCATGGTGTTGTCTCGCGAACAGTTCATCGAGGCACGCGAGGAGAGCGCTGCCGCCATCGCCGTCAACAACGCCGTCCGCCTCAACAACCAACTCACCCCGGATGCCACGGTCGAGGACCTTCCCTCCATGCTGGACTCGCTGACGAGCCTCGAAGGCAGCCAACCCCTGGTGCGCCTCAGGGCCGACTGGCTCCTCGCTCCCGAGTTCGGTCGCGGAGACATCCCCGGCGTGCTCACGGCACTCGTCGATGACGGCCAGCCCGGACAGATCCGAGCAATCGTCGCCGGCCGGCCCCAGTTGGTGATCGGAATCCCGTTGCCCTCGTTCGACGCCGCCTACTACGTCGTCGTCGACCTCGACGGCGTCGCCGACACGCTCGGAAGCATCAGGATCATCCTGCTCTCGGCGGGGGCCGCGACAACCCTGCTCGGTGCGGTGATCGGCTGGTGGGCGAGCCGCCGCACCCTGCGTCCCCTGCGACGGGTCAGCGAAGCCGCCCGGGCCATCGCCGGGGGCCGCCTCGACACACGGCTCGAACGACAGGCCGACCCCGACCTCGACAACTTGGCCGATTCGTTCAACGGCATGGTCGAGGCCCTCGAGACGAGGATTCGTCGCGACGCCCGCTTCGCCTCCGAGGTCAGTCACGAACTTCGGAGCCCCCTGATGACCCTCACCACCACCGTCGGCGTCCTGGAGGCCCGTCGCGACCAGTTCTCCGAGCGTTCCCGGACCGCCCTCGACCTCCTCTCCCAGGACCTGGCCCGATTCAGCCGGATGGTCGAGGACCTGCTCGAGATCTCGCGCTTCGACGCAGGCGCCGCTTCCCTGGAGTTGACCGAGATCAACGTCAGCAACTTCGTCCACGCCTCGCTGCGCGCCGCCCACCTCGACCATGTCGACGTGACAGACGGCTTCGGCGGAAGGCCGGTCATGATCGATGCTGACAAGCGGCGCCTGGCCCGGGTGATGGCCAACCTCCTGGGCAACGCAACACACCACGGCGGTGGCCTCACGGGGGTCTTCATGGAGCGGGACTCCGAGGTCGTCCGGATTGGAATCGATGATGACGGACCGGGCGTACCGGCCTCCGAACGAGAACAGATCTTCGACCGCTTCTCCCGTGGATCCTCGGCCGGTCGTCGCGGCGGGACATCCGGGGCCGGCCTGGGCCTCAGCCTCGTCTGGGAGGACATCCGCCTCCACGCTGGGAGGGTCTGGGTCGAGGATCGCTACGACGGCGGTTCCGGCGCCCGATTCGTCATCGAGTTGCCGCTCCCTCTGGACGACCCCACGGCGGCGATCACATGAGCCGCACAAGGACCCCCGTAGCCGCGGCAGCACTCCTCGGACTGTCGCTGCTAGCGACTGCCTGCGGCATCACCGTGGAGAGCCAGCCGCGGTCGGTCTCGGCGCCCATTCCCGATGCTCTGCAACCGGACGTCACGACGACGATCCCCTCCCCGGACACCGAGGAGGTCGAGATCTTCCTCGCACGAAGCTTCGAGGATCGCATGCAGTTGGCCAAGGTCACACGCGACATCGACCCGGACGGCACGGTCAACACGATCCTCGAGCAGGTGCTGGCCGGCCCGAACCTCGAGGAGCAGGAGGAGGAGTACATCTCCCCCTTCATCGAGGGCAGCGCGATCATCGGCACAGCGCTGAACGGAACCCTGCTCGAGATCTACCTGGACAGCCTCGACGGCTTCCCGCAGGACGACTCGACGAGCAACCGCCTCGCCTACGCCATGCTCGTCTGCACGGCTACCGAACTGATCGTCGGGGCCGAGATCCAACTGGTGAAGATCCTCGTCGAGCGCGACGGAAATCTGATTCCGGTCAACATCCCAGTGAGCGACGGCGAACTGACCGAGGAGGGTGCCCCCGTCTACTGCGCCAACTACGCCACCTTCGACCCGAAATACCAGGCGCCCGAGGAAGGTTGATCCCGGACTCTGAGAACCTGGAGGGGGCGAAACCGGTCGGGTCAGGCGAAGAAGACGCGGGCGGTCCCCCACAGGTCGGCGTCCAGGACCTTGAGGTGGCCGACCGCCTCCTCGAGTGGAATCTGCACGATGTCGCCCCCGTGTAGTGCGGACATGGTCCCGAAGTCGCCCTCCACGGCAGCGTCGGCTGCTGCTACGCCGAATCGGGTGGCCAGAACCCGATCAAACGCCGTCGGCGTGCCGCCCCGTTGCACGTGGCCGAGGATCGTGACGCGGGTCTCAAAGGACGTCCGGGACCGGATCTCGGCAGCGATCCGGTGGGCGATGCCCCCGAGCCTTGCATGGCCGAAGCGATCGAGTTCGGGTTCGGGAAGATCGATCGTCCCCGCCGCCGGGACGGCGCCCTCGGCGACCACGACGATCGATGCGTAGCGGCCACGGCTGTGGCGGCGCCGGACCCGCTCGCAGACCTCGTCGATGTCGAAGGGCTCCTCCGGAACCAGCGTGACCGTCGCACCGCCCGCCAGGCCCGCCCAGGCGGCGATGTGCCCGACGTGTCGGCCCATCACCTCGACGACCATGACCCGGTCGTGTGATTCGGCTGTCGTGTGGAGTCGGTCGATGGCTTCGGTGGCGATCTCCACGGCGGTTGCGAAGCCAAAGGTGAAGTCGGTCCCCGCAATGTCGTTGTCGATCGTCTTGGGCACCCCCACGACGGGGAACCCGGCATCGTGCATCTCACGTGCACAGGAGAGGGTTCCTTCGCCGCCCACGACAACCAGTGCGTCGACGTCGCGAGCTTCGAGCGTGGAGCGGCACGCCTCGACTCCCCCCTCGACGCCGAACGGCTGGATCCGCGAGGTGCCGAGGACGGTTCCGCCACGTGGGAGGAGTCCCCGGCAGGCCTCCACGTCCAGATCAATGGCATCGTCCTCGATGACCCCGTTCCAGCCGTCGCGAAAGCCGAGGACGGTTCCGTCGTGGTCTCGTTCCACCCGCCGGACGACGGCTCGGATGACGGCGTTGAGGCCGGGGCAGTCTCCTCCGCCCGTCAGGATGCCGATGCGCATGTCTCCCCCTCCTCAGGACAACCAATCCAGGCAGCCGCGTAGGGTGCGCACCGCCTGGGTGATCCGTTGCTCGTTCTCTATGAGGGCAAAGCGGACGTAGCCCTCCCCGCCCGGTCCAAAGCCGACGCCCGGCGAGACGGCGACATCGGCCTCCCGCACCAGGTGGCTGGCGAACTCGACGGAGCCCATCCCCAGGTAGGGCTCGGGGATTGGCGCCCACACGAACATGCTTCCCCTTGGCGGCTCGACGGACCAGCCGATGCGCTCGAGTCCCGAACACAGCGCATTGCGCCTGGCCTCATAGATGGCGCATACCTCCCGTGGATGCTCCGGCGCCTCGTTGAGCGCGACCGTTGCTGCAATCTGGATCGGCTGGAAGGTCCCGTAGTCGAGGTATGACTTGAGCTTCGCCAGGGCTGCGATGGTCGGCGCATGACCGACCATGAACGCCACGCGCCAGCCCGCCATCGAGTAACTCTTCGTCATCGAATACAACTCGACCGCTACCTCGTCCGCCCCGGGCACCTCGAGGATCGACGGGGGCTGATAACCGTCGAAGCCGAGGTCGGCATAGGCGAAGTCGTGGACCAGGAGCACGTCTCGTTCCCGGGCGAACTCGACGACCTCGGTCATGAAGTCGAGGTCCACGCACGCCGTCGTCGGATTGTGGGGAAACGACAGAACGACCACCCGGGGCTTCGGCCAGGAGTACTCCCACCCGTCCCGCAGCGCACCGATGAAGTCGCCGTCGGTCGTGAACGGCATCTCACGGACGTCGGCGCCGGCGAGCAGCGGCGAATAGCGGTGGATGGGGTACGACGGTGACGGCACCAGTGCCGCATCGCCGGGCTGGAGCATCACCCACATGAGGTGGGAAAAGCCTTCCTTTGCACCGATCGTCTGAATGACCTGCGTCTCGGGATCGAGGGTCACGCCGAACCGCCGTTCGTAGAGGTCGGCGGCGGCCTGCCGGAGTTTCGGGATGCCGCGGCTGGACGAATAGCGGTGGTTCCGCGGGTTGCGGGCGGCCTCGGCCAACTTGTCGACCGCCACGTCCGGGGAGGGCAGGTCGGGGTTGCCGAATCCGAGGTCGACGACATCCCTGCCGGCCCGTCGTGCCTCGACCTTCAGCGTGTCAATGACCGTAAAGACGTAGGGCGGAAGTGCAGTGATGCGCCGGTACTCCATCGGCGACGAGCGTAGCGGGACTCCTGCGTTGCCTTTAGGAGAAGTCCCTACCCACGGGTGATCGGGGAAATAGGGGGGGCTGCCAGACTCTCGATGTGACCCTTGAGGTCGTCGATCGCTGCGTGGACGATCTTGGCCTCGAGGCGTCGCTTCACGAAGCCTGGCAGGCGGACGATAAGGTCGACGTCGAGGTCGTAGTGGACCTGCGTAGCGTTGGGATCACCGTCGACGGCGACGAACTCGTATTCGCCGCTCATGCGACGCATCACGTCGCCCTCGATCAGGCGCCAGGAGATGCGCAGCGGGTTGGATCCATAGGTGTAGCGCAGCGTGTAACTACTGCTGCGGCCCATCGCCGCCGCCCGAAACTGCACGTCGCCAACCCTGCCCTCGTCATCGCGGGCGAGGACGCTGGCCTCCTTGATGTCGACCGCCCATTCGGGGTACCGCTCGACATCGCTCACCGTGGCGAAGCACAGGTCGGGCGGTGCCTGGATGTGCGTGTGTTGACTGGCGTGGTCGCTCATCGCCTCCGACACTACCCGAACCCGACCTCCGGGGCGTGGGCATGGCGGGGTTCATCGACAGGGCTCATGGAGCGGGCACCGAAGTGGTCGCCGTTCCCGCACGACGGTTACGGGTGGGGAGTCGTCCGGCCACCCTCACCGTCCGGTGCGGAGTTCGGCGGCGTCGATGCCGACTCGCAACCGGTCGGCCAACACCTCGTAGGAGAACTCGCGCTCGACCCGCTGCCGCCCGGCCCTCGCCATGGACCTGCGTGCTTCCTCATCGCCCAGCAGGTCACCGATCGCCTCGGCGACGACCTCCACGTCGGTCGGGTCGTCAACGACGAGCCCGGTCTCTCCGTGCTCGACGGCTTCTGCCGCTCCCCCGCTGCGCCCGGCCACCTGGGGGACGCCCGCCGCAGCCGCCTCGAGGAAGACGATCCCGAAGCCCTCCTGTTCGAGGCCGGCGAGGCGTGTCCGGCAGAGCATGCCGAAGACGTCGCCGGCCCCGTACAAGCCGGGCAGGAGGCGCTCCTCGACCCGTCCAAGCAGGATGGCAGGGGCGCCCGTCCTCTCGATGAGCGACTCGAGGCGGGCGTGCTCGCGGCCCGCTCCGGCGATCGCCAGGACCACGTCAGGCTCCTTCTCGGCTAGGCGGGTCACGGCCCTGACCAACGTGTCCATTCCCTTCCGGGGGACGAGTCGACTGACGCTGACCACCAGGGGGGCGTCGACCGGAAGGCCGAGTTCCCTACGCACCGATGCACGTTCACCGTCGTCGAGGGGAACGAATCGGTCGGTGTCGACGCCCGGCGGAACGACGAGGGTCGGGAGCCCGCCCCCTGCCGCCCGCTCAGCCTCGGCTGCCGGATAGCCACCTGCACTGATCACGAGCGATGCACCACGCAACACCCGGCCCAGCAGTGGGCGCAGGATGGGCAACCTGCCCGGAATCGTGACCTCGGCGCCGTGGAGGACGACGGCGTAGGGCACATCGACCCGTGGAGCGGCCAGGCCGACGGGAATCGCCGGGTCCCAGACCACCAGTTCGGCATCCTGTTCCCGGGCGAGGCGGCCGACGCGTCGGGGCAGCCATGGATGGGGAAGCAACCAGGGTTCACGAGACCGGGTGACCGCGAATCGCTGCTCGGCGTCGAATGCTGTCGAACCTTTGTGGGGCGTGGTGTGGACCGCCACGTCCTCGGGGGGGAGCCGCCGCCACAACTCCCAGAGGTAGGACTGGATGCCCCCCACCTTGGGTGGGAAGTCGTTCGTGACCAGCAGGTGCGACCTCATGGCGCTACAAGTTTTCCGGTCGCACGTCGGGCCAGCGCCCAGGCTGCGTGCTCGCCAAGCATCGGGTCCGGGGACCCGGCGAAACGCTGAAGGAGGGCGTCGACCAGAGGGTCCTCGTCCGTCGCGTTGCCGAGGACGACGAGTGCGTTGCGTCGGAGGTAGCGGGGGTCGCGGTCGGCGATGTACCAGCGTCCGAAGCGGTCAAGGAGGTCGGAGTCGGAGGCCTCCAGTACCCAGATGGCCGGCACGTCGGCTCCGGATGGTGATTCGTGGCCTGCCTCGGAGCGCTCGCCGTGGCCGATCGGGCAGACCTCCTGGCAGTCATCGCAGCCGTACAGGCGATCACCGACCGCCTGCCGGAACTCGACCGGAATCGACCCCGGGGCCTGCACCAGCCAGGCCAGGCAGCGGCGCGCATCGACGACGCCGGGCTCGACGATGGCACCCGTCGGACAGGCCGACATGCACCGGTCGCAGGTCCCGCAGCCGTCCCGGACCGGCTCGGTGGATGGCGGAAGCGGGGCGTCGGTGACGACGGAGCCGAGGACGAACCAACTGCCCCTCCCCGGGAGCAGGACGTTGGCGTTCTTGCCATACCAGCCGATCCCGGCCCGGACGGCGGCCTCGCGGTCGACGAGGGCGTTGTCGTCGGCGACGACCCGGGCCTGCCACCCCTGATCCACCAGAAGCTCCGCCATCTCACGAAGTGCCGCCCGGAGTTCCCCGTAGTGGTCGTCCCGTGCGTAGGCGGCAACCCTCGCCTCGGACGGTGCCGTGGGCTGGAGCCGGGGCGCCGGGGTATAGAGCGCCCCGACGACCAGGGATCGTGCGCCGGACAGCGTGCGTTGGGGGTCGGTGGACCGCTCTGGGTTGCGGTAGGTGAACTGCATGTCGGCAGCGAGCCCCCGGGAACGGCGCTCTTCGAGGTGGCGACGGGTGGCGAGGAATGGAGAGGCATCGGCGATGCCTACGGCATCGAGTCCTGCCCGACGGCCGAGCGCGCAGACTTCGTCTGCCAGCACCTCGCAAGCGTCGTTCGATCCCGGCTCCCTGCCCTGCTCCACGGTGCCATCGTCGCAGGTCTCGTGGCGGACAACGCGCCCGAAGGCGCTCTGACATGGCCTCGTGGCCTTCAGCGGCCCTCGGGAGCGTGTCGTAGCGGTGGAGCCAGGCCGGCGTCGGCGAGTATCCGAAGGCTGCGGTGTTCATCAAGGTCGATCACGACGGCCTCGCCGGGGCGACGGCCCAGTAGGAAGGTCACGACGCAATCGTCGCAGGTGGCGGTGTGGCGCTCGCTGCAGGTCTCGCAGTCGACTACCAGGGAGCCTTCGGAACCGGTCGGGCATGCAGGGGAATTTGGCTCATGGATCGGGGTGTTGGTCATGGCGACATCTTCGCCAGAGGGTGTGACAGTCCCGCCTGCGAGGAGTGATTTCCGCAAGAAGTGCGGGTTTTCCGGACCCGAGTACTTGACAGACGAACACCTGTTCGATTCACTGGTGTGCATGGCAGCCGCTCCACCGGACGCACATCCCGCTCCGGTCCAGCGATCGCTCGACGATCTCGGCACGCCGCTGTCGGATGTCACCTTCTGCGTGATCGACCTCGAAACGACGGGGACCGCTGCCTCGACCTGTGCAATCACCGAGGTCGGGGCCGTCAAGCTCCGGGGAGGGGCCTCCCTTGGCACCTTCCAGACGCTGGTCGATCCGGGCTGCGGGATCCCACCCCGTATCACCGTGCTGACCGGCATCACGGAGATGATGGTGCACGACGCTCCCCCGATCGAAGCCGTGCTTCCTGCCTTGCTCGAATTCGTCGGCGACTCCGTCATCGTCGGCCACAACGTTCGCTTCGACCTCTCCTTCCTCCGAGCGGCCCTCGAGCGATCCGAGCGCCCACCACTCGCCAACCGGTCGATCGACACGTGCGCCCTGGCGCGTCGCCTGGTTCGCGACGAGGTCCCCGACTGCAAGCTCGGAACCCTCGCCCGACACTTCCGCCTCGACCATCCACCCAACCACCGGGCCCTCGACGACGCTCTCGCCACGGGCGACCTGCTACACCTCCTCCTCGAGCGGGCGGCGACACTCGGGGTCACCGGACTCGACGACCTTCTGGTCCTGCCGACGATGGCCGGCCACCCCGATGCCGGGAAGTTGGCCCTCACCGACTCCCTCCCCCGGTCGCCGGGCGTCTACCTCTTCCGCGGCCATCGTGGCGAAGTCCTCTACGTCGGGAAGGCCACCAACCTCCGGGCCCGCGTCCGGAGCTACTTCTCGACCGACGGACGGCGCAAGGTCCGACGACTCCTCCGCGAAACCCAGCGGATCGAGCACCGGGTGTGCACGAGCCCGCTCGAGGCGGCGGTCTCCGAGATCCGACTCTTCCACCGGCACCAGCCCCGCTACAACAGACAGGGCACCGGTGCCGGACGCTACGTCTATCTGAAGCTCACCCTCGGTGAACCATTTCCCCGACTGGCCGTTGCACGAGTGCTCACTGACGACGGTGGGCTCTACGTCGGGCCGGTTCGCTCCACCTCTTTCGCCCGGCAGGTCATCGCCGCGGTCGAGTCGGTCGTACCTCTGCGGCGCTGCACGGGACGCATTCCGAGGTCGCGTGCCGCTGCCCCGTGCACGGCGGCGCAACTGGGGGCGGCGGCATGTCCCTGTTCCGGATCGATCGACGAGGCGTCGTACGGCCGCATCGTGGACCTCGCCCGCCGGGGCCTGACCGACGAGCCCGACCTGCTGCTCCGACCCCTCGCCGAGCGCATGGACCGCCTGGCGGCCGCCGAGCGCTTCGAGGAGGCCGCCGCCGCCCGGAACAGCGCCGAGGCGCTCGCCACGACGCTGCAACGCCAGCGCAGGATCGGCCTTCTCCGCCGAGCCGGGAGGGTCCGGGTCCGGGTCATCGGCAGCGGGAGCGCCGAGATCACCCACGGCAGGTTACGACGGACCTGGAGGGACGTCGACCCGGTGCCACCTGATGAACTCGCCTTCGAGAGCGGCGCACCCGTCGGACCGGTCACCCGCGAGGAGGCGGACGAGTTGAACTGCGTGGCGACCTGGTTCGACCGCGAGGCGCACCGCCTCCAACTGCTCTCCGTCGAGGGCCTGATGGCGGAGTCGGTCCGACCGGTCCCATGCTTCACGCCCAGGAGGCCGGCCGCCTGATACGTCGTCGCCGACCCCTCGGTACCGGGATCACTGAGCCTTCAGGCGCTCAGTGCCTCCAGAACGGCCGCTGCCGCGCCGTCGTCGATCGACGCTCCAGCTGCCTCGATGCCGGCGTCGAGGTCTTCGGCAACACCCGCCACGATGAGACCCGCTGCTGCGTTGAGCACGACGATGTCCCGGGCTGGGCCCCGTTCCTCTCCGGCGAACAGTGCAGCGGCGACCGCCGCATTCTCCGCCGGGTCGCCACCGGGAAGGTCATCGGGATCAACGATGGCGATCCCGTGTGCCGTGGGGTCGATCTCAAATTCGCGGACCTCGCCGTCACGGAGTTCGAGGACCCGGGTCGGGCCGGTCACGGCGATCTCGTCGAGGGCATCGTGGCCGGTGACGACCCAGGTGTGCACCGAGTCAGTGGCCCGGAAGACCTCCACCATGCGATCGCCGAGGGAGTAGTCGGCGCAGCCGATGACCTGCCGCCGGACGTCACCCGGATGCGAGAGCGGGCCGAGCACGTTGAAGACGGTGGGAATTCCGATGCCCGCCCGAACCGGCCCTGCGAAGCGCATGGCCGGATGGAAGGTGCGCGCAAAGGCGAATCCCAGGCCGTGTGTGGCCACCTGCTCGGCCACCTGAGCGGGCGTGACATCGATGTCGAGCCCCAGCAGGTCGAGCAGGTCGAAGGCTCCGGAGGTCGAAGAAGCGCGTCTGTTGCCGTGCTTGCAGACGACGGCGCCCGCCCCTGCGGCGACGAAGCAGGCCATGGTCGAGACGTTGAGTGCCTTCTCGCGCCGTCGCCGGGAACCCCCGGTCCCGACGATGTCGATGGTCCCGTCCGGAAGGTCGAGCGGCTCGGCAGCCGCCACCATCGCCCGTACGAGTCCGATCGTCTCGTCGACGGTCTCGCCCTTGACCTTGAGGGCGACCAGGAAGGCTGCGATCTGCACGGGTTCGGCCTCACCGGAGAGGATCTCGGTGAGGACCGACTCGGCCTCNCCNCTCCTCAGGTCTTCTCCGGCGCAGAGTCGGCTCAACAGGCCGGGCCAACCGTTGAGGCCCTCAAGACCCATCGGGGTTGCCGTCAGGCCGAGCGGCGGCGCCGGCGCAGGATGCGTCGACGATCACGCTCGGTTGCTCCACCCCAGATGCCGGTGTGCTCCCGAATCGCCAGGGCGTGCTCGAGGCAACTCTCGACCACGACACAGCCCTCGCAGACGGCGAGTGCCCGATCCGTACCCACCTCGTCGTCGGGGTCCGGGTAGAAGATCGTGGCATCGAGGCCCCGACACGCCCCAAGGCCCTGCCAGGAGGGCGCCGCATCGNCANGNCCGGTGCGATNGGGGATGTGGACCGTGGTGGTGGCGGAGGATCGCGTCGTCTGCATGTTCCGAGTAGTGCTAGTCGGGACGCACGTTCGTTGCAAGCCCCAATTGGACCATGGAGTCATGGAGGGACGCTAAGGAGATTCCCGTTGCCCCGGGCCCACCTTCCCGCCACACTGGAGTCGACGGTGAGCCGGCCGGGTGATCGCGGCGTCTTCCCCATCCGGGGAATTCGCTGAGGAAGGTCGGGGCTCCGCAGGGAAGGATGCTGGCTAGCGGCCAGTCGGGGCGACCCGCAGGAAAGTGCCACAGAGAACAGACCGCCGATGGCCTCGGTTCCTCCGGGAACCGGAGCACAGGTGAGGGTGAAACGGTGCGGTAAGAGCGCACCAGCGGCCGGGGCGACCCGGTCGGCTCGGCAAACCCCATCCGGAGCAAGGCCGAAAAGGGAGAGGGCGACCCGTCCGTAGACACTTCCAGGTAGGCCGCACAGATGGATGGTCACCCATCCGGACCCCCGCAAGGGGCCGGTGGACAGAACCCCGCCTACAAGCCGGCTCACCGTCACCCGCAGTCCCTGCTCCGCTCGCCTGGGCAGGAGCCTTCCCGCCGGCGGAGAGGGCCTAGGCTCCCGCCGGTGGAGATCAACGGCTACAAGATCGAGGCCGGTGCCGACCTCGCAGGAGCCGACCTGACCGGCGCCGACCTGCGTGCAGTCGACCTCTCGGGGGCCTGGCTGGGAGGTGCGATCCTCAACGGCTCCGACCTCTCCGAAGCCCGACTGCCGGGCGCATCCCTCCGGCATGCCATCTGCCAACACGCTGTACTCGCCGACGCCGACCTCCGTCTCGCCAACCTCTGGCACGCCGACCTCACGGAGGCCCGGCTCCCAGGGGCGATCCTGAGTCGCTGCTGGCTGGGAAGCGCCCGACTGGTCGGGGCCGACCTACGCTCGGTGGACCTCGGCGGCGCCTGGCTNACCGGCGCCGACCTCACCGGCGCACACCTCGGCGGTGCCACCCTCGCCGGTGCGACGTTCTCCCGCAGCTGCCTCCACGAGGCCGACCTCACCGGATGCTTCGCCATGGGGGCCGACTTCCGCGGAGCAGTCCTCAGCGGTGCGATCCTTCGTGCCTCCAACCTTTCGGGTGCCGTGCTCAGGGGAGCGGCGCTGATCGGCGCCGACCTGTCCTTCNCCGACCTCGCAGGCACGGACCTCACAGAGGCCCAACTCGANGCGGTCTGCCTCGACGGGATNCGCCACGACGACACCACGGTGTGGCCGGAAGGATTCGATCCCCCCTCGTCCGGGGGGCTCGACGACCACGAGTAGCAGTTTGGCTCAGCCCCCGGAGTCCTCGAGTCCAAGGAGGTGACCGGTGTCGTTGAAGCTACGCAGTGAAGGTCCGGANCGTCCGGTGCCGATGCTCGTCACCGCCGCCGTCGCCACGAAGCAACGCCAGGCCACCTCGTCGCCGACACCGAGCGCCCACGCCATGGCGGCCTTGACCGGCGACACGTGCGTCACGACCACGATGTCCCGGATGGCCGCCTCGTCCAGCAGGTCCTCGCAGGCTGAGCGCACACGTGCTCCCAACTGCCGGTGACTCTCGCCGCCCGGTGGTGCCCAGTCGAGGTCGGCCTGCCACGCCGCCCAGGTCGCAGGAGCGACGTCGGCCACCGGGCAACCCTCGAACTCCCCGTAGTCGAGCTCGATCCACCGGTCGTCGACCTCAAGGTCTCGATCGAACTCCTCGGCCGTCTGGCGTGCACGAAGGAGTGGGCTGGACACGATCCGGTCGACCGGGCCGATCGCCACCGCCGTTGCCCGGGCCTGACGCATCCCGAGGTCGTCGAGCGGGGGGTCTCCCCGGCCCAGGAGTAACCCGGAGGCGTTCGACTCGGTCCGCCCGTGGCGGACCACGTACAACATCAGGCGCGCACTCCGGTGAGGCGGCCGTCCCGCAGGAGGGCCTNACGGCGAGAGGGTTCACCCAACCCGTAGCGCCGCCATGCCCACAGGCCGACCAGAAGGCCGGCAACTTCGAAGGCGAGCCCTCCGGGCCAGCGGCCGAACTCCGGCACCGACGAGCCGCCGAGTGCGCCGGTGCCGGCGAAGGGCCACCAGAACACCTCGGTCCTCGCCCAGGTGCCGTCCAGCACAAGATGTGCGAAGAGGCCGATCGGGATACCCAGCCAGCGGCGCTGGGCGAGGCGTCGCCCCCTGGCGACCAGCATCACGCCAAACAGGACAGCCCCGCAGAACGGGAGCGTGTGCAACAGCCACGGTCCGCCCAGGACCCCTTCGGCGACAGGCAGGACCGCTCCGAGGACGACCAGCCGGTAGTCGAGGTTGGGACTGTCGAAGACTTGGGCCACAAGGACGAGCGCCAGGACGGCGAACCAGAGGAGCACCGTTCAGCGGGCCACGAGGCGGCCACACTCCGTGCACTCTGTGAGGGTGCCCCCTTCGAGGTGCTTGACCCGGTCCACCTCGACGGCCGGCATCGAGGANGGGCAGCCCCGGCAGTTGGCACCNTCGAACCGGACCACGGTGCTGGCACCGAATATGCCACGCAGGCCCTCGTAGCGGCCGAGGACGTCGGTCGGGACTTCGGCAGCAGCGACACGGCGGCGCTCCTCGGCCTGGACGAGGTCATCGCCGAGGCCCGCCTCGGTCACTGCCAGCGCCGCCTGAGCGGCGGCGATCGTCGCGTCCTCCGCCTCTGCCTGTACGTCGAGTTCGCCCAGGCGACCGTCGACGGGATCGATCTCCTCCATGATCTCGAGGACGCGTTCCTCGAGGTCGTCCTGTCGGGGCAGGAGGCGGTCGACCTCTTCCTGGATCTCGCGTGCCTCCCTGGGNGAGCTGATGCCACTGCCGTACAGGCGGTCGTTCAACTCCCGGATGCGTAAGGCAACGGCCTCCACTTCGGCCTCGGCCCGCTTCTGACGACGGTCGAGTTCGAGGCGCCCCAGGCGAAGGGAGTCGCGGTCGGATTCGGTCGTGTGCCGTCCACTGAGTGCCGCCTCGAGGGTCGTTCGCTCCTGCAGATTGACGAGGCGGTGCCGGATCTGATCGGCNGTGGTGTCCTCATGCTGCACCGCAAGGAGGTCGTCCACGAGCGACATGCTACGAGGATTCGACGGCTGGTCCCGACGAAGTCGTCGGTACACACACCACGACTAGTACGTGCCGCCCAACTTCGTGTGGTCCCACGAGACCACCTTCTCGGGAACGACCTCTACGGCAGTCCGCTTGACCGCCATCTGGACTGCCGCAGCAGCGACGTAGTCCTCAGGGACCTCCGGCTGGTTCCGGCGGATGACCGCCTCGGCGACCGGTACCACGTCAGCCTGGTCCGAACGGAGGATCGCCCGGCCCCTGATCATCACGCCCCGAAGCGTCTCGTAGGTGGTTCCGTCCTCGAGGAGGACCGTGATGCGGTCGTCCCGCTCAAGGTTCACGATCTTCTGGGATCGACTGTAGGTCTCGAAGACCACNTTGCCCCCGATCACCGCGTACCAGAGGGTGGACAGGTGGATCGAACCGTCGCGCTCGATGGTTCCGACCTGCAGGCTCAACCTGGCCCCGACAAACGCCGCGACCTCGTCGTCGGTCATGCGGATCAGTTCCCGTCGCGATGTGCCCATTGGCTCGATCGACTCCTCGTTCGGTGCTGTTGACCCGCGAACACTAGNAGGCCATCCCTGGTCTCCCAGAGACGGGNGCGGCGCCCGGAAAANTGGAACGTCCCGCCTGGGGGAGGCGGGACGTTCTCTCGCTCTCGGCCGTCTGATCATGGGGGCGATCTCGGCCGGAGTCTCAAAGTTCGAAGGGGGGATTTCGAACTATTGTGACGCCCAGAATAGTGCTCGCCGATGTCCGANAAACCCTTGTGCGCCTTCGTATTTCGTGACATCCGGCACGCCGTCCGNCATCCTCCGNTGGTCGTCCGGTTAGGGTCGACCACCGCGGAGGTTCCGTCCAGCGAGGAGCGANCATGGCCCGGCCAACCGACGAGCAGCGGCGCGAGATGCTCGTCGACATGGTCACCGCACGGATCCAGTCACAGCGNATCTGGAACCTCCAGCGACAGGGNCAAGTGGGCACGATGGCGCCCATCGAAGGCCACGAGGCGACGATCGTCGGAGCCGTCCACGCCCTCGACCCCGGGCACGACTGGGTACTCCCGCAATACCGGGAGCCGATCGCGCTGCGCAGGTACGGGCCCGAGATCCTCGAACACGTCATGCTCTACAACATCGGCCACCCCGCCGGCGGCCACATTCCGGCCCCGATCCGGGTGCTCCCGTACCAGATTTCGCTCGCCACGCAGATTCCACACGCCGTGGGCCTCGCCTGGGGGCTCACCCTCAACCATGACCCCGGCGTGGTNCTCGTGTTCTTCGGCGACGGCTCCTCCTCCGAAGGCGACTTCTACGAGGCCGGCAACCTCGCCGGNGTGCTTGGAGCGCCCGTGATCTTCCTNTGCGTGAACAACCAGTGGGCGATCTCGACCCCGGTGTACCGCCAGACCGCCGCCGAGTCCTTCGCCGCCAAGGCAGCAGCCTTCGGCTTCCCCGGCGTGCAGGTCGACGGCAACGACGTCGACGCTGTATACGACGCGGTGCAGACCGCACGCNAACGTGCCCTGACCGGTCAGGGACCCACCCTCATCGAAGCGGTCGTGTACCGGTTGGGCCCGCACACCACCGCCGACGATCCGACCCGCTACGTGCCGGCCGANGAGATCGAGGCTGCACAGGGGCGCGACCCGGTCCTGAGGCTGTGTGCCGAACTCGAGGAGGCCGGACTCTGGAACGCCGCTGTCCAGGCCGACGTGGAAACGGAAGCACTCACCGAACTCGACGCCGCCTTCGAGGCCGCCAGGGCCACACCGTTGCCCGTCGACGCCGTTCTCGACCACTGCTTCACCGAGGACACGCAGCGCATCGCCCGTCAACGGGCCGTCCTGCTGGCCGAGGCCGATGTCGGGGTGGAAGGTCCGATCGCATGACCGAACTGAACATGCTCGAGGCGATCAACGAATGCCTCCACGCCGAGATGCGGCGCGACGACCGGGTCATCGTCCTGGGCGAGGACGTCGCCCGCACCGGCGGTGTCTTCCGGGTCACCGAGGGACTCTTCGAAAAGTTCGGCGAGCACCGGGTCGTCGACATGCCACTTGCCGAAGGGGCCATCGCAGGAGCGACCGTCGGCCTGGCCATCGCCGGCATGGTTCCCGTCGCCGAGATGCAGTTCCTCGGATTCGCCTACCAGGCCATGCACCAGATCGCCGGACAGGTCGCCCGCCTCCGCTACCGCACCCGAGGTCGATTCGACCCGGCCATCACGATCCGTGCCCCTTTCGGAGGCGGCGTCCGGACGCCCGAACTGCACTCCGATTCCCTCGAGGGACTGTTGGCCAACGTGCCGGGCCTCAAGGTCGTGGTACCCGCAACCGCAGCCGACGCCAAGGGCCTCCTGGCCTCCTCCATCCGGGACCCTGATCCGGTGATGTTCCTCGAACCCCTCCGCGGCTACCGGGGGATCCGCGACAACGTGCCGGACGGCGAGCACCTCGTCCCACTCGGATCGGCCCGCACCGCCCGTCCTGGCGGCGATGCGGTCGTGATCGCCTGGAGCCACCAGGTCGAGTTGGCCTGTCGGGCATCCGACCGCCTTGCCGCTGAGGGGCTCTCGGTCCGGGTCCTCGACCTGCGCAGCCTGGTGCCCCTCGACATCGCCGCCATCGCCGAGGCCGTCGACGCCTGCGGGCGGGTGGTGGTCACCGAGGAGTCGTCGCAGACCGGCGGCTTCGGTGGTGAGGTGGTCGCCACGGTCGTCGAGGAGTCCTTCTGGTCACTCGAGGCGCCGGTCGTCCGCGTCTCGGGATTCGATGTCCCCTATCCCGTGGGCATGGTCGAGGATCGCTACATACCCGACGAGGACCGGATCGCCGCTGCGGTGCGCCGCGTCCTCGATGTGGCCTGAGCCGCGGATCCCCCAGCAGGAACGCCCGGGAACATGCCACACGTCTTCCGCCTCCCAGACATCGGTGAGGGCCTCGAAGAGGCCGAGATCGTCGAATGGCTGGTCCGGCCCGGCGACACTGTCGTGCGCGACCAGGCGCTGGTCGAGGTCCTGACCGACAAAGCCAGTTCCGAGTTGCCGTCACCCGTCGCAGGCGTGGTCCTGACCCTGGGCGGCGCCGAGGGCGACCGCCTCCAGGTGGGCGATGTCCTCATTGAGATCGACGACGGTTCGGTGGGTGAACCGGCCATACCCGAGGCGCCCACCCCTGTCGTCACAGCGACCACCTCCGAGGCCGCCACCGGCAGGACGACTTCCGGGAATCGCCCCAAGGCCTCCCCGGCCACCCGGAAGCTGGCACGCGAGCGGGGTATCGACCTTGCGNCGACCATCGGCACNGGGCCCGGNGGGCGCATCACTGCCGCAGANCTCGACACCNCGNCACCCACCCCAGCGCCCATCCCGGTATCCGTGCCCGATGATTCCACGCTCGGCCAGATGGAGCCCGGCCGCCATGCACTACGCGGCGTACGTGGGGTGGTCGCCCGCAACATGGCGCAGTCCTGGAGCGAGATCCCCCACATCCACACCTTCGACGAACTGGACGCCTCGCTCCTCCTCGACTTCCGGACCCGGATGCAGGGCATGGGCCGGGAGGTCACACCGCTCGCCGTCGCAATCGTGGCTGCAACCGGGGCGCTGCGCCGGTTCCCGCTTGTCAATGCCTGTATCGATGGCAACGAGATTCTCGTCCATGAACGGGTGAGCCTGGGCGTTGCCGTCGCCACGGAAGGCGGACTGGTCGTACCTGTCCTCGAGGATGCCGACCAACTCGACGTCTTCGCCGCGACCACCGCAGTGGCCGAACTCGCCGAACGGGCCCGAGCCGGCGACCTCACGGCTGCCGACCTCCGGGGCGCCACCTTCACGGTCACCAACTACGGGTCACTCGGTGGACGCTGGGCGACCCCGATCATCCCGCCCGGGCAAGCGGCCATCCTCGGCCTGGGTCGCATCGCCGACCGCCCGACCGTCGTCGACGGAGCAGTGGCCGCCCGGCCGATGCTGCCCTTCGTGTTCGGTGCAGACCACCGCCTGGTCGACGGCGACCTTCTCGAGGCGTTCAAGCGCTCGATCGTCGACGACCTGACCGAACCACTCCGCCTCCTCGTGGGTTCTTGACCCGATGGCGTCCTGAACGATGGTCGTGGGCGAGGTCGCCTCACCGGTCGACCTCCTCGTCATCGGCGGCGGCCCGGGCGGCTATGTCGCAGCGCTGCACGCCGCCCGACTCGGCCGCCAGGTCACGCTGGTCGAGAGCGAGGCGCTGGGCGGGACCTGCCTCAACGTGGGGTGCATCCCGTCGAAGGCACTGATCGAGGTCGCCGACGCTGTTGCGGCACCCGGGCGTGTGGCGGGATGGGGGGTGAGCGCCACCACCGAGGTCGATATGGCTGGCGTCCGTGAGCATCTGATGACCGTCGTGGCCGACCTCACCTCGGGTGTCGCCGGCCTCCTCGACCGGGCCGGAGTCCAGGTCGTGCCGGGCACCGCCAGGTTCAGTCGCCCCAACCGCATTGCCGTGGAGCACGACGACGATCTCAAGCACCTCGAGTTCCGCCACGCCATCGTCGCCACGGGATCGAGGCCGATCGAGATCCCGGGGCTTCCACTCGACGGTCGACGCGTCGTTGGCTCGGCCGAACTGCTCTTCGCGACTGAACTCCCCGATGACCTCGTCCTCGTAGGCGGCGGCTACGTCGGTGTGGAGTTGGCCTGCGCCTTCGCCAAGCTTGGGAGCCGGGTCACGATCGTCGAGCTCGAGGACCGGGTCCTGCCGGGATTCGGCAAGCGCATTGGGCGAGCGGTCGAGCGGGGCCTTCGCAACCTCGGCGTGGGCCTGTGCCTCGCCCATCGGGCGGTCGGAGTAACCGATGACGGCATCTCCATCACGGGGCCCGACGGCGACCTGGTGCTCCCGGCCGACCGGATCGCCGTCGTCGCGGGCCGACGTCCCAACAGTGACACCGTCGAGGTCACCTCCGCCGGTGCAACCGTCGACGAGCGCGGCCTCGTCGTGGTCGATGCGCAGCGGCGGGCCACCGATCGGGTGTTCGCCATCGGCGACCTCACCGACGGCCCTGCGCTGGCCCACAAGGCAACCGCCGAGGCCGAAGTGGCTGCAGAGACGGCCTGCGGGCAACCGGCCGGCTTCGACCCAACGGGTGTCCCGATGATCGTGTTCGGCGACCCGCAGGTCCTTTCGGTGGGCCTCGATCGTGATGAAGCTGCAGCAGCGGGACTGGTGGCCACCACCGGCCGGTTCCCGTTCGCCGCCTCCGGTCGAGCGCGAACGCTGGGCGCCACCGAGGGATTCGTCGAAGTCGTCGCCGATGAGGCGGGCACGGTCATCGGCGTGCACGCCGTGGGCGCACACGTGGCCGAGTTGGCCGGCGAGGCGGCGCTGGCCGTCGAGACAGCGGCCACCGTCGAGGACCTGGCCGGCACGATCCACGCCCACCCCACGATGGGTGAGTCGATCATGGAAGCAGCCCTCGGGCTGGCAGGACGCTCGCCCCACCGTGCATGATCGGGATGCAATGCCCGGGCACCGCCTACGATCGCCCCATGGTCCGGTCGCTTCCTGCAACCCTCCCTTCGGAGGTTCGCGTCGATCGCGCTGCCCGGCGGGCGGCGGGTGTCGTCAAGTGGACCCGGTACGACGCCGACGTTCTCCCCGCCTGGGTGGCCGAACACGACTTCGGGCAGCCGCCGGCCGTCCGTGAACGTCTGCGCTATCTGGTCGAAGCCAGCGCCCATGGCTACCACGACGCGGCCGAGCCCATGGTCGAGGCCTTCTGCCGCTGGGTCTCGCGGCGGCACGACTGGTCACCGGAAGCGGGACTGGTGCGCCCGACCACCAACGTCGTCCAGGGGGTCTGGGCGAGTGTTCAGGCGTTCACACGTCCCGACCAGAAAATCGTGCTCTCTGACCCCGTCTACTACCCGTTCCAGAACCTCGGCCCGACTACGGGACGGGAGGTGGCCAGATGGAACCTCGTCCACGATGACTCGGGCTGGCACTACGACCTGGACGCCCTGCAGGCGCTCCTCGAGGGTGACCCCTCGATCGGTCTTCTCCTGCTGTGCAACCCCCAGAACCCGACGGGCCGGGTGTTCGACGCCGACCAACTGACCCGTATCGTCGAACTCGCCCTCGAGCACGACACCACCATCGTGTCCGACGAGATCCACTACGACCTCGTCCACCCGGGGGCCGAACACGTTCCGACCCTCATCATCCCCGGCGCATCCACCTGCACGATCGCCGTCACCTCCGGCATCAAGACATTCGCCATCGGCGGCGTCCGGTGCGCCGTGGCCGTGTTCGGCGACGAGAGGCTCCGTGACCGCTTCGACACCGTTCCCGAGCACCTCCTCACCGTCCCCAATCGCCTCGGTTGCGAAGCCTCGATCGCCGCCTGGGATACGGGCGACGCATGGGTCGACGAACTCAAGGCCGTCCTCGACGCGAACAGGCACCACCTCCTCGAGCGGCTCGGCGCCGAACTACCCGACGTCGGCATCCACCTCCCGGATGCGACGTTCCTCGCCTGGTTGGACCTGTCCGCCTTCGAGCCCGGTGACCGACCCTCGACATGGTTGCGGGCGCAGGCCGGGGTTGCCTGCGAGTCCGGCCCGAAGTACGGATCGGGCGGCGAAGGCCATGTCCGGCTCAACTTCGGCACGACGCCCGAGGTCCTCGATGAGATCATCGACCGACTGGTGGCCGGCCTCGGCCACGACTGAACCCCGCTCGATGCCTCCAACTCCTACGCTCGCACCATGAGGGCTGGGAGTCGCTTCCGGGAATTCACGGTTGGGGCCTTCGCCGCGGGAATGCCACTTGCAGTCGGCGAGTTCGCCGCCTCGCTCGCTGACCGGCTCCGCTCACCGGTCGTCGCCATCGGCGACCTGATCATCGACCTCGCACCCGGCTCCGTCGTCCGGGTGTCGATCAGCACCTTCGGCATGGCACAGAAGCCACTGATCCTCACCGGCATCGTGGCCGTTGTGCTCGTGCTGGGGGGCCTTTCGGCGACGCTGACGCCGCGCACCTTGCCGGTCATTCTGGTGGCATCCGGCACCCTCGGCGGATGGGCCATGGCACGCAGCCCCCTCACTTCGGCTGGCGCCAGTTGGATGTTCGCCCTGTTGCTGGTCGGCACCGGCCTGGCGGTCCTGCACGTGTTGCGCGGACGCTCCGAGGGCAACACCTCGTCCCCCGATGCTGTCGGAACCCAACTCGAGGACCCACGGATCAAGTACGCCGACCGCCGCAGCTTCCTCGCCTACGCCGGCGGGATGTCGGCCACTGCCGTAGCACTTGTCGGGGCCGGACGCGTGGTGACCAACCGTTCGGCCCAAGAGGCGCGCGCCCGGGTACGACTTCCCACCACCAGCGCTACTCCCACCACCAGCGCTACTCCCACCACCAGCACTCCTCCCACCACC
>PACE01000019.1 GCA_002699725.1 Acidimicrobiaceae bacterium
GTGGTCGTTCCGATGGTCGGGGTGGTTCGCGTGGGGGCCAGCAGGGTGGTCGTTCCGATGGTCGGGGTGGTTCGCGTGGGGGCCAGCAGGGTGGTCGTTCCGATGGTCGGGGTGGTCGTGACAGTTCGCGCGGGGGGCGCAACGGTGAACGGCCCGGTCGCGGTCGAAGGGACCAGGATGTCGGCCCGAAGGAGTGGGGAGGCGTGGCTCGTCGTAGTGCGGGCANGTTCGATCGCGAGGAGTCCGAGGACCGTGCGGGTCGCGATGCACGGAGGGCCGAGCAGTCGACGCGTGTTCCGCCCATGGAGGCCGGTGAGGACCGCCTACGCAGCGAGGCCCAGAGGGCCGTCGAACGTGCCGGCACGACAGGACGCCGGAAACGTGCGAAGCCTCCCATCGATCGGCCCCCGCTTCCCGTGGCACCGGCCCGCCTTCCCGAGCCTGAAGCGATGTTCGTCCGGGCNCTCGGTGAACGNGCCGGTCGACGTGCCGCGTCCCGACTCGACGAGGCGGCCAGGGAGTTCGACGAGGACCACTTCGANGACGCCCGCCGCATCCTGGCCTCGCTCGACCAGCGGGCNCCAGACGTCGCCGAGGTGGTCGAACTCATGGGTCTGNCCCAGTACCGCCTGGGCCGGTATCACGCCGCGGCGAAGACGCTTGAACGGTTCCGGAGACTGACCGGCAGCACGGAGCAGCATCCGGTGCTGGCCGACTGCTATCGGGCCCAGGGCCGGTGGGTGGACGTCGATGCGCTGTGGGAGGAGTTGCGTGAGCGCTCTCCNAGTGCCGCTCTCGTGACGGAGGGCCGCCTCGTCGCTGCGGGTGCGCTCGCCGACCAGGACCGGATCGCCGAAGCCGTTCACCTCCTCGAACGGGGGTGGACGGTCCCGAAGCGGCCCCGACCGCACCACCTGCGGCGCGCCTACTCNCTTGCCGACCTCTACGAGCGCTCCGGCGCGACCCCACGTGCCCGGGAACTGTTCGGCTGGCTGCGTCGGCATTCACCCGATTTGGCCGACGTGGTCCAGCGATTCGAGTCGCTGGGCTGAGGAGGCCCGGGATCTCCGATTGAAGTGCCGGAACGGGCGCCTCGGCAGTCGCTGAGGCGTAGGAATGTGCATCGTCAACGGGACACGAGCGGCGTATGGTGAACAGAGCCGGGTGTGGCCCGGCATGATCGCCCAGACCCTTCCCAGAGCGACCCTGAGGAGNCCCCAGGTGGATACTGCATCCCTGCTCGGCGATGACGCCGNCTACCTACTCGACCACGAAGCCACGGCAATCGGTTCGTCGGCTTTGACACTGCCGGGCCCCGACTTCGTCGACGACGTGCTCGCGGCGTCGGACCGCTCGCCACAGGTGCTGCGCAGCTTCCAGTCGCTGCTGGACCACGGTCGCCTGCGGGGCACCGGGTACGTGTCGATCCTTCCCGTCGACCAGGGCATCGAGCACTCGGCTGCGGCCTCCTTCGCGCCCAACCCCGCCTACTTCGATCCCTCCAACATCGTGGAGTTGGCGATCGAGGGCGGCTGCAACGCCGTCGCCTCGACCGTTGGCGTGCTGGGTTCCGTGTCGCGCCGCTACGCCCACCGCATCCCGTTCATCGTGAAGCTCAACCACAACGAACTGTTGACCCTGCCGAACAAGTTCGACCAGGTCATGTTCGGCTCGGTGGACCAGGCCTACGACCTCGGGGCGGCCGGCGTCGGGGCCACCATCTACTTCGGATCCGAGGAGTCCACCCGGCAGATCCAGGAGGTGAGCGAGGCGTTCGCCCGTGCCCACGAACTCGGNATGTTCACCGTGCTGTGGTGCTACCTGCGCAACTCCGGGTTCAAGGTCGACGGTGTCGACCATCATGCGTCCGCCGACCTCACCGGCCAGGCCAACCACCTCGGCGTCACGATCCAGGCCGACATCATCAAGCAGAAGCTGCCCGAGACCAACGGTGGCTACAACGCCCTGCCCGGCTTCGGCAAGACCCACCAGCTGGTCTACGACGAACTCACCACGGACCACCCGATCGACCTCTGCCGATGGCAGGTGGCCAACTGCTACATGGGTCGTATCGGCCTCATCAACAGCGGCGGCGCTTCGTCCGGCGCCAGTGACATGGCCGAGGCCGTGCGAACCGCTGTCATCAACAAGCGAGCTGGTGGCCTCGGCCTCATNTCGGGCCGCAAGGCCTTCCAACGCCCGATGGCCGAGGGCATCGAACTCCTCAACGCCATCCAGGACGTCTACCTCGACNCATCCGTCACGATCGCCTGAGACTGCGGCGAGGCGATAGGACACGGAGCCCACGTGCCACACGGAGACGGGTCGGCCGACACTTCGGTCGAGGAGTCCGGNGAGCCGGTGATCCTCGTCGACGAGCCCTCGCCGGGCGTCCGCCGGGTGACGATGAACCGTCCGGAGAAGCGCAACGCGCTCTTCCACCCCCTCCGGGGAGCCATCCTCGAGGCGCTGGTCGCCCATGACCGGGACGCCGATGTCCGCGTCACGATCATCCGGGGGGCGGGACCGTCGTTCTCCGCNGGCTACGACCTCGGAGGCGGCAACGTCGGCCACGAGTACCCGTACTACACACCCGGCGGCGAGGGCCAGTGGCCCCGCCATGTGACCGAGGGCTGGATGTCGATCTGGGACCTGGCCAAGCCGGTCATCGCCCAGGTCCACGGCTACTGCCTGGCGGGCGGGAGTGAGCTCGCCACCGGCTGTGACCTGGTCTACGTCGCAGAGGACGCCAGCATGGGGTATCCGGCGGTCCGGTTCGGAGTCCCGGACATGCACTTCCACGCATGGTTCCTGGGCATGCGCCGGGCCATGCAGATGATGCTGACCGGCGACTCCATCACGGGCCTCGAGGCCGTTGAACTGGGATGGGCCAATGCCGCGTTCCCGGCCGAGGACCTTGACGAAGCGGTCCTCGACGTGGCGCGACGCATCTGCGNGGTCCCGGCCGATCTGGTCCAACTCAACAAGCGGGCGGTCCACCGGCAGATGGAGCACATGGGNCTCCGGACGGGGCTCCGGGCCGGCACCGAACTCTGTGCGCTCGGCGTCCACACCGAGGCCATGTCGGAGTTCCTCTCCTCGATCGAGAGCGGTGGCCTGACCGAGGCGCTCCAGCAGCGCGACGAGCCCTTTGGCGACTACCGCACGGGTCATGAGACACCGGGCGACGGAGACATCCGGGACTGACGGCGGCCCGGTTGCCGGGTGACCCATTGCACACCGTGAACCCTCCGTCGGTCCCGTTGAAGTCGGTCATGCACGATTAGGGTCACGGACCAGATGAGGAATTCGGCAACGGAGCCGGATCGGAGGTGGATCACGTGACCGAAACGGCTGCGGAGTCGCTGATCCCCGAGGTCGGGCGCTTGGTCNTCCGGTTCGCTGGCGACTCGGGCGACGGCATGCAGCTCACCGGCGANCGGTTCACCTCGGCGAGTGCCCTGTTCGGCAACGACCTCTCCACCCTCCCTGAATTCCCTGCCGAGATCCGCGCCCCGGCCGGAACGCTCGCCGGCGTCTCGGCCTTCCAGGTCCACATTTCGGACCACGNCATCTTCACGCCCGGCGACGCCCCACACGTGCTGGTCGCCATGAACCCGGCGGCGCTCAGGGCCGAACTGGACACCCTGGTCGACGGTGGCACCGTGATCGTCAACGCCGACACCTTCGTCGAGCGCAACCTGACCAAGGCCGGCTATGACCATGACCCGTTGGAGGGCGCCGACCTCGACGCCTATCGGNTGGTCCGGGCGCCGATGACCTCGCTCACCAAGGAGGCCTGCAAGGANNTGGGCGTGAAGCCCCGGGACGCNGAACGGTCCAAGAACTTCTTCGCCCTCGGNCTGCTCTCGTGGATGTACAGCCGTCCCATCGAGCCGACCATCGAGTGGATCGAGGCCAAGTTCAAGGGCCGTGACCTGATCATCGCTGCCAACAAGGCTGCCTTCAATGCCGGCCACGCCTACGGTGAGACCGCCGAGTTGTCCGATCATCAGGTGATTGTGCGTCCCGCCGAAATGCCGGCCGGCACCTACGCCAACATCAACGGCAACACGGCGCTGGCCTGGGGCCTCGTAGCCGCCGGGCAACTCTCGGGCCTGCCCGTCTTCCTCGGCTCCTATCCGATCACACCGGCGTCAGACATCCTCCACGAACTGTCCCGGCACAAGGAGTTCGGCGTGACGACCTTCCAGGCCGAGGACGAGATCGCAGCGGTCGGCTCTGCGCTGGGTGCGGCCTACGGCGGCCATCTGGGGGTCACCACGACGAGTGGTCCCGGCATGGCGCTCAAGGCGGAGACCATCGGCCTCGCGGTCAGCCTCGAACTGCCGCTGGTCATCGTCAACATCCAGCGTGGCGGTCCGTCGACCGGTCTGCCGACCAAGACCGAAGCGGCCGACCTGATGATGGCCATGTACGGACGCCACGGTGAGTCGCCAATGCCGGTGATCGCCGCCAAGACGCCGGCCGACTGCTTCGACCAGGCCATCGAGGCCGCCCGCATCGCCACCCAATACCGGACCCCGGTGATACTGCTGTCCGATGGCTACCTGGGCAACAGTTCCGAGCCTTGGCTCCTGCCCGACGTCGACGACCTCGAGNCGTTCCCGGTCGAGTTCGCGAGCGGCTTCAACCAGGTCGACGAGGAGGGCAACGAGATCTTCTGGCCGTACCTGCGCGACGAGAAGATGGTTCGTCCCTGGGCCATCCCCGGCACGCCGGACCTGATGCATCGAATCGGCGGTCTCGAGAAGGAGGACGGTTCGGGGAACGTCTCCTACGACGGCGCTAACCATGCCCACATGATCGCCGTGCGTGCAGAGCGCATCGCCCGNATCCCGGTCCCCGACGCGGAGGTCTGTGGCGATGCCGACGCCGACGTGCTCGTCGTCGGCTGGGGCTCGACGTGGGGTGCGATCGCCGCCGCCGTCCGGAGGATCCGCAACGGTGGCCGGAAGGTCGCCCACGTGCACCTGACCCACCTCAACCCGATGCCGGCGAACCTCGGTGAGGTCCTCTCGGGATTTTCGACGGTCCTGGTCCCGGAGATGAACCTCGGGCAGCTCGTCCGGATACTGCGCGACGAATACCTCGTCGATGCCCGGCNCGTGAACAAGGTGACCGGCCAGCCCTTCACGCCTGCNGAACTCCAGCAGGTGATCTTGAGCGAACTCGGAGACGACACCTGATGACCGACACGCTGATTCCGGAGGGAGGCTCAGGGGACGTGCCCCCCACGACCCGTGCCGACTGGCAGAGCGACCAGGAGGTCCGCTGGTGCCCGGGTTGTGGCGACTACTCGATCCTGACCGCCCTCCAACTGCTCATGCCCGATCTCGGCGTCCGCCGCGAGAAGACCGTGTTCGTGTCCGGGATCGGGTGCGCCGCCCGGTTCCCCTACTACATGGACACCTACGGGATGCATTCGATCCACGGCCGCGCACCCGCCATCGCCACGGGCCTGGCGCTGGCGCGTCCGGACCTCGACGTCTGGGTGGTCGGCGGAGACGGCGACATGCTCTCAATCGGGGGCAACCACCTGATCCATGCCCTACGGCGGAACATCGACATCAACATCCTGTTGTTCAACAACCAGATCTACGGACTTACCAAGGGCCAGTTCTCGCCGACCAGCGAGAGGGGCAAGGTCACCAAGTCGTCGCCGATCGGGTCGTGCGCAACCCCCTTCAACCCGGTGAGCGTGGCGATCGGCGCCGAGGCCAGTTTCGTGGCCCGCACCCANGACTTGGATCGGCACCACATGCAGGAGGTCTTCCGGCGCGCCTACGAGCACCCGGGTGCTTCCTTTGTCGAGGTGTACCAGAACTGCAACGTCTTCAACGACGGCGCCTTCGAGACCATCACCAAGAAGGCCGTCCGCGACGACATGCTCATCCCACTGGTTCACGGCGAGCCGATCCGATTCGGGTCGGAGGGCCAGTTCGGGGTGGCTCGCCACGACGGTGGCGTCGAGATCGTCGACGTCGCCGACGTCGGTGTCGACGCTCTGCTCGTGCACGACGAGGCCCGGCCCGACCCGTCCACGTCCTTCGCNCTGTCCCGCCTCGCAGAGAGCCCCGACCGGCCGACGCCGATGGGNGTGTACCGGGCCGTCGANCGCGGCGAGTACGGGGCGGCCATGCACGCCCAGGTCGACCAGATGGCGGGCAGCAGGGGCAAGGGTGACCTGAAGGCGCTTCTGCACTCGTTGCCCACCTGGACCGTCTGACCCCACCGACGGGGGAGCAGACTGTCGGACATGGCCTGGGCGTTAGATCTGGACGGCGTGGTGTGGCTCGGCACCGAGGGCATNCCCGGTGCTGCCGANTCCGTGGCCGCTCTTCAGGACGCCGGTGAGACGGTCCTCTTCGTCACCAACAACTCTGGCCGTCGTGTCGTGGACGTCGAGGCCAAGTTGGCCGGCCANGGCATCGAAGCCCGCGGTGGCGTCATNACCTCGGGCATGGCGGCGGCGGCGATGGTCCAGCCGGGTGAGGTGGTGCTCGGCATGTGCGGACCCGGCGCCAAGGAGGAACTCGAGGCGGCTGGGGCGATCGTCGTCCGGGACGGCCCGGTCGACACGGTCGTCGTCGGCTTCCACGAGGACTTCGACTACTGGCGACTGACGGCCGGTGTCCAGGCCATCTCCGGTGGTGCACGGTTTCTGGCCACGAACGAGGACGTCACCTATCCGGCGCACGACGGCATCCGGCCGGGTGCCGGTTCGATCGTGGCGGCGCTCGTCGCTGCCACCGGGGTGATCCCGGTCGTGGCCGGTAAGCCACACCGGCCGATTTGCGAGGTGGTGCTCGATCGGGCCGCAGAGGGGGGCATCGTCGTCGGGGACCGGCCGGACACCGACGGCGAGCTCGCACGGGCCCTGGGCTGGAAGTTCGCCCTGGTCCTGAGCGGGGTGACCACCGAGGCCGACCTCCCGACCGACCCGGAGCCCGACATCGTGGCGATCGACCTGCCCTCGTTGGTGAAGGCGCACCTGGGGTGAGCGGTCGATGAGCGTCCGTCGTCGCCTCGACCAGGAGATGCTGCGCAGGGGGCTTGCCGAGAGCCGGACCCGGGCGCAGGACCTGATCGACGCCGGACGCGTCACCGTCGACGGGGCACCCGCCGACAAGGCGGCACGCCGGGTGGCCGCCGGACAGGCCGTCGTCGTCGCCGGTCCGCCGCCGAGGTTCGTGGGGCGCGGCGGCGAGAAGCTCGATGCGGCGCTGTCGAGGTTTACGATCGAGGTGGCCGGTCGCCGGGTGGTGGACGTCGGTTCGAGCACCGGCGGCTTCACCGACTGCCTGCTGCAGNGGGGTGCCGGGTCCGTCGTGGCGATCGATGTGGGTCGGGGGCAACTCCACCAACGGCTGCGTGACGATGGCCGGGTCACCGTCCGTGAGCGGACCGACATCCGGGACGTGGAGCCCGCCGGTGTCGGTGCCCCATTCGACCTCCTCGTCGCCGACCTGTCCTTCATCTCGTTGGCCACGGTGATGCCGAGCCTGGTCNCCCTGGTCGGGGAGGGGTTGCCGATGGTGCTCCTGGTCAAGCCCCAGTTCGAGGCGGGACGGGAGGAGGCAGACCGCGGCCGGGGGGTCATCCGGGACCCGGAGGTCTGGCATCGCGTACTCGAGAGGACGCACCGGTCGGTTTGCGACGCTGGAGCCGCCATCATGGACGGCATGGTGTCGCCGATCACGGGTGCAGAGGGGAACGTCGAGTTCCTCGTCCACGCGACCGTCGGGGTCGTGGAGGGTCCGTTCGACATCACCCGACTGGTGGCGTCAGTCGTNGGCGACGACTCGGAGCCCGGCTGATGGCGACGCTCGGCCTCGTGGTCCATGAGGGACGTGAGGCAGCCGTGGTGCAGGCCGACGACCTCGGGGAAAGGCTCTCCGCGGAGGGACACGAGGTCCGGCGCCTGACCGAACCCGGCGGAGCCGACGGCCTCGANCTGGTCGTGAGCCTCGGTGGCGACGGCTCGATCCTGCGTGCCGTGAACCTCCTCGACGGTCGACCGGTGCCGGTGCTGGGCGTCAACTTCGGCCAGCTCGGCTATCTCACCGCCTGNGAGCCCGACGACGTCGATGTTGCCGTCAGCCGCGTGCTGTCGGGCGAACACGACATCGAGGAAAGGATGATGCTCGCCGTCGAGGTCCGCCGGGCCGATGGCACGGTCGTCGGCAGCGACCACGGGCTGAACGAGTTGGTGGTCGAACGGACCGGGCACACCATCCGGCTGGGCCTGTCGTTCGACGGCTCCTTCTTCACCTCGTATGCCGCAGACGGACTCATCGTGGCGACGCCCACCGGTTCGACGGCCTACGCCTTCTCCGCACGTGGGCCGATCGTGGACGCCCTGCACCGGTCGCTCCAAATCACGCCGGTTTCCGCCCACATGCTGTTCGACCGCACGCTCGTGGTCGGCCCGGAGACCGAGATCACCCTCGGGGTCCTCGGCGACCGTCCGGCGACGTGCACGGTCGACGGCCGGGAGGTCGCTCCGCTCGATCCCGGAGACCTCGTGGTGTGCACTGCCAGCGAGCGGACGGCGAGGCTCGTGACCTTCGGCGGGCGCGGCTTCGAGCGGGTACTCAAGGCCAAGTTCGGCCTCGAGGACCGCTAGCGGCGGAACCCTTTCCGGTCGGGTATCAGGCGGGGATGACCACGGCCATGCCCGGGTTCCGCGCGCGCCGCAAGTTCTACCGGTAGGTTGGCGTTCCGTGACCAAACACATCTTCGTCACGGGCGGCGTTGCCAGTTCGCTCGGAAAGGGCCTCACTGCCGCCTCCNTGGGCCGCCTCCTCAAGCAGCGGGGACTCCGGGTCCTGATCCAGAAGTTGGACCCGTACATCAACGTCGATCCGGGAACCATGAACCCGTTCGAGCACGGCGAGGTCTTCGTCACCGACGACGGTGGCGAGACCGACCTCGACCTCGGCCACTACGAGCGGTTCATCGACGAGAACCTCACCCGCGACTCGAACGCCACCACCGGATCGATCTACTCCCACGTCCTGGCCGCCGAGCGGCACGGCGACTACCTGGGCAAGACCGTGCAGGTGATTCCGCACATCACCGACGAGATCAAGCGTCGCATCCACCTGCTGGCCGATGACGACGTCGACGTGCTCATCACCGAGGTCGGCGGCACCGTTGGCGACATCGAGATCCTCCCGTTCCTCGAGGCCATCCGGCAGTTCCGTCTCGACGTGGGCCTGCAAAACGTCTGCTACGTCCATGTCACCCTGGTGCCGTACATCGCTCCATCGGGTGAGCACAAGACCAAGCCCACCCAGCACTCGGTCATTGAGCTCCGCGGCCGGGGCATTCAGCCGGACGCCATCGTCTGCCGCAGCGACGAGCCGGTGGGCGAGGCCCTCTGCCGCAAGATCTCGAACCTGTCGAGCGTGCCGTTGGCGGCGGTCGTCAGCGCACCTGATGCCGACAGCCTCTACGAGATCCCCCTCATCCTTCACGACGAGGGCCTCGACGACACGGTCTGCGACCTACTTCGCATCGATGCCGGGGAACCCGACCTCGATGAGTGGAAGGCGCTCAACCGCCGGGTCGAGGCCGCCACGGTCCCGGTTCGTGTCGGCCTCATCGGCAAGTACGTCAGCCTCGTCGATGCCTACCTGTCGGTGGTCGAATCGCTCAACCATGCCGGCATCCACCACGGCGTCGACGTCCAGATCGAGTGGATCCAGGCGGAGGACGTCGAGGGCCTGCTGGTCGCCGACCGGCTGCGCGACCTCGACGGCATCGTCATCCCGGGCGGTTTCGGATCGCGTGGTATCGAGGGGAAGATCGCCGCAGCCGGCTATGCGCGTGAGCAGGAGATTCCCTGCCTGGGCCTCTGCCTGGGCCTCCAGTGCATGGCCGTCGACTTCGGCCGCAACGTCCTCGATCTCGAGCGGGCGCACTCTTCCGAATTCGATCCGACCTCGCCGCACCCGGTGATCGACCTCATGGAGTCGCAGCGCGACGTCGACGACAAGGGCGGCACCATGCGGCTCGGCGCCTACGTGGCCCAGTTGCGGCCCGACTCGAGGGTGCGCGAAATCTACGGCGAGGACGTCGTCTCCGAGCGGCACCGCCACCGCTACGAGTTCAACCCCCGCTACCGCCAGCGCTTCGAGGCTGCCGGCCTCCATTGTTCCGGCGAGTCTCCCGACGGCCGCCTGGTCGAATTCATCGAACTCGAGGACCATCCGTTCTGGATCGCCACGCAGGCCCATCCCGAGTTCAAGAGCCGCCCAGACCGCCCGGCGCCCCTGTTCCGGGCCTTCGTCGAGGCAGCGCTCCGTCGAGCCGAGGGCAGAAACCCGCAACTGCTCCAGGTCGACTCCGCCGCCGAGGGATGACGTCGGCCGTGTCGGGCGGCTTCCGCAAGACGTCGGAGCGCCTGGTCCACGAGGGCTACATCGTCAGCCTCTTCGAGGCGGAATTCGAGGGACCGGGCGGCGAGCACATCTCGCGTGACGTGATTCGCCATCCCGGCGCCGTGGCGGTGGTCGCCGTCGATGGCGACGAGGTGGTACTGGTTCGACAGTTTCGGGCCGCCCTCGAGGCGGAAATGCTCGAAATCCCTGCCGGGAAGCTCGACGTCCCGGGCGAGCCGTTGGAGGCCGCCGCCCGAAGGGAGCTGGTCGAGGAGGCCGGCCTNGATGCGCCGCAACTCGAACTCCTGGTGAGGTTCCACAACTCGGGTGGCTTCTGCGACGAGGAGACCAGCGTGTTCCTCGCCACCGAACTCGTCGAGGCCACGCCGGAGGCGGTCAGCGTCGAGGAGCAGTACCTCACGGTCGAACGGGTCCGGCTCGACGACGTCCACGACCTGATCGCCGATGGCACCATCACCGATGCCAAGACGGTCATCGGCCTGNTGACGGCCCTGCGCCGCCTCCGGCGGTGAGGGTGCGGCCGGCCCACCTGGCACGGCGCTTCGTCGGGTCGCTACGGCGGGGCGATGTGGCGCCCACCGATGCCGACTGGGTGCACCTCTGCCTTCTCGAGGGCGAGGCGGAACTCTGGGAGCGGATGTCGNACGCCGACCGGCGCCACGCGCTCGGCGTCGCCCGGAAGGTCGACGGGCAGTTGGGTGGCGCACCGCGCCCGGTTCTGGCCGCGGCCCTCCTNCACGATGTGGGGAAGGTCACCAGCGGTCTCGGGACGTGGGCCCGCGTGGCGGCCACCCTGGTCGGCGCCGTCACGTCGGCGTCACGACACGAACGCTGGGCGGCCCGACGCGGGGCACGTGGTCGGCTGGGCCGCTACCTCCGACACCCCGCCGAGGGGGCGGCGCTGCTGTCGGACTCGGGAAGCGATCCGCTCACGGTCGCCTGGGCCGCCGAGCACCACCGCCCGAGTTTGAGGTGGACGGTGGAGGCGTCGGTCGCCGAGGCCCTCTGGAGCGCCGACGACGACTGACGGTCCGGCGCTACCGGCCGAGCAGGCCGATGTTGTGCCGGGCGCGCTCGAGGGTGGCCGAGGCCACCTCGGCTGCCTTGTCCGCACCGACGGCCAGCAGCCGGGAGGTCTCGGCGGGATCGTCGGCCAGGTCGTGGTAGCGGGCCTGGATCGGGCGGAGCATCTCGATGACCGCCTCGGCGGTGGCGGCCTTGAGGTCTCCGTAGCGCTCGATGCCCTCGGCGGCCTCGGCCGGCCCACGACCGGTGGCGGCTCCGAGGATCGAGAGCAGGTTCGACACGCCGGGCTTGGCCTCGACGTCGTAGCGGACCTCGCCGTCGCTGTCGGTGACGGCGCGCTTGACCTTCTTCTCGACGGCGGCGGGTTCGTCCAGCAGCGAGATCGAGCCCTGGGGGCTGTCCTCGGACTTGGACATCTTGTTGTCGGGCTGCTGGAGGTCCATGACCCGTGCGCCGGCCGGCGGCACGACCGCCTCGGGTACCACGAACGTGTCGCCGTAGCGCGAGTTGAAGCGCTCGGCGATGTCGCGGGTGAGTTCGATGTGCTGGCGTTGGTCCTCGCCGACCGGGACCTCGTCGGTGTCGTAGAGGAGGATGTCGGCGGCCTGGAGTGCGGGGTAGGTGAAGAGGCCGCCCGACACGAACCCGGCCTGGTCGGACTTGTCCTTGAACTGGGTCATGCGGCGCAGTTCGCCGAAGGCGGCCGTGCACTCCATGAGCCAGGCGCACTCGGAGTGCTCGTGGACGTGGCTCTGCACGAACAGGGTGCAGCGGTCGGGGTCGAGCCCGACCGCGACGAGCATCTGCGTCAGCGACAGCGTCGAGGCTCTCAGTTCCGCCGGATCCTGCGGAGCGGTGAGGGCGTGGAGGTCGACGACGCAGTAGACGGTCTCGGCCCGGTCCTGGAGGTCCACCCAGTTGCGGAGTGCTCCGAGGAGGTTCCCGAGGTGGACCGAACCGGACGGCTTGATGCCGGAGAAGACTCGTGACATGGCGGGCAGGGTAGCGGGAGGCCTGTGGTCGGGTGGGGAGGAGGGGCATTCCGCTCCCCGCCGGGACCCGTGCCATACACCGCAGGTCGCCAACGACTCCCTAGGGTTTGGAGCCGTGAGCATCACAGTCACCACCCCCGTCTATGAGGGCCCCTTCGACCTGCTGCTGCACCTGATCCTGAAGGAGGAGTTGGAGCTCTACGAGGTCCAACTGTCGACGATCGTCGACGAGTTCATCGCCGAGTTGGGTCGCCTCGGGGAACTCGACCTCGAGGTGGCCACCGAGTTCCTCCTCATCGCGTCGATCCTCGTCGAGCTCAAGACCCGACGGCTGCTTCCCGGCAACAACGACCTCGACCTCGACGAGGAGTTCGCCGCATGGGAGGAACGCGACCTCCTGCTGGCCCGATTGCTGGAGTGCAAGACCTTCAAGGACGCTGCAATCGTCCTCCGCCGGTTGTCCGCCGAGGCGTGTCTCTCGAGGCCGCGCCGGGCGGGACCCGATGTCCACCTCCTCGACCTGACGCCCGACCTGCTCGACGGTGTGATGCCCGACGACCTTCACCGGGCCTATCTGCGGGCGTTCGAGCCGAGGCCCGTCGAGCATGTCGACACGTTCCACATCGCACCGATTCGGGTCAGCGTCGCGGACGCCGTCAACGAACTGGTTGCGACGTTGCCGACCTCGGGACCGACGACCTTCCGGCGCATGACCCGAGACCTCGACGAGCGCCTGGAGGTCGTGGTCCGCTTCCTCGCCGTGCTCGAGCTCTACAAGCAGGGCGTGATCGACATCGACCAGGTGGGTGCCTTCGGGGACATCCACGTGCAGTGGCGGGCAGGAGCCGATCCCACCGGCGTCGACCTCGTCGACGCCTACGAGGGCTGACTGGTGGAAGTCCTGCCGGGTGGCGGAGAAGGGGTCGCCGAGAACGCCGCCGCAGGGGTCCGACGGGCCGTCGAGGCCATGCTCATGGTCGCCCTCGACCCGGTGCCCCCCAACCTCCTTGCCCAACTCCTCGAGGTCGCGACCGACGAGGTGGAGCGCATCTGCAGTGAGCTGGCTGCGGCCTATGAGGAGGAGGGTCGCGGGTTCGCCCTCGTCCGGGTGGCCGGCGGCTTCCGCTACCAGAGCCATCCCGACCAGGCGGCATGGGTTGAGCGGTTCGTGCTCGAGGGACAGAGTTCACGGCTCACCAGCGCAGCCCTCGAGACGTTGGCGATCGTCGCCTACAAGCAACCCGTGTCGAGGGCCCAGGTCTCGGCGATCCGCGGCGTCGACGTCGACGGTGTGATGCGCACGCTCCAGCACCGTGGCTACATCGTCGAACTGTCGCGCGACCCCGGCCCCGGCAATGCGGTGCTGTTTGGCACCACACCGTTCTTCCTCGAACACCTGGGCCTCGACTCGGTGCACGACCTGCCGCCGCTGGGCGAGTTCGTACCTGGTGCCGAGGTCGTCGAGGCCCTCGAGCGGGGCCTCCGTGTGGGTTCCGACCTTGTCGAGGACGGCGAACCCATCGACGAGCCCGTCGATGCCGAGGAGCCGTCCGTCGCCGAGGTGTTCGGTTCCGGCGGCCCCGTCGAGGCCTGACCGCCCGGCCGGGGAGCGGGACATGACGGACGCCGCCGGAGAGGGCGTGCGCCTCCAGAAGGTGTTGGCCCGGGCCGGCTTCGGGAGTCGGCGCACCTGCGATGACCTCATCGCTGCCGGCCGGGTCCGGGTGGACGGCGCGGTCGCCGTGCTGGGCCGTCGGGTCGATGCGGAGACGGCCCTGATCCTCGTCGACGGAGCACCGGTCGGGGTTCGTCCCGGGCTCGTCTACTACCTGCTCAACAAGCCGGTCGGGGTCGTGACGACCGCCGACGATCCCCAGGGCCGCCCGGTGGTGGTGGGCCTGGTCCCCGACGAGCCCCGGGTCTTCCCGGTCGGGCGCCTCGACCTCGACACGGAGGGGCTCCTGCTCTTGACCAATGACGGGGAGATCGCCAACCGCATCACCCACCCCTCGTACGGGGTCGAGAAGGAGTACGTGGTGCACGTGGAGGGGTCACCGACGCGATCCGTCCTGCGGCAGTTGCGCGAGGGCGTCGAGCTCGACGACGGGGTGACCGCACCGGCACGGGTGACCCCCGTCGAGCCGAACGTCCTCCGTCTGGTCATCCACGAGGGCCGCAACCGCCAGGTTCGGCGCATGTGCGACGCCGTCGGGCACCCCGTCATCCGACTCGTCCGAACCCGGATCGGGCCCCTGGCCGACCGCTCGATCCGACCCGGCACCTGGCGGCACCTCGAGACCGACGAGTTGCGGGCACTCGAGCGGGCGGTCGCCGACGGCGCCTGAGCCGCTGCCCGGAAACCGTCGGGCCGCCGAGGGGGGCGGCCGGTAGCATCGGCGCCATGGCACGCCTCCCGGGTCCCGTCGGGGACCATTCGCGTCCGNGGCGGGTCGTCCGATGAGTCGGCGGGCCACCGTCGTGGGAGTCGGGCTGATCGGCGGTTCGATCGGCTTGGCCCTCCGGGAACTGGGCTGGCACGTCAGCGGCGTCGATCCCGACGGGGAGCGCTGCTCGCGCGGACTCGAACTCGGGGCCCTCGACGCCGCCGGTTGGGATCCGGCCGCCGAGGTCACCTTCGTGGCGACGCCCGTCGGGCTGGTCGCCGGGCTGGTCGCCGAGGCGCTGGACGCCTCGCCGAGCGGGCTCGTGACCGACGTGGGCAGCGTCAAGGCGTCGATCGTCGAGGCCGTCGACGATCGACGGTTCGTCGGTGGCCATCCGATGGCCGGTTCGGAACTGGACGGCGTCGAGGGGGCCGATGCGTCGATGTTCCGCGGGGCCAACTGGGTGCTCACCCCGGGTGGGGCGACCGCCGACTCCGCCTTCGCCCGTGTGCGTTCGATCGTGCGGTCACTCGGCGCCGAGGTTGTGACCCTCTCGCCGGACCGTCACGACGCCCTCGTGGCGCTCGTCTCCCACGTCCCGCACCTGACCGCTGCGTCGCTGGTCGGGCTCGCCGCACGGAGGTCCGAGGAGCANTCGGCGATCCTGCGACTAGCGGCGGGCGGCTTCCGGGACATGACCCGGGTCGCGGCAGGACAACCGGGGATCTGGCCCGACATCTGTGCCGAGAACCGGGCAGCCATCACCGAGGCCCTCGACGACCTGATCGGGGCGCTGGGAGAGGTGCGACGAGAGGTCGCGGAGGCCNATGGGGATCGGTTGCTCCACCGCCTCGAGTCCGCACGGACGGCGCGGGTGAGCCTTCCCACGGGTGCGCCGCCGCCGTCCGAACTGCTCGAGGTCCGGGTCCCGGTGCTCGACCGCAAGGGGGAGATTGCTTCGATCGCCGCCCTCGCCACCGATCTCGACGTCAACATCTACGACCTCGAGATCGCACACTCTGCCGAGGGCGACCGGGGCGTGGTCGTCCTGATCGTGGATGCCCCAATGGCCGACCGGCTCACAGAGGGCCTCGAGGGACTGGACTACCGGCCCACCTCGCGCCCGCTGACGCAGGGCTGAGCCGTGTCGGTCTTCGAGGTAGGGCCGGGCGGGCCGCTCCGGGGGCGCCTGAGCGTTCCGGGCGACAAGTCGATTTCCCACCGGGTGCTCCTGCTGGCGGCCCTTGCGGATGGCACGTGCACGATTCGCGGTCTGAGCGACGGCCTGGACGTCCGCTGCACGCTGTCGATCATCAGGCAAGTCGGTGCGGATGTGGACGAGGGCTCCGACGGGACCCTGCGGATCCGGGGCGGCCGGTTGCATGGGCCCGACGACGTGCTCGACGTCGGCAACTCGGGCACCGGAATCCGCCTCCTGGCGGGGATGCTCGCCGGTCTGCCGTTCCGGTCGGTGCTCGACGGCGACGCCTCCATCCGTCGACGCCCCATGGACCGCGTGCTGGCGCCGTTGGCGCAGATGGGGGCTCGTGTGTCGGGCTCCGATGGGTCGACGTTGGCGCCGTTGGCGATCGACGGTGGCGGCCTGACGGGCATCGAGTACGAGTCGCCGGTGGCGAGCGCACAGGTCAAGGGCTGCGTCCTGTTCGCCGGACTGTCGGCCGACGGGCCCACGACGGTGGTCGAAGCGCTGCGGACCCGGGCCCACACCGAGGAACTGTTCGCTGCCACGGGAATCGACGTCGTCGAGGAGCCCGGTCGGATCACGGTCTCGCCGGGGCGACCCGTCCCATTCGACCACGAGGTCGAGGGCGACCCTTCGCAGGCCGCCTTCTGGGCTGTGGCGGCGTCGATCGTCCCGGGTTCGGAGGTCGTGGTCCAGGACGTGTACCGGGGGCCGGCGCGTGGTGGCTTCGTGGATGTGCTGCGACGGATGGGCGCCGACCTCTACCACGATCCGGAAGGCGGCGACCTGACGGTGCGTGCCGCCGCCCTGCATGGCACCGTCGTGGGCGCCGAGGAGGTGCCCGGCCTGGTGGACGAGATCCCGGTCCTTGCCGTCGCTGCGGCCTGTGCCGAGGGGGAGACCCGCTTCGAGGGTGTGGCGGAGCTCCGGGTCAAGGAGAGCGACCGGATCGCAACGGTCGAGGGCCTCCTCGAGGCGATGGGAGGCTCGGTGCGGACCGAGGGCGACGTCCTGGTGGTCGAGGGCGGGCGCCTGCGCGGCGCCTCCGTCCGTTCGCACCACGACCATCGGATCGCCATGGCGGGGGCGGTGGCCGCCCTGGTGGCCGACGGTCCGACCACCGTCGACGGCTGGGATGCGGTGGCCACGAGCTATCCGGGCTTTGCAGATGACCTGGCCGCACTACGTGGTGGGGGAGACTGAGCGCATGTCCGGTCTCGAGGTGATCGCGATCGATGGTCCGGCCGGTTCGGGCAAGACGACGATCGCAAGGGCGCTTGCCGACCGGCTCGAGTTGGCGTACCTGGACACCGGTGCCATGTATCGCGCCGTCGCGTTCGCCGCCCTGCGGGCCGGGACCGATCTCGGGGACGAGGTGGCGGTCGCCCGGACCGCACGGGACATGGGCCTGCACCTCGACCGGACCTCCTGTGTCGTCGACGGGGTGGACGCCACCCTGGCCATCAGGGGCCCCGAGGTCACCTCGGCGGTCAGCGTGGTGGCGGCGATGGTCGATGTGCGTGTCGAACTGGTCGAACGCCAGCGGAACTGGGTTGGGGAGCGGGGCGGTGGGGTCGTCGAGGGCCGGGACATCGGCTCGGTCGTGTTTCCCGAGGCCCGCCTCAAGGTGTACCTGACGGCGTCTCCGGAGGTGCGGGCGCGTCGTCGAGCCGGTGAGACGGGCGACGTCGACGTCGCGGCGGTCGCCGCCGACATCCGACGCCGCGACGCCGCCGACAGCGGCCGTGAGGCCAGCCCCCTCGTCGAGGCGGACGGATCGGTCACCCTCGACACGTCGGAACTGACCGTCGACGAGGTGGTGGAAGCGATCGTGGCGCTGCTTCGATGAGCGATTCAGGCCTCGGGCAGGAGATGGGGCTGGTCGACCGGGTCGTCTACCGCTTCTGCTGGTCGATGCTCTGGTTGGCCCTCAAGGCATGGTTCCGTTTCCGGGTGGTCGGCAAGGAGCACCTTCCGAAGGTCGAGCCGTACATCCTCGCTCCGGTCCACCGGTCGTATCTCGACACGCCCGTGGGCGGCATGGCCACCTCCCGCAGGCTGCGGTTCCTCGGCAAGGAGTCGCTCTGGAACTCGAGGTTTGCCGGCCGCTTCCTCACCATCGTCGGTGGGTTCCCGGTGGAGCGGGGCACAGCCGACCGGGCGGCGCTGCGGGCGTGTCAGGAGGTGCTCGAGCGTGGCGAGCCGATGGTGATGTTCCCGGAGGGAACCCGGCGGCACGGTCCGGTGGTGCTGGCCGAGGAGATGCACGCCGGGCCTGCGTTCGTCGCCGTTCGGGCGGGCGTGCCGATCGTGCCGATGGGCATCGCCGGCACCGACCACGCCATGCCGGGTGGCTCGGCGCTCATCCGGCCCACCAAGGTGTTCCTGGTGGTCGGGGAGCCGATCNGGCCGCCGGTGCTNGANGGNCGGGTGCCGCGTCGGGTGGTCGAGGANNTCACCGAGGAGTTGCGGCNGCAGATGCAGGTGGTGTTCGACGAGGCGCAGCGGNTGGCGGGNCGACCGGCGNTNNCGCGNCCTGNTCTCCCAGAACCNCTCGACGGGGACTGAGGGNTCAGANCNGGTCGAGGGCGGCCAGTGCCCCGGANGCCCCGACNGAGCGGTCGTCGAAGTGGNNCNCGGGTGGCGGGGCNCCGAANCCGAGGNCGACGAAGCNGCGGACGGNGGCGAGNAGGTCNCGNAGGTTGCGNGGCGGCGGGAAGTANTCNTTTTCTNCGGTGTGNNGCACCACCTCGATGCCGTCNGCGGGGGNGAGCNTGGCNAGNACNGCGTCGACGACNTCTTCCGGGGCCGAGGCTCCGGCGGTGACGCCGACCGTGCCGGAGAGGTCGTCGGGGAGTTCGTNGGNGCGGTTGATCCAGACNACCCGTNGGCAGCCGGCCTCCTCGGCGAGTTTGACGAGTGCCTTGGTGTTCGAGCTGTTGGTCGAGCCGATCACGACGACGGCGTCGCAGCGGTCGACCAGGTCGAGGAGCGCCCCTTGGCGGTTGGTGGTGGCGAAGCACAGGTCGCTGCGCCCCGGCGACCACAGGGAGGGCCACCGTTCGCCGGCGGCATCGAGGACGCCGGACCAGTCGCGGTGGCTGAGCGTGGTCTGGGCGAGGACCGCCACGTCGTCGCCGAGGTCGGGGAGTGCGTCAATGTCGTCCGGGTGTTCGACGCGGTGCATGATCTCGGGCGCTACGGCGATCGTGCCGACTGCCTCTTCGTGGCCCTCGTGGCCGACGTAGACGATCTGGAAGCCCTTGCGCTCCCGGGTCTTGACCTCGTGGTGGACCTTGGTGACGAGCGGGCAGACGGCGTCGACCGTGTAGCCACCGATCCCGTGTGCCCGTCGGACGATGTCGGGGGCCGAACCGTGGGCGGAGAGCATGACCGGGGCGCCCTCGGGGACTTCTTCGATGTCCTCGACGAACACCACCCCCAGGGCCTCGAAGCGTTCGACCACGAGCTTGTTGTGGACGATCTCGTGGTAGCAGTAGACGGGCTCGTCGAAGGTCCGAACCAGCCAGGCCAGCGCCTTGATGGCCATCTCGACGCCGGCACAGAANCCCCGTGGNTCGGCGAGCAGCACGCGATCGACGTCCATGCNGCGACCCTACCGGCNTGCATCGNGTGGGGCGGTTGGGCCAGCGCAGCGTNGGTTCCCGGCTCTCCTGGGACCGTCGTCGCTGGGCCCGTCGGTAGNCTTGGCGCCATGTCCGCCCCCGTGGTGGTCGCCGTCGNCCCCGATTCGCCNGCACAGCGGGCCGGGGTCGCGCCNGGTGACTGCATNCTCGCCATCAACGAGCAGGTTCCCCGCGACGTCATCCAGTATCAGTTNCTGGTNGACGAGCCNTCGTTGCTGCTCGANATCGACCGTGGNGGNCTGCGTCANGANATCGAGGTCGACAAGGCCGNCGGTGCGCCGNTGGGCGTCGAGGTCGACAGCCCGTTGTTCGACCGGGTCCAGACCTGCGANAACCANTGCGAGTTCTGNTTCATCTACCAGTTGCCGCCGGGGATGCGCCGCAGCCTCTACCTCAAGGACGACGACTACCGCCTGTCGTTCCTNTACGGCAACTTCACGACGCTGACNCGCTTCACNGAGGCCGACCTCGAGCGGGTCGTNACCGAGCGACTCGGTCCNCTCTACGTGAGCATCCACGCCACCGATCCGGGNAAGCGCACCGAGATGTTGCGCAACCGNCGGGGCGGCACGAGCCTGCGGTGGCTGCGGGTGCTCCTCGACCACGGCATCGAGGTCCACGGTCAGGTGGTGGTGTGCCCCGGCGTGAACGACGGCCTCTGGTTCGAGGACACGCTCGCTGGCGTCGCCGAGCGGTTCGCCGACCTTGCCAGTCTCTGCGTGGTACCACTCGGCGTGAGCCGGTACACGACCGAGGAGCGGATGCGACCCCACACGGTCGACGAGGCGGCGTTCGTGGTCGACACGGTGGAGGCCTGGCAGGAGGTGTTCGCTGCGGCGGTCGGTCGGCGCCTCGTCTTCGCAGCCGACGAGTACTACCTGCTGGCCGGTCGGGAGTTCCCGCCTGCCGAGGCGTATGAGGGCTTCCCGATGCACGAGGACGGGATCGGCATGGCCCGTTCGTTCGAAGAGGGATTCCTGGGCGGCGGGTCGGATGGTTTCACGGGTCGGGCCTCCGGCTTCTTCCAGGCCGTCGATGGAGCTCCGGCTGCCGGGTTCCGTGCGCCCCGACTCGACGGCGGCGGTCTCGGTACGCCGGTCCGGCTCGGCGTGCGGCGAGGCGCCCCGGTGGCGGTGTTGACCGGTGAACTCGGTGCCCCGGTGCTCGGACCGCTGGTGGAGGGCCTGGGCAGGTCCGACCTGCGTGTGCTGCCGGTCGAGAACCGCTTCTTCGGGGGCAACGTGGGCGTGACGGGCCTCCTCGTCGGCGAGGACCTCATCCGGGTCCTAGCGGAGCAACCGGAGGGCCATCGATACCTGCTCCCGGACGTCTGCCTCAGTGGCGGCCGGTTCCTCGACGGCCTCGTGCCCGATGAACTGCCGCGTCCCGTGGAGGTCGTGGCGACGGACGGGGCGTCGCTCCGGGAGGCGCTGGCATGATTCCCGTGGTCGCGATCGTCGGGCGCCCGAACGTCGGCAAGTCGACGCTCCTCAACCGGATTATTGGGCGACGTGAGGCGATCGTCGAGGAGCGTCCCGGGGTGACTCGGGATCGCAAGGAGGTTGCCGCCTCCTGGCGGGGTCGCCCCTTCATGCTCGTCGACACCGGCGGATGGCTGGCCGGTGGTGACTCCCTCGACGACCAGGTCAGTCGCCAGAGTGAGAAGGCGATCGCCGACGCCGACACCGTACTGTTCGTGGTGGACGCGACGGTCGGGGTCACCGAGGACGACGATCGGGTGGCTGCGCTGTTACGCGGACGTGCCGACACGGTGATCGTGGTCGCCAACAAGGTTGACGACCGGGTGCACGAGGCGGCGAGCTGGGAGATGCTCAAGCTGGGCCTCGGCGACCCGGCGGCGGTGAGTGCTCTGCACGGCCGGGGGACCGGCGATCTGCTGGATCGCCTCGTCGACCTGTTGCCGGCCGAGGAC
>PACE01000020.1 GCA_002699725.1 Acidimicrobiaceae bacterium
GTTGTCCGGGGAGGCGTTCCAGCACCTCGAGGCAGGCGGCCAGGTCGGCGACCTCGACGTACTCATCGGGCCGGTGGGCGACGCCGATGTCGCCGGGGCCCCACACGACCGACGGGATTCCTGCCCCCTGGTAGAGGCCGGCCTCGGTGCCGTAGGCGACCATGCCGACCGGCGGGTCGCCGCCCAGCAGGGACCGCATCAGGTCGATGGCCGGCGAATCCCCGTCCCATTCGAGGCCGTCGATCTCGCACACGACCTCGGTCTCGATGGCGGCCTCCGGGTGCACGGTGCGCATCTCGGCCAGCAGGCCGGCCTCGACCTCNGCCATGCGGGCCTTGACGAACCCGGCGTCGCTGCGCTGCACCGGCCGCATCTCCCACTCGAANGAGCACTCCCCGGCGACCGTGCAGCGGGCAAGTCCCCCGGTCACGACGCCGACGTTGGTGGTGGTGTGGGCGGGNTCGAAGCGACTGTCGGCGGGNGCNCGNGNNGCCAGNTCNNCGGCCAGGCCCAGCAGTCCACCGATCCAGCGGGTGGCNTGGTGNACGGCGTTCACGGCCTCGGCCGGGCGTGANCTGTGCCCGTCCATNCCGGTGACCGTGGTCGTGTACTCGTAGCAGCCCTTGTGGGCGCCGATGACCTGCAGGCCGGTGGGCTCGCCGACGATGGCGGCTGCCGGCCGGGGGGCGTCGGCCAGCGAGTCGATCAGCACCGGGGCGCCGTGGAAGCCGTCCTCCTCGTCGTAGGTGAGGGCGAGGTGTACCGGTCGGGCCATGTCGAGGGCCGCCCACCGGGGGGCGAGNGCCAGCACGCAGGCCACGAACCCCTTCATGTCGGCGGTNCCCCGCCCGTAGATGCGGTCGTCGACGCGGGTGGCGGTGAACGGCGGCGACGNCCAGTCNTCGGGGTCGACGGGCACGACGTCGCTGTGGCCGGCCAGCATGATCCCACCGTCGACCACCGGGCCGATCGTGGCGAACAGGTTGGCCTTGGTGCCGGTGGGGTCGTGGCTGAGNCNGATGTCGGAGGCCACGCCGTCGAGGCGGTCGACCACCCAGGCGANGAGGTCGACGTTGGGCGTGAGCGCCACCGACGGGAAGGCGATCAGGTCGTCGAGGATCGCNAGGGTGTCGTCCAGTAGCGGGTGCTCGCTCATGGCTTGACGAACAGTTCGCGTGGATAGTTCGCCAGGGTCTCGGCCGGGCCCTNGTCGCGGATGAGGAGGCTCTCGGTGATCTCGAGGCCCCAGTCGTCCATCCAGAGGCCGGGCATGAAGTGGAAGGTCATGCCGGGTTCGAGGATCGACTCGTCGGTCGGTCGGAACGAGATGGTGCGCTCTCCCCAGTCGGGCGGGTAGCTGATGCCGATCGGGTAGCCACAGCGGCCNTCCTTGTGGATGCCGTACTTCTCCATGGTGCCGTAGAGGGCGTTGGCCACGTCGCAGGCCCGGTTGCCGGCACGACCGGCGTCGAGCCCGGCCTCGAGTCCTTCGATCAGGGCCTTCTCGGCCTCGAGCATCTCGGGCGGCGGGGTACCGAGGTACACGGACCGGCACAGCGGCAGTTGGTAGCGGCGGTGGGCCCCTGCNATCTCGAGGAACGTGCCGGCNCCGCTCTCGAGCGGCTTGTCGTCCCAGGTCAGGTGCGGAGCGGAGGCGTCGGCTCCGGTCGCGAGTATCGGCACGAACGCTGCGTAGTCGCCGCCGAACTCCTCGGTGCCCGACATCGCGGTGCGGTAGATCTCGCCGACCAGGTCGCACTTGCGCATGCCNGGTTCGATCAGTTCGCGGACCCGGTCGTGCATGAGTTCGACGATGCGGGCAGCGCGCCGCATGTAGACCAACTCCTGCTCGGACTTGACGCCCCGCTGCCAGTTGACGAGTCCGGTGGCGTCGACCACGTCGGCGCCGGGCAGGGCCGCCACGAGGTTCTGGTGGGCGGCGGCCGAGTAGTAGTAGTTGTCGAGTTCCACGCCGACCCGGCCGGACCCGAGGNCGAGGTCGTTGAGCAGACCACCCAACTGCCCGAAGGCGTGGCGCTCGGTGGACATGACGTGGTCGTCGGAGTAGTCGAGGATTCGGGACCCGTCCATGTAGACGGTGCGTCGGGCGCCGTTGGCGTCCATGCGTCTACCCCACCACCACGGCTCGCCGTCGTGCCCGACGATCACCGCCTGGGGCGTGTAGAAGGACCAGCCGTCGTAGCCGGTCAGCCAGGACATGTTCGACGGGTCGGCGGCGACCATGACGTCGATGCCGGCGGCGTCCATCGCCGCACGGACCTTGGCGAGCCGTGCGGCGTACTCGTCACGGCTGAACGGAAGTTCCACGTCCGGCATCGGCACAACGTAGTGGTCGTGCCATGCGGGCGGAATGGCCCGGAGGCAATAGCGTTCGCACCATGGTTGGACTCACCGACGGGCAGGTGGCGCAGTACCGCGAGCAGGGCTGGGTGGCGCCGATCGACGTGCTGACCGCCGCCGAGGCTGCAGACGCACTTGGAGAACTCGAGGCGGCCGAGGTCGACTTCCCGGACGACCTCCACGCCGAGAACCGCAACAACGCACACCTGGTGCTCCCGTTCCTGGCCGAGCTGGCGGTACACGAGGTCGTGGTGGACTGCGTCCGGTCGTTGGTCGCCGATCCTGTCGCTTTGTCGAGTTCGGTGCTGTTCATCAAGGAGCCACAGACGGGCTCCCACGTGACCTGGCACCAGGACGCCACCTACATGGGGCTCGAGCCCGACGACTTCGTCACGGCGTGGATCGCCCTCACGCCCAGCACCGTCGAGAATGGCTGCGTGTCCGTGATCCCCGGCACGCACCGCCTCGGGATCGTCGAGCACACCGACGCCTACGGCGCCGACAACATCCTGACGCGGGGCCAGTACGTGGACGTCGACGACTCGTCGGCGGTCGACCTCGTCCTGGCACCCGGCCAGATGTCGCTGCACCACCCCCACCTGGTCCACGGATCGCAACCCAACCGGTCCGACGACCGGCGTGTCGGCGTGGCGTTCCAGTCGTACCTCGGTGCCGGAGTGCGCCCGACCCGTGGCGAGCANCATGTGATGGCGCTCGGCGAGCGGCCCGTCGATCCGGCATTTCACGTGGTCCGGGTACCGACCGGACGGTGCACCCTCGAGGACCGGGCCACCCGNCGCACCGTCAACGAAGCCTTCGCCGACGTCCTGTACGAGAGCGCCGAGGTGCGCCGCCGACTCTGACCTCCAATCCCCACCCGGAGCCCCTCTCATGCCGATCCATTTCACCCCCGAGGAGATGCACGCCCGCAAGGGCCGGGCCGCTGCGGCGATCGCCGACGCCGGCCTCGATGCCCTCCTCATGTTCAAGCAGGAGTCGATGTACTGGCTGACGGGCTATGACACGTTCGGCTTCTCCATGTTCCAGTGCCTGGTGATGACTGCCGACGGTCGNATCGTCCTGCTCAACCGGGCCCCCGACTACGGGACGGCGCTCTACACGTCTGACATCNCCGANGTCCGGACCTGGATCGACGTCGAGGGCATGAACCCGGCCGTGGACCTACGGGCGATGCTCGACGACCTGGGCCTCGCCGGCAGCCGGGTCGGTATCGAGATCGACTCGTACGGACTCAAGGCGTCGAACTGGCGCCTCCTCGAGGCGGAGCTCGACGGGTTCCTCGCCTGGACCGACGCCTCCACGCTCGTCCAGGAGTTACGCCGCACAAAGAGCCTTCAGGAGTTGGTGTACGTGCGGCGCGCCGCCGAGCTGGCAGACGACGCCTGGGACGAGGCGGTTCGGCTTGCCGGCCCGGGCGTCGACGAGGCCGAGATCCTCGCGGCGATGCAGGGGGCGGTGTTCCTCGGCGGCGGCGACTACGCCGGCAACGANCTGATCATCGGTTCCGGCCCGGGGGCGCTCATGGTCCGCTACACGTCGGGCCGTCGGCGGCTCGACGACGACGACCAACTCACGCTCGAATGGTGCGGCGTGCAACGCCGCTACCACGCGGCGATGATGCGCACGATCCTCGTCGGTGAGCCCGATCCGGTGCAGGTCGACATGCACCGGGCGTGCGAAGAGGCGCTGCTGGCCTGCGAGGACGCCATCCGGCCGGGCGCAACCCTGGGCGAGGTCTTCGACGTGCACGCCGGGGTGCTCGACGCCGCCGGCTACCGGGAGCACCGNCTCAACGCCTGCGGCTACGGCATGGGCGCTGTCTACGCCCCGGTCTGGACCGATCCGCCGATGCTCTACGAGGGCAACCCCCTCGAGTTCGAGGCGAACCACACCTTCTTCCTNCACATGATCCTGCTGAACCACGCCGACCAGAAGGCCATGACGTTGGGCCATTCGGTGGTCGTCACCGACACCGGCTGCGAACGCCTCAGCCGGTCAAGCCTCGACCTCGTCCTGGCCTGAACGAGCTGCACTGCGCGTGCTGCGTTCGATGGTCTGGGCGCCCTTGCCGGGGTTGAAGATGTCGGTGGGGTCGAGGGCGGCCTTGACGGCCCGCATGAGGTCGAACTCGACCTGCGACTTCTGGCCGGGGAGGCGGNCGAGCAGGTCCTGGCCGATGCCGTGCTCGGCGCTGATCGTGCCGCCCAGNTCCCAGATCACNTCGTCGACGGCGGTGGTGACGGACCCGACCAGGTCCGGGGCCAGGCGGCCGCCATGTTCGAGGGAGGGCAGCACGTAGACGTGGAGGTTGCCGTCGCCGAGGTGGCCGAACGAGAAGGTGACCGCCTCGGGTCCGCAGAGCCGGGCGGCGATGGCCTCGACCGAGTGCTGGAATTCAGGGATCCGGTCGATCGGGACGGCGGCGTCGAACTTGGCACCCCGGCTGTCGAAGAGCATCTCGGGCGGGAGCTCGTCGCGCAGCGTCCAGAGGTTGGCCTCCTGCGAGGCGGTCTCGGCGACGACGGCGTCGGTGGCGTAGCCGCGCTCGACGGCCTCGGTGAGGAAGCGGGTGACCGTGTCGGTGACGGGNTCGCTGCCGCTGAACCGTGCCAGCAGGTACCACTCGGACCGGGTGTCGATGGGCCGGACCACGTCGAGCACGTCGACGGCCACGCCGACGCCCATCTCGGGGACCAGTTCGAAGGCGGTCAGGCCGCCGGGGTCGATCGAGCGGGCCAGCCCGTAGAGGTCGGTGACCACGTCGAGGCCGGTGAGCGAGGCGAACAGCGACCGGTGGTGCGNCATCGCCGGCTGGAGTTCGAGCACCGCCCTGGTGACCACGCCGAGCGTGCCCTCGGCGCCGATGAAGAGGTGCTTGAGGTCGTAGCCGGTGTTGTCCTTGCGCAGGGCCCGCAGGCCGTCGAAGACCCGACCGTCGGCGAGCACCGCCTCGAGGCCGAGGACGTGGCGTCGGGTGTTGCCGTAGCGCAGCACGTTGAGGCCGCCGGCGTTGGTGGAGATGGCNCCCCCGACGGTGGCGCTGCCGCGGGCGCCCCAGTCCATCGCCAACTGCCGGTCGNCGGCGGCNGCTGCCTGCTGGACCTGCTCGATGGTGCAGCCGGCCTCTGCGGTGACGGTGAACCGGGCAGGNTCGACGGAGGTGATCCGGTTGAGGCGGGTGGTGAGCAGCAGCACCGACGGACGGCCGTCGGACAGGTCNTCGATCGGTACCGAGCCGCCGGCGAGGCCGGTGTTGCCGCCCTGGGTGACGACGGCGGCACCGTGCCGGGCACACGTGCGCACCACCTCCTGGACGCCGCCGACCGTGTCGGGCCTGGCGACGAGAACCGGCGTACCCGAGTAGGTGCCGCGCCAGCCGGTGAGCGCCGACCCGGCGTCGGCAGGATCGAGCCAACCCCGCGGCCCGAGGGCAGCCTGGATCTCGGCGACGAGCGCTTCGCTCACGTTCGGGTCCCCATGGTTCGCCGAGTGTAGGACGGGACNNGTCAGGCGATCCCGTGACGGCCGGCAGCCGCATCTGGGTCGATCGACCGGCGACGGGGAACCTCCCCGCGTACCTTCGGGCATGCTGGGGACATGCCGTCGATCGACTCCGAGGATGCCCGGCAACGGTTCGCTTCGGNGCGGGTGGCGACGCTCGGCACGACGAATCCTGCAGGAGAGGTCGACCTCGTTCCCATCACGTTCGCCNTCGACGACGATCGGCTGGTGAGCGCCGTCGACCACAAGCCGAAGACGACCGTTCGGCTACAACGCCTGGACAACATCCGGGCGAACCCGCGTGTGACCGTGCTCGCCCACCGGTACGACGAGGAGTGGGACGGNCTCTGGTGGGTTCGGGTTCGGGGCGACGCCCGTGTCGTCTCGACCGGCCGGCACCACCGGCAGGCCGTCGACTCGCTNGTGGCGAAGTACCCCCAGCTCGTCGGCACGCCACCGACCGGGTCGGTGATCGTCGTCGAAATCGACGAATGGCTGGCCTGGACGGCCCGGCGNTCGNAGCAGGCCGGAGGTTGACGCAGCGCCGTGACCGCCCCCACCTCGTGGAGGGTGCCTCCCTTGGCCCTGATGCCGACATGATGGCGGGATGGAGGACCGTTTCGAGGTTGCCGACGTGGTCGTCGAACGCGGCCGGGGCCTGACNGTCACCTTCGAGGACGGCTACGTGGCCGACTTCGACCTGATGCGGCTACGCCTGTGGTGCCCGTGTGCGTCATGTCGGTCCCTCGGAGAGCGCGGCGAGGAGGTCTGGCCGCGCCCCGACAGCCCCATCCCTCTGTCCATCACCGACGCTGCGTTGCACGGCGCCTGGGGCCTGGTCATCACCTGGAACGACGGGCACAGCACGGGCATCTATCCGTTCGAGCAGTTGCGACTCTGGTCCGAGCGGCCCCCCGACCAGCGNTAGCCGGCGAAGTCTGCGCCACCGGAGCGGTGGGGGCTCCNCGTCCAGGACGTACTCGTCACCGGGAGACGCCGGGTGCCCCGCTGGACCCGGNGATGCAGCGCTCCATGACAACGACTGAGGGTTCAGCCCTCCAGCCTGGCTTCGACCCTGGCGGCCGCTTCCCGCACCACCAGTTCGATCTCGCTGGTGTCGGCCCCGCCGGGGAAGCGGAAGACGGGGCCGTAGACGGTGAGCGACGCCACCGCNGTTCCGTCGGGGTCGCANACGGCGGCCGCCACGCCGGCGATCTCCTCGGAGAACTCGCCGATCGTCCAGGCAGCGCCCGTGCGGCGAACCTCGCCGATCCGTTGGCGTAGGCCGACNAGCGTGGTGACCGTGCATGGCGTGAACTCCTCGAGGCCGACGTCGGCATAGGCGGCAACGTCGGTGTCCGACCAGCCTCCCATCAGGGCCAGGCCGGCGGCGATGGTGTGGAGCGGGAACCGGTGGCCGGTCCAGTCGGTGACCTGCACGTGGCCGGGGCCCGGCACCTGGTCGACGTAGAGGCCGTCGCGGNCGTCGGGGACGGCGAGGCCGGCGCACTCGCCCAGCCGGTCGGCCAGGCCCAGCAGCTCCGGCCGGGCCANCTCCCGCAGGGATGAGGGCGAGGCCCCCGAACCGGCCAGGGCGACCAGGCCGGCGCCGATCACGAATCNGCCGGAGTCGTCGATCCGCTCGACGATGCCGAGCTCGTCCAGGCTGGCNAGGATGCGCGAGCACGTCGACTTGGCCAGGCCGGTCGCCCGGGCCACCTCCGAGACGCCCACCGAGCCGCCGCCCGCCGAAACGGCGCGCAACACCCCGAACGTTCGCTCGATCGACTGCACCCGGCTAGCATAGATCACCAGTCACCGGAACGTTCCACTCATTGGAACATACCGACCACCCGAGAAAGCAGGAGAGGGGTACGCCGTGCGCGACGAGGCGCAGTGCGTGATCATCGGAGGCGGCGCCATGGGCACCGGCCTCCTCTACCACCTCGCCCACGAAGGCTGGACCGACACCCTCCTCGTCGAAAAGGGCGAACTCACCTCCGGCTCCACCTGGCACGCCGCCGGACTCATCCCGCACTTCATCGGCAGCCTCAACATGGCCAAGGTCCACCTCGACGCCACGAACCTCTACAAGGCCCTCGAAGCCGAGACCGGCCTCTCCCCCGGCTGGCACGGCTGCGGCGCCGTCCGCCTCGCCGTCAACGCAGAACAGGCCGAGTGGTACCGCTACGTCCAGGGCGTCCTCGAGCTCATCGGCATCGAGTCGCACCTCATCGGACCCGACGAGATCCGCGAACTGGCCCCGCTCATCGAGGACACCTCCGACGTCGTCCTCGGGTTCCACACCCTCCACGACGGATGGGCCGACCCCACCGGCACCACCAACGCCATGGCCNCCGGCGCCCGCCANCTCGGNGCCNNNNTCGCCCGCCACACGCTCGTCACCGACGTCAACCCCCTGCCCGACGGCCGCTGGGAGGTCGTCACCGACAAGGGCCGGATCGTGGCCGACCACGTCGTCAACGCCGCCGGCCACTACGGACCCCAGGTCGGCGCCATGGTCGGGCTCGACGTCCCGATCGTCTCGATGATCCACCAGTACCTCATCACCGAGTCGCTCCCAGCCATGGCCGCCTGCGAGCACGAGATGCCCGTCGTCCGCGACCCCCGATCGTCGTGCTACTACCGCCGCGAGATCGACAGCCTCCTCGTCGGCCCCTACGAACGGGCCGACGCCGTCACCTACGGCACCGACGGCATCGACTGGGACCTCCACTTCCACCTCACCCCGCCCGACCACGACGTCCTCATGCCGTGGCTCGAACTGGCCGCCGAGCGCATCCCCGTCTTCGGTGAGGCCGGCATCAAGCAGACCATCTCCGGCCCCATCACCCACACCCCCGACGGCGGCTTCCTCATGGGCCCCGCCCCCGGCCTGCGCAACTACTGGATGTGCGTCGGCGCCTCGATCGGCATCACGCAGGGCCCCGGCGCNGGCAAGTACCTCGCCCAGTGGATGGTCCACGGCCAGACCGAGGTCAACGTCCGCGAGATGGACCCCCGCCGCTTCGGNCCCTGGGCCACCCTCGACTACACCATCGACAAGTCCATCGACGAGTACCACGAGATGTACCAGGTGCGCATGCCCGGCGAATACCGCCCCGCCGGCCGCCCGATGCGCATGACGCCCATCTACGACCGTCTCGACGCCCTCGGTGCACAGTGGCAGGACGTCTGGGGCTGGGAGCGCCCCCGCTACTTCGGCGAGCCCGAGGACTACTCGTGGCGACGCTCCAACGCCTTCGACACCGTCGCCGCCGAATGCCGGGGCGTGCGCGACNGGGTCGGGATCGTCGACCTGACCGCCTTCGCCAAGTTCTTCGTGGCCGGCGACGACGCCGCCGCACTGCTCGATCGCCTCTCGGCCAACCGGCTGCCGGCCCGCCCGGGGGGCCTGCGCCTCGTCCACATGCTCACCTCGTCGGGCGGCATCGAGGGCGAGATGACGATCACGCGCCTCCACCCCCACGACGGCGAGCCGCGCTTCTACCTCAACTCGGCGGTGGCCGGCGAAACCCACGACGAGGACTGGCTGGTCCAGCACATCGAACCCGGCGAGGACGTCGACGTCCACGACGTCACCGGCTCCTACGGGATCCTTGCCGTCACCGGGCCACGGGCCCGCGACGTGCTCACCCCGCTCACCGACGCCGACCTCGGCAACGACGCCTTCCCCTGGCTGACCGGCCGCGAGATCGACGTGGCCGGCGTCCCTTGCATCGCCCTGCGGGTCTCGTACGTCGGCGAACTGGGCTGGGAACTCCACCACCCCATCGACCGAATGGCCGAGCTCTACGACGCCCTCGTCGCCGCCGGCGAACCACACTCCATGGTCCACTTCGGCGCCTACGCCATGAACACCATGCGCATCGAGAAGGCCTACAAGGCCTGGGGCAGCGAACTCACCACCGAGATCACGCCCGTCGAAGCCGACCTCGGNCGATTCGTGGACCTCGACCGTGACTTCCTCGGGCGCGACGCCATCCTCGCCCGCCANGCACAGGCCGGCGCCGACAACTCCGGCCTCGACATGATCCTCGTCTACGCNGAGGTCGACACCACCGACTCCGACTGCCGAGGCAACGAACCCTGCTACGGACCCGGGGACAGCGACGTCATGGGCGTCACCACCAGCGGCACCTGGGGCCACACCGTGGGGAAGAGCCTCTGCTTCGCCTACGTGGCACCCGGATACGCCACCGCCGGCTCCACCTTCGAGATCCGGCTCTTCAACGAACGCCACACGGCCACCGTCCTCGACGCACCAGCCCACGACCCAGCCAACAAACGACTCCGGACCTGAGGAGAACACAATGGGCGACGACCCCACCCCGAAGCGCAGCGGACGGGCCGGCGGACGAGCCGCCCGGGTCGCCGCCCGGGCCGCCGGACCCACTGAAGAGGAGAAGGCCGTCCGCCCCGGCCAGTCCGGCGGCAGGTACAAGCCCCTCACGGACAGCGAGTGCCGCACCGTCTACGACACCGCCCTCACCCTCCTCGAGGAATACGGCATCGGCGGACCCATCCCCGAGTTCATCGACGTCGTCGTCCCCGCCGGCGGCTGGCTCGACGACGACGACCGNCTCCACTTCCCCCGCAGCCTCGTCGAGGAGATCATCGGCATGGCCGCCAAGTCCTTCACCTGGCACGGCCTCGACGACAACCGCTCCATCGAGGTCGGCGGCGACCGGGTCCACTTCGGCACCGCCGGCGCCGCCGTCTCCGTCTGGGACCACGAGACCCGGAAGCACCGGCCCTCCGACCTCCGGGACATCTACGACGTGGCCCGACTCGTGGACACCCTCGAGCACATCCACTTCCACGTCCGCACCCTCGTCCCCCGCGACATGGTCGAAGCCCGCGACCTCGACGTGAACACCGCCTACGCCATCGCCATGGGCACCACGAAACCGATCGGCACGTCGTTCTTCCAGCCCGAGCACGTGCACGAGGTCGTCAACATGTACGACACGATCCTCGGCCGCCCCGGTGCCTTCGCCGAACGACCCTTCTGCGTCGCCAACAACACATTCGTCGTGCCACCACTGCGCTACGCCGAGGACGCCGTGCGCTCGATGGTCGCCCAGGTACGGACCGGCATGCCCATCAACCTGCTCTCCGCCGGCCAGGCCGGCGCCACCTCGCCGGCGGCCCTGGCCGGATCGCTGGCCCAGGCACTCGCCGAATGCCTGTCGGCGCTCACCTGCGTCAACCTCATGAGCCCCGGCCACCCGTGCGTCATGGGGCTNTGGCCGTTCGTGTCCGACCTGCGGACCGGCGCCATGACCGGCGGATCCGGCGAGGAGGCCGTGCTCAACGCCGCCGCCGCCCAGATGACCAACTGGCTCGGATTGCCCTCCGGCGTCGCCGCCGGAATGGCCGACTCCAAGGTCCCCGACAACCAGGCAGGCCACGAAAAGGGCCTCACCGTTGCGCTCGCCGGACACGCCGGCGCCAACCTCGTCTACGAATCCGCCGGCATGCTCGCCAGCCTGCTGGCCTGTTCCTACGAGGCGCTCGTCATCGACAACGACATGCTCGGCGCCGTCAACCGCACCGTGCGGGGCATCGAGATCACCCCCGACAAGCTCTCGGTCGAAACCATCGGATCGGTCATCTACGGGGACGGCCACTTCCTCGGCCAGGACCAGACCCTGTCGATCATGCAGTCGGAGTACATCTACCCCGAGGTCGGCGACCGGCTCAGCCCCGCCGACTGGTTCGATGCCGGCGCCACCACGGTCGACGAACGGGCCCGCCTACACGTGCACGACGTCCTGTCGACNCACTTCCCGTCGCACATCTCCCCAGAGGTCGACGCCGCCGTACGCGAGCAGTTCGACATCTACCTCCCCGTCGAGGAACTCACCACCCCAAGCCGCCGGTCGACGTGACCCGGTCCGGATGGGGCCGCCGACCGGGCCGGCTGGCAGGCTGATCCCATGGACAGGCCACTCGAGGGGCGTCGCGTGCTCGTCGTCGGCGCCTCGTCGGGCATCGGTGCAGCACTCGCAAGGGCCGTGGCGGCCGGCGGCGGCCAGGTCGCCGTGTCAGCCCGGCGCTCCGACCGCCTCGAAGAACTCGTCGCCCAGATGGGCACCGGCTACGCCGTCCCCGGCGACGCCACCGACCCCGACGACGCCCGCCGAGTAGCCGACCACGCCGCCACCGCCCTCGGCGGACTCGACCTCATGGTCTACGTCGCCGGCTTCGGGGTGCTCCAGCCCCTCGTCGAAACCGACCCCGACACGTGGACCGACGTCTTCCGGGTGAACGTGGTCGGCGCCAACCTGGCCGCCGCCGCAGCGCTCGACCACCTCGGACCCGACGGCATCGCCGCCTTCGTGTCGTCGCGCACCGTCGACGACGCCAACCCGATGTTCGCCACCTACTCGGCCACCAAGGCGGCNCTCGACCAGTGCATCCGGGTCTGGCGCCACGAACACCCCGACCGGCGCTTCGTGCGCATCGTCATGGGCAACACCGCACCGACCGAGTTCGCCGACCACATGCGACCCGAGCGCCTGGGCGAAGCACTCGAGGCATGGCAGGGGCTCGGCATCCCCGGCGGGATGATGGACGTCGACGACGTGGGGCGTGCCCTGGCCGAGGCCCTCGCCGTGGCCCTCGACCACCCAGGCATCGACAGTTCGGAAATCAGGTTCGACGCCCGCCCGGACTGAGCCTGCGCTGAGGTCAGTCCTCGACGGCTCCGGCGATCGCCTTCTCGGTCACGCCCACCAGCGGCGCCACGTTCGGGTAGCCGGCGTAGGGCGCCAGGAAGACGAGNGTCTCGCGCAGTTCCTCGACGGACAATTCGCCGTTGGCCAGCGCCGACCGGGCCTGGAGCCCCCAGATGTCCGTCGCCCCGTTCGCCGCAATCACGCCCATCGCCAACAGGCGACGATCGCGAAATGACAGCACGTCACGGTCCCAGACCTCGGCGAACAACGACCGCAGCATCACGTCGTTGAAGGCACTCACGCCCTCGGGAATCTCCCGAACCTCGTCGCCGTAGACCTCGCGCATCTTCGCCAGGCCTCGCTCCCTCGCCGACCGGTCGTCGTGTTCGTCGTGTTCGTCGTGTTCGTCACTCATGGTGTTCCTCCTTGTTCGTCGCCCACCCCGAAGACCTCCGGCATGGCCCGTTCGAGTGCCTCGACCATGCCACGCAGGCCACCGTCGGCGCACAGGTCGGCGGCCAGGCGCAGGTCCTTGCGGGCGATGTCGGTGGTCGCCTGCATGCGGTCACGGCTCGCACCGACGAGGTACCCGGCCGGCAGGTCGAGGATCGGCAGGAACTGCTCGGTCAGGGCGCCCAGTTGCCCGACGTGCCGCCAGGCACCCACGAGTGCGTCCGTGTCGACCTCGGCATCCTGCGCCATCTCGAGGGCGGCGGCGCTGGCCGCGAACTGCGCATAGGTCATGACGTTGAACGCCAGTTTCATGGCGGCGCCGGCGCCCACAGGCCCGGCGGCGATGACGAGGCTGCCGTAGTGGCCGAGCAGTGCGGCGGCGGCAGGGTGCAGNTCGTCCCGCCCGCCCACGAAGAGGACGAGTTCTCCGGCCCGGGCAGCGGCGGCGCCACCGGCCACGCACACGTCGTGGAGGTCACCNCCCCATCCGGCCACCTGCTCCCTGGCAGAGGCAACCGCGTCGGGGTGGATGGTCGAGTGGACGAGGACGGTGAGGGGCTCGCCCCGCCCGGCAACGCCGCCGGCCAGGTCCTCGACCACCAACTCGACGTGGTGGGCNTCNGGGACGCAGACGCTGACCACGTCGGCGACGGCGGCCAGTTCGGCGCCGGACGCTGCAGCAGTCGCTCCGGCGGCGACCGCCTCCTCGACCGCCGCCGGGTCGAGGTCGAACACGGTGACCGGCACGCCGACTTCGAGCAGGCGTCCGACCATGGCCGAACCCATCTGGCCCAGGCCCACGTACCCGACGCTCATGCTGTGCCCCTCATGCGGCACCCCCGGGCGTGAACCGGATCGGCAGGCTCGCCCATCCGGTGACGTTGGAACTGTGGAACCGGACCTTGGCGTCGTGGTCGACCTCGTAGTCGGGCAGGCGCCGGTGGACCTCCTCGAGCGCCACCCGCCCCTCGAGCCGGGCCAACGCCGCACCCAGGCAGAAGTGGGCGCCATAGCCGAAGGCCAGGTGCCGCTCGGGTCGCCGGTGGAGGTCGAAGTCCTCGGCAGTCGACCCGAACTCGCGCCCGTCGTGGTTGGCGGCGCCGATCAGCAGCAGCACCGAGTCGCCCTCGTGCATCTGNCCGCCGTGCATCTCGTGGTCACGGGTGACGGTGCGGTGCATGTACTGCGTCGAGTTGTGGAAGCGCAGCACCTCTTCGACCGCACCGGGTGTCAGGCCCGGGTCGGCAACGAGTTCGTCGCGCTGGCCGGGGTGCCGGGACAGGACCTCGACGGCGTTGGACACCAACTTGGTCGTGGTCTCGTGGCCGGCGATCACCAGCAGCACGCAGAAGCCGAGCAACTCGGGCTCGGTGAGCGCACGCCCGTCGACCTCGAGGGCNAGCAGGTCGGTGATGAGGCCCACACCACGGGANGTGCGTCGCCGATCCAGGTCCTCCTGGAAGTAGCCGACCATCTCGAACATCGCCTCCATCGCCGCCTGGGGCATCTGCATCGACCCGTCCTCGCGCACGAGGACCTGGTCGGCGACGCGGCGCAGGAACGGTCGGTCCGCCTCGGAGATCCCGAGCACGGCCGAGATGACGTCCATCGGGAACGGCGAGGTGATGTCTGCGACCAGGTCGGCCTCACCCCGCTCGACGACCGCATCGACGTACCCGGCCACGATGCGGCGGACCTCGTCCTCCATCTCGGCCATGCGTCGGACCGTGAAGACCCGGGACACCAGTTGGCGAAACACCGTGTGNTCGGGTGGGTCCATCTCGATCATCTGCTCGAAGGCCGGCCGCTCGCGGCTGCGGTCCCGGCGGCTCTCGAGGGCCACGCCACCCGTCGACGAGAAGGTCCCGAAGTCGCGGAACGCCTCGAGCACGTCATCGAAGCGGCTCAACGCCCAGAACCGCAGGTCGGGGTTCCAGTAGGCGGGGGCCTCGTCTCGCAGCCGGGCATAGACGGCGTAGGGGTCGTCGTGGACCGCGAAGGCATACGGGTTGTAGACGAGCTCGCCGGGAGGTGTCTGGACGCTCACGAACGCGACCTTAGTGAGGGCTTCGGGTGTGGCTCCCAACCGGTTGCGTCGGCGCCGGGTTCGTCGCTTCGGTCCCGCCCGCGAAAGCCTGAGGTGCTGATGTCGTCCCAGGGGAAAGGTCCGCCCATGAGTCCACGCTTCGAGGGGCGNGTCGCCATCGTCACCGGCAGCGGTGGAGGGATCGGCGAGGCCTACGCCAGGGCCCTCCACGCCGAGGGCGCCCGGGTCGTCATCGCCGAACTGGACGCCGAACGCGGGCAGGCCGTGGCCGACGACCTGGGCGAGGGCGCCCTGTTCGTGCCGACCGACGTGGGCGATCCCGCCAGCACNGACGCCATGGCCACAGCGACCGTGGACGCCTTCGGGCGCATCGACCACCTCGTCAACAACGCCGCCATCTTCGGCGACATGGAACTGGCCGGGCTCACGACCGTCGACTACGGCTACCTCGACCGGTTCCTGCAGGTGAACATGCTGGGCGCCCTGCACTGCACCCGGTCGACCATGGGACCGATGGGCGAGGTCGGCGGCGGCAGCATCGTGAACCAGTCGTCGACCGCCTCGTGGATGGGGATCGCCGGCTTCTACGGGTTGGCCAAGGCGGGGCTCAACTTCCTCACCTCGTCGCTCGCCCACGAACTGGGCTGGCACAACATCCGGGTCAACGCCATCGCCCCCGGGCCGACCGGGACCGCAGCGTTCGACAGGCAGGTGCCGGAGGCATTCCGCGAGCCACTGGTGGCGAGCCTCGCCATCAAGCGGCTCGGCCAGCCCGACGACCACGTGGGCCCGGTGCTGTTCCTGCTGTCGGACGAGGCCAAGTGGATCACCGGCCACGTCCTCGCCGTCGACGGCGGCCAGGTGACGCGCATCTGAGTCCGGGGCTGGTGCGGGAAACCGCTGCTCCGGCAGCCACTCTCAGGGAGATCGGCGTTCGAGGATCCAGTCGTCGCCGTCGCGTCGGTAGCGGAGGCGGTCGTGCAGCCGATTGGGGCGACCCTGCCAGAACTCCACCAGGTGTGGCCGGACGCGGTAGCCGCCCCAGTGGTCGGGACGCTCGACCCCGCGGCCCGACCAGCGGTCCTCCTCCGCTGCGTACGCCTCATCCAGGACCGACCGGTCGTCGACCACCGCACTCTGGTCGGAGGCCCACGCCCCGATCTGACTACCCCGGGGCCGCGTCAGCCAATAGGCGTCGGACTCGGCGCTGCCGATCCGNTCNGCGCTCCCGGTCACTCGGACCTGCCGGCGCAGCTCGATCCAACTGAAGGTGAGCGCCGCCCGTCCCCAGGTGTCGATCTCCTCGGCCTTGTCGCTCGAGTAGTTCGTGAAGAAGACGAACCCGTCCTCGGCGACCGTCTTCAACAGCACGTTGCGCGCCGATGGCCAGCCGTCGGCGGTCACCGTGCTCACCACGAAGGCGTTGGGCTCCCAGTAGCCCGCCTCCTCGACCTCTGCGAACCAGCGCTGGAACTGGACGATCGGATCGTCGGCCATGTCGGACGCGTCGAGCCCCCGATCCTGGTACTCCTCCCGGCGCCCGCTCAGGTCCACGACCGGAGTCAACACCCCCGCGGCACGCCGGGCAAATGCGCGGTGGTGCCTACCCGGTCAGGGCACGAGGTGGGCGATCGGCCCCGAAGGGTCGACCAGGCCGGCGACCGACGACCAGGGCAGGTCGACCCACGGCGTGCCCGCCACGCCCGGCGCCACCTGGTACTGGTCGAAGCGGAGCACCACGCCCGTCGCAGCGACCGCCAGGTGCCGGAAGTTGGAGGCGTCCGCTGCGAGGCCCTCGGTGAACAACGTGTCGGCTCCCAACTGCGCCTCGAGGTTCGCCCGAGCCGCCGTGGCGAGCTTGTCCAGCCACGGCCCATCGGCCACGAACAGGTCGGCTACGGCGATCTCACGCCCGGTCGACAGGTCGACCAGCAGCGTCGAGGTCTCCTGCTGGGCGGTCGCGGCGTCGTTCCACTCCGTCGTGAAGTCGAACACCACGCTGAGCAGGCGATCGTCGACGAGCAGCACCTTGCCCGTACCGCGCAGCGTGCTGGCACCTGCACCAGCGCCCTCTTCTTCGAGCACCGCCGCCCGAAACGTCGAATANGCCTTGGCGACGACGGCCTCCAGGGCACCGTTGACGGCATGATCCGCGGGTGACTCCGACACCTGCGGATAGCTGAGGTCGTAGTCGGCCAGCTCCCCGATCTGTCCGGACATCCGGTTGGAGTAGACCTTCGGCGCACCCTCCCGGGTTGCCGTGGCCACCTGGCCATCGTCGGCATCGGCGGTGGTGACCGACCCGCTCCCACCCGAGTCGGCCCTGACCAGCACACCGGCCGTGTCCGACGGATTGGCGCCACTCATCTCCCGGCCGTCACCGGGCGCGCACCCGCCGGCCAACACGCCCGAGAGCGCAACGGCGAGCACCACGGCACGACGCGCCNCCCTTCTCCCCNAAACCTNCTGAACGGCCACACCCGCCCCCGATCCCGCAGCCGACCACATCACGGCCCGCAGGGTACCGACCGCGACGCACCACCCGGATTCGCCCCACGCCACCCCCTCGGGGTTGCTACGGTCGCGCCGATGCCCCGAATGCGCCGAGGAAGCCCACAACGCCGGGACGACACCGCCGAGCCGGACCAACTGCTGCTCGACCTCGTCAACGGCCTCCGCGAACTCGACGAGCGCGTGGCCGCCCTCGAACGGCGCTTCGACGCACTCGGCGAGAGCGCCTCCAGCGACGACGAGGACGCCGTCATGGAGCTCCGTCTCCACGTGGCGCGCCTGTCCGCTGAGTTGACCCGGGCGACCGTCGAGTTGCAGGGGCAGCTCGCCGAACTGGCGGGACGATCCGGCGACGACCTCCCGGAATCACCCGAACTGGTCGGCGACGAGGCCTTCGAGGACCTCACGGTCGACTCGCCGGCACGCGCTCCCGACCGGCGCCACACCAGCGGCTGGCAGCCCGCCGACTAGGACGCACCGACCACGCTCCGGATCCGGAAGCCGACCCCTACGACGAAGCGTCGATGAGGGCGTCCAACAACTGTTGTGCCCTTGCCTGGATCTGGCCCCACTCGATCCAGTCCGGCGGATCCTCGGCCAGGGCCTTCGCCGCATCGACCTGGAGTCCGCCGAGTTCGGCCACGATGTCCGCCACCGAGTCGGGAAGGTCGATCGGCTCCTGGTCGGCGCCGGCGCCATCCCCGGTGCTGTCCCCGGTGTTGTCCCCCGACGGCGTCGAAGCACCCGTGGACCCGCCGAAGATGCTGGCAAGGTCGGTGTCCGTCAACACCTCGAGCGCCTCCTGGAGCGAATCGGCCATCACCACGTCCTCGCCGACCGCCACGATCACCCGCTCGAGTTCGGGGACGGTGTTGTCACCCTCGGCCTGCACGTAGAGCGGCCGCACGTAGAGCACCGAGTTCTCGATCGGGACCAGCAGGAGCTCACCGAACAGGACCGTCGACCCACGCTGGCTGAGCAGCGTCTGGAGGGTGGCGACCTCCTCGTCGTTGCGGATCCGCTCCTCGGACAGGGCCGGACCGTCGAAGTTGGAGGTCGGCGGCCGGTAGAGCACCAGTTCGCCGTAGTGCTCGTCGTCGCTGCGGCCGACGATGTACGCCGCCAACTCCTTGCGGGCGTCCTGCTCGTCGAGCGGCACGAAGGCCCGCAGGATCACGAACTCGGTCTCGTCGCCGCCGGGCAGGTCGAGCATCGTCCGGTAGGGAGCCATACGCATGTCGCGGGTTCCGATCCGGATGCCCTGCTCGTCGACGAGCACCAGGTCGCGGGCGCCCTCGCCGGTGCGGCCCGGATCCTGGGAGACCGCCCACTCGGAAGCCCGCTGGTAGAAGTTCTCCGTGTCGTCGACGTGGTAGGCGCCCCACAGTTCGGTCTGGATGCGGAACAGGTCCTCGGCATACCGGAGGTGCTCGACCAGTTCGACGGGCATCTCGGAGATCGGACGGAAGAGACCGTCGAAAGCTCCCTCGTAGGCCCTGATGATCGGATCGTCGACATCGACAACGTAGAAGGTGACACTGCCGTCGAAGGCGTCGACCACAGCCTTGACCGAGTTGCGAACGTAGTTGAACCCGGTTCTAAGGCCGCTCTGCGACGGAAGTTCCCGCACCGGTGCCCGCTGGGCGTACGGATAGCGGTTGGTCGTCGTGTAGCCGTCGATCACGTAGACGATCCCTCCNTCATGGAGCACCGGGTACGGATCGGCGTCGAAGCGCAGGAAGGGCGCCAGCTTCTCGACCCGCTCCCGGACGTCGCGGACGTAGACGACCCGCGAGTCTTCGGTGACGAAGTTCGAGATCAGGGGCTCGAGTTCGCCGAACCGGAGGGAGAACGCTGCCCGCCGCACCAACGAGCCCATCGACACACCGCCCTCGCCACCGATGTCCGCATAGCGAACCTCCAGGGTCTCCTGGTTCTCGTCGGTGTAGTCGACCTCGTCCCGGCTGGCTCCGACAATGGCATAGCCACCGAGCCCCTCGCCGACATAGATCTGCGGCTGATCGATCGTCACACTGATCGACGGATCGANCGAGATGGGCAGGTCGCCGATGAGGAACTCGGGATCGCCGGTCGCCCGAACCCGGCTCACGGGAGCGAGGGCCACGCCGTAGCCATGCGTGAACGCCACGTGCTGGCTCTCCCAAGAGCGGGTCACGTTCGGCTCGAGCTCGCGAGCGCCGATCATCACCTGAGTCGGCTCACCGTCGACCACGTACCGGTCGGAGTCGAGCTCCCGGCTGAAGCGGTAGAACTCGCGCTCGCCCTGGAGTCGGTCGAAGGTCCCCTGGACGACGAGTGGATCCAGAACCCGGATGTTGCGGACCGTGCCCGGGTTGGCGAAGAGGTCCTCGCCGGTGATCACATTGTCCATGCCGTCCAGTTGCTGCACCGTGACGTCGGCGAGGCCGAAGGCCTGACGGGTCGCCTCGATGTTGCGGCCGATGTACTCGGCCTCCTTCTCGGACTCCGCCGGCTCGACCCGAAGGTTCTGGATCACCGCCGGATAGATGTTTCCCATCACCAGGGCCACAAACGCCCACAGGCCGACGGCCAACACCGGCAGCACCCAGCCTCGACGCCGGATGTTGACGATCAGCAGGATGACGGCAAAAAGCGAGATGAGGATCAAGAGGTTGATCGCCGGGAGTTGCGCTTTGACGTCGGTGTAGGTCGCGCCGTGGACGGCACCCCTGGTTGAGGTCGTGAGTTCGTAGCGGGCCAGCCAGTAGTCGGCGGCCTTCACCAGGGCGAGGAGGCCGAGCAGGAGCGAGAGGTGGGCCTTGACCGCCGGCTGGACCCGTTCGCCCACGGTCTGGAGTCGGATGCCGCCGTTGAGGTAGTGGAGCACCGTGGTCACGACCAACGTGACGATCAGGGTGCCGAACAGCCATCCAACCACAAAGCTCGTGAACGGCATCTTGAAGACGTAGAAGCCGATGTCCTTGCCGAACTGGGCGTCCTGGACGCCGAAGTCGCCGCCGTTGGTGAACAGCAGCCACTCCTGCCAGCGGTCCGACACGCCGAAGCCGGCCAGGAGTGCCAGCAGCGCCGATCCGGCGACTCGAACCATCCAGGCCCGGCGGCCCACGGCCACGTGGTACCGNGCCAACAGGTCTTCTTCGGGNCCGGGTGGNCGCACGATCGGAGCGAGGCGATCGGCGACGGTCAGGTTGACGAAGCAGATGANGAAGAAGAGGGCAGTGAACAATGCCACCAGCACGACCTGTGCAAGGAGCACAGACCGGAACACGTTGTCGTAGCCGAGTTGGTCGAACCACAGGTAGTCCGTGTAGAAGCTGGCGAGGCCGCGCAGCGACAACATCAGGANGCTNCCGANGATCAGNAGCCCGAAANCGATCACCCGGACCCGGCGGGATCCCGGTCTGCGGGTTCGACGGCCGAAGGCCGGGCGCGTGGGCGGGGGGGGGGGTGGGGGTGGGGGTGGGGTTTCCTCGTCCGGCATCGGGAGGGATCCTAACGGCGGGATCTGTCAAAGCCCGGGGGAGGACCGGCCCGCGGCGCCCTCAGGGCAGCGCCAGTTTGTCAGCATTGCCGCCGAGTTCGGCCAGGACGGCGAGCGCCTCCTCGAGCGTCGCCACTGACTCGACCCGGAGGTCGCCGGCATGCCGGGCAGCGACCTCATACTCGTTCTCCGGAACCAGGAACAGGTCGACGCCCCCCTCTCGGGCGGCAACCGTCTTCTGCGCCACGCCTCCGATGGGGCCGACCGAGCCGTCGAAGCCGATCGTCCCGGTCGTGGCGACATCCAACCCACCGGTCATCTCGCCGGGGGTGACCATCTCGAGGATCGCCAGGGTCAGTGCGAGGCCCGCCGAGTTCCCCCCGACGGCCCCCGTCTCGATGCGGATGTCGATGGGCAGGCCCTCGACATCGTCCCAACGGGTCTGAACCATCACGCCGAGGAACGCCACCGTGGCATCCTCGGCACGGGCGCCGAGTACCACCTCCACGGTGCGGGCGGACGTTCCGTCGATCGACTCGACGGCGAGCGACACGACCTGGCCGGGAGAACGCCCTCGGATCTCCTCGACCAGTGCCTCAGAGGTGAGGACCGACTTCCCGTCGACGGACACGATCACGTCGTCGGTCGTGAGCAGGCCGGCCGATGGCCCTTCAACGGCGGCCATCCCCACACCCGTGGCCCGGTACGGATCGATCCCGAGGTGGCGGAACGCCACGGCCACCGCGACCGACTTCGAGACCTTCATGAGTTCGAGGTTGAAATCCCGGTTCTCGTCGCGGCTTCGATCACCGAGGACGGCATCCTCGCCGTACAGGGCGATGCCGTCATCGAAGAAGGCTTCGAGGTACTCCCAGCCGTTGACCGAGGAATCCTGGCGGACGGTCGTGAAGAACACCTCGCCTTCCGGTTCGAAACTCTCGCCGACCGTCACGACGATTCGGTCGGTCAGGGCATTGACGCTCCCGGGCCGGTAGGCGAAGTAGGGCAGCCGCACGAAGGTCAGGACACCAGCCGCCAGCAGGGCCACGAGGAGCGGCACCCAAACACGCGCCCGGAATCGGCGCTTGGCACCCCCGGACACGGCAGGACCGGACGATAGGGTTTCAACTGCCGTGTCCACGTTGTCGTTCGGTCTCGTCCTCGGTGCCCTGGCGCTCTTCGGCTCCCGGTCGGCGCCGGGCATCCTCCAGCCTGCCACGACACGGGCCCGACGCCGCACCGGCCCGGTGCCAGCGCTCGCCCCCGCGCTCGCCGCCGCACGCTGGCGGCCCGCCCTGATGCACGCCATCCTCGGTCGGCCGCTGCCCCCTTCCGGCAGCACGGAGACCGCCGTCGAGCGGGGCTGGGGCGTGTTCGCTCGCCTGGGCATCGGCCTCCAGCCGCCCCGCAGGGTGCTCACCGGCAAGCAGGCACGCATTCGCTGGTGGCACCGCATCTTCTCGCTCGCCCTACTCCTGGCCATCGTCGTGCTGGTCGGACTGGCTCTCGCCTCGCTCACCGCCGTCCTCATCGTCGCCGGTGGCTTCCTCCTCGAGCAGGCAATCGGCTGACCGGTGGCCGAACGCCACCTCCACGAGGCTCCCCCACCCGACAGCGAGACCGCCGACCGCCGACGGGCGGCCATCACCGCTGGCCACTCCGCTGATCCCGGAACCGCCCTTCGGCTGCTCGACGACCCGGAACCGGTCGTTCGTGCCGCCGCACTCGGAACGCTCGCCCGACTCGCCACCCTGACCGACGAGGCGCTCGACACGGCCCTCGCAGACCCGGCCTCCGAGGTCCGGCGACGTGCGCTCGAACTCTGCGTCGAAGCCGACCGGAGTGCCACCGCCCTACTCGACGACCCCGACCCGCAGGTCGTAGAGGTCGCCTGCTGGGTGGCCGGCGAGCGGCCCGGAGAGGGCGACGACTCAGTCCACTCCCTCGTCCGCATCGCCACCACCCACGACGACCCGCTCTGCCGAGAGTCCGCCGTGGCCGCCCTCGGAGCGATCGGCCATCCCGACGGACGTGCCGCCGTCCTCGCCGGGCTCGACGACAAGGCACCGATCCGGCGACGTGCGGTCCTGGCCCTTGCTCCGTTCGAGGGTCCCGAGGTCGTCACCGCCCTCGAATGCGCCCTCGAGGACCGCGACTGGCAGGTCCGTCAGGCGGCCGAGGACCTGATACGCCTCATCGGCTAACGGCGGGACTCCATGAACATCACGCGCATCGCCTCGAACGACTCGATGCACTGACCCGCCCCGAGCACGACGCACTCCATCGGCGCATCGACATGGTGCACCGGCACCCCCGTCTCCTCGCCCAGGCGCACGTCCAGGCCGCGCAACAGGCTGCCTCCACCGACTAGGTGGATGCCCTGCACCAGCAGGTCCTGGGCGAGTTCCGGCGGCGCCTGGGACAGGCAGGCCACCACCGACTCGATGATCGTCGACAGCGGCTCCTCGATGGCCCGGCGGATCTCCTGGGGTGTGAGGACCACCGTCTTGGGCAGGCCCGTCATGAGCTCGCGGCCACGCACCTCGGCCCGCATCTCGTTCGGAGTCGGCGCCGCCGACCCGATGGTCATCTTGATCTCCTCCGCCGTGCGCTCGCCGATCGCCAAGCCGTACTCGCGCCGTACAAAAGCCTGGATGTGGGCGTCCAGGTCGAACGAGCCGGTGCGCACGGCCTCCAACGCCACGACGCCACCCAGCGACAACAACGCCGATTCCGACGTGCCGCCACCGATGTCGACGACCATGTTCCCCACTGGCTCGCTGATCGGAAGGTCGGCGCCGATCGCCGCCGCCAACGGCTGCTCGATCAACTGGGCATCCGCCGCACCGGAGCGCCGCGCCGCCTCGGTGACCGCCCGTCGTTCCACGGCCGTGATCGCCGACGGCACGCAGATGAGCACCTTCGGCCGGTTGAAGCGACTCACCCCCACCCGCTCGAGGAGTAACCGCACCATGCGCTGGGTGACGTCGAAGTCGGTGATGGCGCCCTTGCGCAGCGGCCGAACCGCCACGATGTGCGAGGGCGTCCGACCGATCATCTGCCAGGCGTCGCGACCCATAGCTAGGACTTCGTTGTTGCGCTGGTTGATGGCGAGGACCGACGGCTCGGCCAGCACCACCCCCTCACCTCGCATGTAGACGAGCGTGTTGGCCGTCCCGAGGTCGATGGCGATGTCGCGTGCCACGTCAGCCCCGTCGCTCGTTCCGGTCTTCGCTCCCGCCGGACGAACCACCCCGGTCCTCCTTGGGCAGCATGCGCATGCCGCCCGACCCGGAACTGCCCGTCTGGCGATAGTCGTGGTGTCCACGCGACAGGGACTTGAGGGTGTTGCGGAACTCGTGGGGATCGTTCGTCCGTTCGCGCGGCCGGCTCACGAGCCACACCAACAAGGACCCAACGGCCGCCAACGCGACCGCACCGGCAAGGAAGAGTGGCGCCGAACTCATGCGGAGCCTCCAGCCGAGTCCGCGTCGAGGTCCTCGAGGTCGACCACGTGTTGTGCGTCGGTGCCCCAGTGCTCGCCCCCGTCCCAGGCCTCACGCTTCCAGATCGGCACGGTGGCCTTCAGGGAGTCGATGCAGAAGCGGTTCGAGGCGTAGGCGGCCTCGCGGTGTGGCGACGACGTCACGATGACGACCGCCGGCTCGCCGATGGCGACGACGCCGGTCCGGTGCAGCAGGGCCACGCAGCGCAGGTCGGGCCAGCGTCTCCGGGCCTCGATGGCGATCCGGTCCATCCTGGGCACCGCCTGCTCCACGTAGGCCTCGTAGGCGAGTTCGGTCACGTCCGGCCGTTCCCGGGAATGGTCGCGGGCCGTCCCCCGGAAGGTGACCACCGCCCCACAGTCCGGACGGCCCGCCCAGCGCGTGGCCTCCTCGGACGGAAGGCCCACCGGGGAGAGGGCGACCCAGGTGTCGCCCTCAGGCGGGCGGAGTGGGGAAGGTTCGGCCGTGGGCATCGGCGCAATAGTACGACCCTGCCCGGAGCCCACCACCGGCAGGTCTACGTCGGTCAGTCGTGCCCGTCCACCGGATGGTCGCCAAGCCGGCGCAGCAGCCACACAAGGCCCGACACCAGCCCGACCACGAACACGAGGGCAGCGCCGAGAGACAGGACCTGTCGGCTGCGGGCGTCGAGCTGGTCGAATGTCCCCGGCTCGTGCCCGGCGACGTACGCCTCCTCGTTGGAGTGCCTCGCTTCCCAGCCCAGCTGCCGCAGGCGGTCGTTGGACACCACCCACGGATGGACCGTGTAGGGCTGGATCCCGGGCGGGGCGTCGGTCAGGCCCAGTGTCCAGCGGAGTCGGGCCACGCCGGCGCCCAGCGGCGCCGGCAGCCGCAGCCGCGGGACCGGCCCACCCAGATCGGCCATGAGCGGCGCAGGAATCCAGCCGTCGGGTGCCACGTTCACCGGTCCGAGCGGCCGCCGGTCGACGACGACGACCACGGCCTCGGCCAGGTCATCGGCGTGGAGGAACTGGCCCATCGGATCGCCTTCCTCACTCCGGATCGCCTTCGCCGAAGCCAGCAGTCGGGCCAAGCCTCCCGGCTTCTCCTCGGCGACCGTCACGGCAGGTCGCAAGATCGTGGCCACCCGCTCCGGTTCGCCTCGCCCCCATTCCTCGGCACGCCGCTCCAGGTCGGCCCGTCGGACAGCGAACCGGAAGTCCGGGCACGGCTGCACCTCAGCCTCCTCGGTGAGCGGCACCGGGTTGTCGGGCCAGGCCCCGTAGACCATCGCCGTCGACAACACGACCAGATGGGTGACCACACTGTCGTCGAGGGCGGCCAGGAGGCGCTGGGCGACGGCAGGGATCGCGTGGCCCGGGTCTGCACCACTCTCCTGGGGCCGCAGTCCGGAAGCCAGGTGGACGACCGTGTCGGCGCCCGTGAAGAGCCGCCGCAGGTCGGTGACCGCCAGATCGGCGGTCACGAGGTCGACGCCGGGTGCAGGCCGGACGCTCGACCGACGGTCGACGCCGACCACCTCATGGCCGGCCTCCGCCAAACGTGCACAGACCCGTCTCCCCACGGCTCCCGTCGAGCCCGTCACCACGACCTTCACGAGCCCGGCTCCCGTCTCGGATCGCTGCTCGACGACCCCACCGGAAACGTCGCCACGCGGACCGTCGCTCGAATCATGACCCTACGATGCCCCCGTGAGCCACGACGATCCACCCGGCGACGACCCGAATGACCCGACTTCGTCGGACCCCTTCTCCGGCCTCCCCTTCGCGGGCGACCTGTTCCGGGCCATGGGCGCGGCCGGCCCGGAAGGCGACCACGGGCGCCAGATCGCGATGTCGGTGGCCACCGGCAACCGGAGCGAGCCGAACGTCGACCCGATGGAGCGCATCGAATGGGAACGCCTCGTACGCGTCGCCGAACTGCAGGTCGCCGATCGCACCGGTCTCGACGTCGTCCGGGGACATGCGCTCACGATCNAGCCCGTCACCCGGGCGGCCTGGGCGTCACGNAGCTTCGACGCCCTGCGCCCCCTCCTGGGNCGCCTCGCCGAGACCCTCAACGAGGGTCCGGCGTTCGACGACGTCCCTGTGGGGCTCGAGGACGATCCGACCGCCGCCTGGATGCAGGGGCTGCTNGCCTCGATCANCCCGCTCATCGCCGGGGTGATGACCGGCACGCTGGTCGGCCGGCTGGCTGTACGCAGCCTGGGCACCTACGACCTCCCGATCCCACGCTCCGACGACTCTCTCCTCGTGGTCGCCCCGAACGTGGCCGACTTCGCGAGCGAGTGGAACCTCCCGGCCGACGACCTGCGGCTGTGGGTTTGCCTCCACGAGGCGGTGCACCATGCCGTACTCGGCGTGCCGCACGTGCGCTCTGCCCTCACCGATCTCCTCACCCGGCACGCTGGCGCCTTCCGCAACGACCCGGCCTCCCTCCAGGAACTCATGGANGACCTCGACCTGGNACCCCTCCAGGAACTCATGAGTGGCCTCGGCCCGATGGCAGGACCCGAGGCCATGATGNAACTGCAGCAGGTGATGGTGGAACTGCAGCAGGTGATAAGCCCTGATCTCATCCTCGGTGCCGTTAGGTCGCCTGAACAGGAGGCTCTGCTCCCCCGGATCGAGGCACTGGTCGCCGTGGTGATCGGCTACTCCGACCACTTCATGGACGAGATCGGCGGACGCCTCGTCACCAACTACCCGATGCTCACCGAGGCACTGCGGCGGCGGCGCGTCCAGACCGACGATGCCGACCGCTTCATCGAACACATCCTCGGCCTGAACCTCACCCAGGAACAGGTCGACCGGGGCACGGCGTTCGTCGCCGGCGTGGTCGATCGGGCCGGCGACGACGGACTCCGCAGGCTCTGGGCCAACGAACGGCACCTCCCCACGCCCAACGAGGTCGACGCACCCGGACTGTGGCTGGCCCGCATCGACCTCGACGACTGACCGACGNCTACGCGCTTCCGTCGCCCTCCTGGCCACGGTGCCAGAACCCCAGTTGGCCGTCCGGCCGGTCCGAATGCTCCGGCGTCTGGACGCGGAGGATCCGGTCGAACACGCCCCCGTAGACGCCCATCGCCANCCACATGGCCACGAGGACCGAGACATAGCCCATCACGGGTCGCAGCGACAGGACTGTCGGAACGAACGCTCCGACCGCCCAACTCAACTGGAACCGTCCCTCGAATCGGGCGAACGAGCGACCGTGGTTGGCGTTCGGGGCATCACGCTGGACGAGCGAGTCGAACGCCAACTTGGCAGCCAGGGCGCAACCGGCGACGGCAGCAGCCATCGACACGGCCCCCTGCACNCCAGAGACCCAGACGGCGAAGGCCGACGCTGTCATCACCAGGAACAGCGCACCGCCGATGATCCGCTCCTCGGTCAGCCGACGACGGAGGCGCGGCGCCGCAACCGCTCCCACCAGCGCACCGATGCCGGCGCCGGCGAGGACGGCACCGAAGTGCCAGGCAGGCGCACCCGGCGTGCCGAAGACGTTCTCGCCACGAGCCAGGCCGACGGCGGCGCCCCCCGCCCGGCCCACTCCCTCGAGGGCGACCCCCTCCTCACCGCCACGAAAGGCGAAGGCCAGAAGGAATGTCACGAAGCCGACGGTCGCGCGAAGGACGGCAACGGCCACGGCGCCGTACAGGATCCCGCTCCGCCGGAGGTCTGCGCGTTCGCCGGCCGCCATTGGTTCCTCGGCGACCGTGACCGCCTTGAGGCCGATCGCCAAGATGGCTGTGACGACGAAGCCCACGCACGCCACCCGGGGTGGCCACTCATGGCCGACGAGCATGGCCAGACCGCCGATGCCAGCGCCGACCATGCTGCTCACGGCACCCATCAGGGCCAGCTTCGAGTTGGCCCCGACGAGCTCGCTTTCGGTCCGAACGAGCCCGGGAACGACGGCACTCTTGGCAACCGAGTAGCCCTTCTGGAGGACGAGGAAGCAGAAGGCCTCGGGAAACAGCAGCAGCCCGTCGATGTGCTCGGACATGAGGTATGCCAGCACCGCCCGGCCCAGGACCGTGAGCACGATCATCAGGCGTCGACCACCCCGGATCCGGTCNACGGCCGGGCCGATAAGCGGCGTCACGACCGCGAAGGGGGCGATCGTGAGCACCAGGTAGAGGGCGACCCGCCAGCGTGCGGCGGCTGGATCGATGGAGAAGAAGATCGAGCCGGCGAGGGCCACGGCGACCATGGCGTCGCACATGGACGACATGCCGTGCGTCCGCGCCATCTGCGCGAACGGGCTGACGATCCCGCGTGGGTTGTGGGAAAGGGGTGCGGGGGGTTCCACGACGCTCAGGTTAGGAGCCATCGGCCAGCAGCGTTCAGGCCCCCGCAGGCTCGCTGCGTTCGCCCACGCCCCGGATGACGGCGGGCCTCTCGGGCCGGCGTCAACGGTCCCTCCACCACCGCCCGGTCGGCAGGTCAACATCGAGGGCGGTCGGCAGGGTGAGGGCNCTCACCGTGGCCCAGCCCTCGCGCAACAACGTCGAGTCGAGGCCCGGGGGGAGGTCGCGCCTGGTCGGGACGAGGTCGATGTCGATGCCGGTCTCATCGCGTCCGGTGACCACCGTTTCGACGCCACCCACGATCGCCAGCCCGGCCTGTCGGAGGCCGAGCACCTCGTCGGGGTCGGCGTTCGGCACGTTNAGGTTGAGCAGCGTCGTTGCCGGCGCATCGAACAACCACTCCAGCAACGGTCGTGCCATCGCCGCTGCCGTCGACCAGCGTTGGGGAACCCCGTCGACCTGGCTGACGGCCAGCCCCGAACGGCCGTGGTAGCCCGCGACGAGTACCGCCGCCACCGTCGCCGAGTGCAGGGTCGACCTCCCGGTGTTCGGGCCGTTGTTGATCCCCGACACCACCAGGTCGGGTGCCTCACCGAAGCCCCCCTGCATCGCCAGCATGACGACGAGTGCCGTCGGGGCGTAGACGGCATGGGCGTCCAGGCCGTCCATCGACACCCGCTCGATGCTCACCCTGCCGGGGTCGTCGAGGGGTCCGAGGGCTGCCGCCATGCCACTCTGGTCGTGGGCGGGCGCCGCCACGACGGGTGTGTGGCCGGCCTCGCCGACGAGCTCGGCGAGCGCCGCCAGCCCGGGCGAGTTGATGCCGTCGTCGTTGGTGACCAGAACCCGCATGCAGAGGGTCTACACGGTCTGGCCTGGACGCGTGTGCCCTGTTCTCAGGCGCGTGTCTCGTCGTCTTCGTCGAANTAGTCAAGCCGGTCCACCGGCATGACGACCGCCGAGACGACGTTGAGGGAGTGCGCCGTGACCCGTTTGAGGAACCGGTAAAGCAGGGCCCGGGGAACGGCGACCACGGCCGGCTCGGTGGAGTGCACCAGTTCGTTGATCCGGTCGTCGAACTCGCGGCGCAACTCGTCGCCACGGGTGATGTAGGCACGGGCCCCGTCTTCGTCCCGGGTGGTGAGCAACTCGCCCATGAGGGCAATGCGTGACGAGAGCTCGTCGCGGTAGCCGAGTAGGCGGCCGAGGTCCGGCGCCTCGGCCAGGGAGACGCCTTCGTCGGCGAGGTCGAAGATGTTCTTGTTGTAGTCGCCGATGCGCTCGAGGTCCTTCACCATGTGCATCAAGACCAGCACCTCGGGCGTGTCGACACCGCCGTGCACCGAGGCGTGGACGACCAGCTCGCGTCGAATCTCCATCTCGGTGATGTTGATCCGACGGTCGGTTCGTCGAACCTCGTCGGCAACGGTCGCCACCGGCCCCCCGGTCAGGGCGTTCATGGCCAGGTCGAACGTGTGGCGAGCATCGTTGATCATCCCCTGCACCTGGGCGTCAATGTGCTTGAGGCCGCCCTCCTCGGGTTTACGGAAAAAACTCATCACCATGGGTGTCGCCTCCTTGTCGGAATTTCGGTTTCAGGCCTCATCGGAGGGTCAGGACGCCGAGCAACGGCACCACCACGAACATACCCACCGTGTAGGCAACAGCCATGCTGCGCCGATCCATGACAAGGTCTGCCAGGCCCCTCGCCAGGCGAATTGGCACGTTTCGAAGGGCCCTCACGGGATAGAAGACCGCGATCCCACTGAGGTTGAAGAGCGTGTGAACGATCGCCACCGTGACAGCGGCGGGACTCCCCGTGGCGAGCGAGGCCAACAGGGCCGTGACCGTGGTTCCCACGTTGGCGCCCAGGGTCACCGGATAGATGTTCTCGAGGGTCAGCACCCCGGAGGCGGCGAGCGGCACGAGGACGGATGTCGTGATCGAAGATGACTGCACCGAGATTGTGATGACCATGCCGATAAGGATCGCGACCATCCCGGAGCCGGCACCGAGGGCCCGGTTGATGGCGACCTCGACCCGGTCGGCCACCAGGAGCCGCATGTTCCTGGTGATGAAGGCCAGTGCCACGAAGATGAACGCCACCCCGATGCCGATGAGCAGGCCACCCATGACGTCGCCATGTGCGCCGAGTTTCTCCAGCAGGTCCCTGACCCAACCGGCGGGCATCTTGACGGCCTCCTTGAGCGGGCTCTTGAAGCTCGCGCCCGAACTGCCGATGACCTGGTCGGTGATCCAGGTGGCCGTACGGGACAAGAAGCCGGTAGCGATCTCGAACGGCAGGAAGACGGCCACGGCCAGGATGTTGAAGAAGTCATGGACCGTGGCGGCGGCGAAGGCCCGCCGGAACTCCTGGGCGCGTCGCATGTGGGCGAGGGACACCAGCACGGCTGTAACCGTCGTCCCCACGTTGGCGCCCATGACCATCGGCACGGCTTCGTCGACACCGACCACTCCGCTGGCGACCAGGCCGACGATCACCGACGTGGAGACCGATGAGGACTGGACGAGAATGGTCGCCAGGAGGCCGACGAAGAAACCGCCGAGCGGATTCGACACGCCCTCGAAGAGGCCGTCGACGAGGTCCTTTCCGAGGTGCTTGAAACCGCCGCCGAGCAGTTCGACGCCGGTCAGGAACAGGTAGAGCAGGGCGAGCACGACGACCGCCCGAACCGGGGTCGAGATTCCGCCTTCGCTCGTTCGCCTGGGAGGCTCGATCACCGAGGTTCCTGTACTGCAGATTCCAACCGAGGCATCAGGCGCAATCTAGGAGACAGCGGAGGCATTGCACGGAATCCAGTCTGATTAGTGGGAAATAATTGGCACATGCCCCCCGACGGGGCGCCCATTGTGCAGTCTTTGCGCTGCCTTTCGCCCCCTTATGGCATTAATGGCACCCACAGGGTGGGAGCCGACGAAGTCCCGGGACGAACCCCGGGAAAAGGAGCAACAGATCCAATGCTGGACACACTCTGGATGCAGCGGGCACGATGCCAGGAGATCCCGCCGAACACGTTCTTCCCCAGCGACGGGCTGGGGGTCGAGGTCGCCAAGGCCATCTGCGCCGAGTGCACGGTGAACGACCACTGCCTTGAGTACGCACTCGGACAGCGCATCGACCACGGCGTCTGGGGTGGCTGCTCGGAGCGGCAGCGCCGTCGGATCAGGCGAGACCGACGCCGGGTCGAGGTGGAGGCCGCCTGAGTTTCGTCCCGCCGACCAGCCGCTGACCACCCACTCCGGCCAATCACCGGGGGCGGTCCCCTCCCCGCCCCCGACCTGAACGGTCCCGGTGCCCGACTCGGGCGTCGGGGCCGTTGCCGCGTGTGAGCTCGGATCCCCCGGCTGGGCTCGCCCGGAAGGGTCAGCCCGCTGGCTATTCCTCGTCGTAGCCGAGGTCCCAGGAGATCTGCACGTTCTCGCGTTCGGCGTCACGGTTGATGCGCTCACGGTTCCGGCGGAACTGGGGGTCGTGCGGCGGCAACAGCATGAGCCGTGCGTTGATCCGGTCGCGGAAGGACTGGACCAGCATCCGATCGCCGAACGTGGACCGGACGTCCCAGTGGGGGGCCACCGGACCGAGGTAGACGACCATCACGTTGCCGACCGGCGGCTGTGGCTCGAGATTGGTGTCCGTCATGGCCCGGGGCTCCTAGGTCGGTGGTCGGGAGCCGCTGAGTGTACCGATGTCAGTCGGAGGAGTCCTCGGTGCTGTCGACATCGGCAGCACCCTCGGCGCGGTCGGCATCGGCGGCACCCTCGGCCATGCCCTTCTGGAGTTCCTTCTGGGCACGGCCCAGGTTGCGGGCCAACTTCGGGAGCTGGCTGCCGCCGAACACCACGAGAGCCAGGATGACGACCAACGTCAGTTCTTGGGGGCCGAGGAATGCGAGGAGTGACATGCGGAGAGCGTAACCCGACAGACGGGGAGTGGCCTCCTCAGGCCGTGTCTGCTTCAGCCACCGCCCTGGCCAGGGCCCGCTGACGCCGGATGCGCCGGCGTTCACGCTCGCTCATGCCGCCCCAGATACCGAACTTCTCACCGTTCTGGAGGGCGTACTCGAGACAGTCCTCGCGGACCACGCAGCCGCGACAGACCTCCTTGGCTTCCCGGGTGCTGGCACCCCGCTCGGGGAAGAACAGGTCGGGATCCACACCGAGGCAGTTCGAGAACTCCTGCCACGACATGTCGAGATCAGGTTTCGCATAGATGCCCATGTGGGTGAGCCTCCCGACCGCCGGGCCGCGCGCTGAGCGTGGCAGGGGCCTGTGGGGGTTACAGCAATGTAATTACACCACTGCAACGACCCAAAAAGCAAGGGAAATCCCGATTTCCACAGGTTTCGAGGGCCGGAACCCGTTGCCTAGCGCGATGTGCGCAGTGTCCGGCGTTGGTCCACGAAGTCAACCAGGACGTAGTCGCCGAGGTTCTGGTTCGTGGTGAAGAAGGCTCGGCCGCCGTTCATCTTCGTCACCGTCTCGATGAACCGGGTCAGGTACGGGGTGGCGTCGAGCATGAACACGTTGATCCGGATGCCGTCCCGGGTGCAGCGGCGCACCTCGGTGAGTGTCCGATCCACGGTCTCCTGCGACGGCGGATAGTTGAACTGCGGGTAGCCCTGGTCGGTGATGTGGGCGGTGGGCTCACCATCGGTGACCATGATGATCTGACGCGTACCGGTCTGGCGGGCCAGCATCTGGCGTGCCAGGACGAGGCCGTGCTGCATGTTGGTGCCGTAGACGTAGTCCCAGGAGACCTCCGGGATTCGCTCCGGCTTGATCTCGCGTGCAACCTCGCTGAAGGTCACCACGCCGAGGTAGTCATGGGGGAACTGGGTCGAGATCAGCGAATGCAACGCCATGGACACCTTCTTGGCAGGCAGGAAGTTGTCGCGCATCGGCATCGAGAGGGACAGGTCCAACATCAGCACCGTGGCGGCCTGCACGGTGGACTCGGTGCGCTCGACCTCGAAGTCGTCGGGCGTGAGCTTCACCGGCGTGCCAACGCCCCCACGGGTGACCGCATTGCGCAGGGTGCGCTCGATGTGGAGGTTAAAGGGATCGCCGAACTCGTAGGTCTTGGTTGTGTACTCGCGCTCGTGGCCGACTCCGGACCGCTCCAGGTCGTGGCGACCCGCCCGGTCGCGCAGGAGACGCCGGTAGAGGTCGCCCAGGGCGTTCTGGCCGAGGCGGCGGATGGCCCGGGGCGTCAGGCTCAGCTGGCCCTCGTGGTTGTCGACGAGGCCCGCCTCCTCGAGCATCCGTGCGAGCTCGGACAGCCGTTCGAGGCTCTCGGCGGATTCGTCGCCCAGCAGATCGCGCACCCGGTCGATGTCGACCTCGGCGAGCGCACCCGGACTCGACGCCCCCCGCAGCATCTGCTCCAACTGGTCCAGGTCGGCCAACTCGTCGAAAATGTCCATGGCCTCACCCATGTCGAGCGGGTCCTGTCCGGTGAAATTGCGTGACTGCTCCCACCCCATCTGCGGGAACAACTCGCGCAGGTGGTCGCCCAGTTGGTCCATCTGCCACTGCAGGTCCATGTCCCCGAGCAACTGCTCGGACAGTTCCTGGAGTTGGGCCCGCTGCTCGGGCGTCATGGAGTTGAGCATCTGCTGCATCGCCGCCATCCGCCGGGCCATCACCTCGAGCAGTTCGTCGAGGGTCTGCGGGTTCTCGGGGAAGAAGTCGCCGTAGCGCTCCATGAACCCCTCGAAGTCGGGTACCTCGCCGGCCCGGCGCTGTTCGAGCATCTGGTTCAACTCGGCAAGCATGTCCTTCATCCGGGCGAGGTCTTCGGGCGAGAGGTCCTGCATGGCACCCGCCATCTGGTCGACCGCCTGCTGCATCAACTGCCGACGGAGTTCCTCGAGGAGTTCCTCGAAGCGTTCGGCGGCCTCGGTGGAGGTGAAGTCGTAGTCCGTCAGGCCGCTGACCTGGCCGGCCAGGTTCTCGTGCCCGATCAGGTCGAGTTGCTCACGACGGCGCCGCGTCGACTCGGCGACGACGTCATCGCCGACTTCCTCGAGGCCGTCGAGCGAACCGCGCTCGGTCTCCATGACCTCGCCGAGTGCATCGCGAATCTCGTCGTAGACGCCGCCCAGGTCGTGCTGTTCGAGCATCTCCTGACGCTGCTGGCGCAGGCGCTCAAGCATCTCCCGCAGGCCCTGGAGTCGTTCGCCATCGACCTCGAGCCCGTCGTGGAGGATGCGGCGCAGGGCGGCGTTGGGGTCGCCGTGCTCGATCAGCTCGTCGCCCATGGCCTGGAGCAGGGCATCGGCGTCGAGGTCCGGCACGGACTGGGTGCCGTCCCAACTCGAGTAGGTGAAGCGCCTCGACTCCCGGCGACGTCGCCGCCTGCCCCTCAGTCGCATGACGCGACCGTAGGGCCGAATCGGAGGACGGGTCTCACCAGTCGGCGCCCGCGTCGGCCAGGCGGCGGGCCCGGGCAATCAGGTCGAGCACCAACTGGGCGATGAACTCGCTGGCCTCGCGGGTCGGGTCCTCGGACTGCCGCACGTAGACGCCTTCGAGCATGCAGGCCAGCTTGAAGGTGCTCATGGCGGCGTACCAGCCGAGGGCCTCGGGCTGACGGCCGGAGCGCTCCGACCAGCGGGCCACCGCCTCGGCGCGCTTCGGCAGGTCCGGGTCGTCATCGGACCAGCCCGACAGCAGGTAGCCCAGGTCCATCAGTGGGTCCCCGACGGTGGCGTTCTCCCAGTCGAGCACCGCCAGCAGCCGGGTCGGGACCTCCCGGGCGAACAGCATGTTGTGGCGGTTGAAATCGCCGTGCATGACCCCCGGGACCGTCGTGGAGGGCCGATTGGCGGCCAGCCATTCGGTGACCTCGTCGACGCCGGGCAACTCCCGTTGGCGATACGACTCGAGTTGCCCCCGCCAGCGGTCGACCTGACGCTCGAGGAACCCCTCCGGTCGCCCCAGGTCCGCTATCCCCGCCACCTCGTGGTCGACGGCCGCCAGGGCGCCGAGTGCGTCGAGCATCTCTTCGGCGATCCGCCTCGTCGCCGCCGGTCCGCCCAACTCGACGGGGACCGGTTCGCCGGCAACGAGGCCGTCGACGAACTCCATGACGTAGAAGACCGCTCCCGTCACGTCGATATCGGTGCACAGGGCGACCGGCTCGGCGTGGGGCACACCGGTGCCGGCCAGCGCCCGCTGGAACCGGAACTCACGCTCCATGATCCGGTTGGCACCGTCGACCGACAACGGCACCGCCGCCGGCCGCCGCAGCACCCATCGCTCATCGCCCCGGTGCGCCACGAACACCTCGTTGGACTCGCCCATGGCGATGCGCTCGAAGCGCAGGTCCGCGCCCCTGCCCAGGTCGGACGCGTCGAACCAGTGACGCAGCGATCCGATGCGCAGGAGTGCCGGGAACGGGTCGGTATCGGTGGTGCCGTCGGGCTCGCTCACGACGCGCACCGTAGCGACGGCCGGGCACCGGTTTCCGGTTGGCCGTCGCGACACCACGCCCCATAGCGTCCTCGGACACACCAGAACCCGAGACCGGGAGCCCCCAATGCCAATCAACCCCGATGCTGCCGGATCCATCGGCGAGCCCAGCGAGTTCTCCTGGACCTCGAAGGACAGCCTGCTCTACGCCCTCGGCGTTGGTGCTGGTTCTTCCGACCCCACCGGGTTCGAACTCGAGTTCACGACCGAGAACAGCAACGGCATCACGCAGACGGCGCTTCCCACGCAGGTGGTCGTCATGGGCGGCGGACGCACGCCGGGCTTCGGCGACTTCAACCCCATGTTCCTGCTGCACGCCGAACAGCGCATCACCCTGCACCAACCACTCCCGGCAGAGGGAACCGCCGTCGCCACCGGCAAGGTCGGCGAGATCTACGACAAGGGCAAGGCGGCGCTGGTCTACCTCGAGACCGACGTGGCCGACGCCGACGGCAACCCGATGTGGAGCACCAGAGCCGGACTGTTCATCTCCGGTGAGGGCGGCTGGGGTGGCGACCGCGGCCCGTCCAACACATGGGAACTCCCCGACCGCGANGCCGATCAGGTGGTCTCGTACCCGACCCGTACCGACCAGGCGCTGCTCTACCGGCTCANCGGCGACCGCAATCCGCTGCACTCCGACCCGACGTTCGCCGCCGGCGCCGGCTTCGACACGCCGATCCTCCACGGCCTGTGCACCTACGGGTTCACCGGACGGGCGCTGCTGCACGCCGCCTGCGACTCGGACCCGGCCCGGTTCGCCGGCATGGGCGGCCGGTTCAAATCGCCCGTGATGCCCGGCGAGGTCCTCGAGGTGCACATCTGGGACCAGGGCGACGAGGTCCTGTTCCAGACCCGTGCCACCGGCGACCGCGTGGTGTTCGACGGCGGCGTGCTCACCCGGCACTGAGCCGGGGACGGCGTCGATGGCGCTGCCCGACGACTTCCACTGGGGCGCCACCGCCTCGTCGGTCTCGACCGACGGCGTGGCCCCCACCGCCGACTGGTCAACCTGGGAGCGCGACGGCCTGGCACCCCGCTCCGGCGCCGGTGGCGGTTTCACCAGTGACTACGCCGACGACCTCAAGCTGGCGGCCCAGATCGGATTGACCGACATCCGGGTCACCGTCGAATGGGCCCGGGTCGAACCACGACCGGGGGTCGTGGACTCGGGCGTGGTCGACCACTACCGCGAGGTACTGGGCGCTGCCCGCGAGGCGCGCCTCGCACCGTGGATCACGCTGCACCACACTTCGCTGCCCGGCTGGTTCGCCGAGGACGAGCGGGGCTTCCGGGACGCCTCCTCCCGCACCCGCTTCTGGTCCCGCCACGTGGACCGCACCGCCGAGCAGTTCGACGACCTGGCCGCCGGCTGGGCACCCATCGAGGACCCGATCGGCTGGGCCCTCCGGGGCTTCCTCCTCGGCACCCGCCCGCCCGGCGGGNATGACCCGGAGCGGGCACGGGAGGCGGTCGAAGGCGTCGTCGAGGCGACCTTCGACGCCTGGCGCCTNCTGTCCTCGGGTCGCCAACCGGTCATGGCGGTACTCGGCCTGCCAAGCGTGGTGCCGGTCGATGNCGAAGCACGCGACGAGGCCCGACTGTGGGAGTCCGTNCTCTGGGACACGTGGCTGCGNGCACTCGGTGACGGCGAGTTCGCCCTCCCCTGGAAGGCAGCGGTCGACCGACCCGACCTGCAGGGCGTGGTCGACCTGGTCGGCATCGCCGCCGACCACCCCGTCGGCATCGACCGGCACGGGGCGTTCCACCCGCACCCGGTCGACGGCCGCGCTGACGGCAGCGGGTTCTGCCCGGTGCCCGAGGAACTGGGCGTGGTGCTGCGCCGGGTCCACGAGGCACTGCCCGACCATGACCTCGTGGTCGCCGCCACGGGAGTCGGCACCACCGACGACGACTGGAGGGACGAACTCCTCACGGCCACCGTCGACCAGGTCGAGTTGGCGATCACCGACGGCGTTCCCGTCACCGGCCTCTTCCACGACTCGCTGTTCGACGGCTACGAGTGGACCCGCGGCTTCGACGCCCCCCGTGGCCTCGTCACGAGGGACCGCCGCCTCAANGAGAGCGGGCGCAACCTCAGCCAACGCATCACCGGCCATCCCCCGGACGCGTCGCTGAGCTAGCAGGACCGGATGGGTCAGGTGCGGGCCTGGTATCTGGCCCTCGGACCGGCGGCGTGCTTGTTGAGGCGCTTGGAGAGGTGCAGGCCCTCGAGGATCAGCTCGACGGCGCTGGCCACCACGGCCGGGCCGGTGTCGTCCTCGTCGGCGAGCAGGGCGTCGATGGCCGGCTGGAGCGCAGGTATCTCATCGGCCACCAGCACTGCATAGGCGGCCGACCCCATGTCCTCGCCGGTGGAGACCCCCTCGTGCTCGTCGAACGCCTCGACGATCGCCCGGTGCGTCCCACCCGGGACCTGCTCCCGGAACACCGACAGGACCGCCGANGCCACGATGCGCTGGAGGATCTCGGCGTCNCGGTCCTCGTCGAGGCTCTCGACCTCGACCTTGCCCGACATCGAGGCGGCTACGGCGGCGAGGTCGGACACCCGCGGCACCGCCACCGTCTCCTCGGAGCGCAGCGCCCGGCGGATGGCGTTCGCCACGACCGCCTCGAGGTTCGTGATGCTCAGCCGCACCGAGACCCCGGACCGCTGGTTGAGGTGCGGGCTGCTGCGGGCCTCCTGGCTGATCGTGGAGACCACCCGGGCCATGAAGTCAGGTATCGAGACGGTGAGGTCGGCCACGGTCGGGATCTTCGCCTCCTGCTCGACGATGTCCATCTCGACCTCGACGTCGAGCGGATAGTGGGTACGGATCTGGGACCCGAAGCGGTCCTTGAGCGGCGTGATGATGCGGCCCCGGTTCGTGTAGTCCTCGGGGTTCGCCGAGGCGAACATGACTACGTCGAGCGGCAGGCGGATCTTGTAGCCACGGACCTGGACGTCGCGTTCCTCGAGCACGTTGAGCAGGCCCACCTGGATCCGCTCGGCCAGGTCCGGCAGTTCGTTGATGGCGAAGATGCCCCGGTTGGTGCGCGGCACCAGCCCGTAGTGAAGCGTGAGCTCGTCCGACAGGTAGCGGCCCTCCGCCACCTTGATCGGGTCGACCTCGCCGATCAGGTCGGCGATCGACGTGTCGGGGGTGGCCAACTTCTCGCCGTAACGGGCATCGCGGTGCACCCAGTCCAACGGCGTGTCGTCACCATGTTCGGCGACCAGGTCGATGGCGTGACGAGACACCGGATGGTACGGGTCGTCGTTGATCTCGGAGCCGGCCACGATCGGTATCCACTCGTCGAGCAGGCCGGTCAGGCTGCGGATGAGGCGGGTCTTGGCCTGGCCCCGCTCGCCCAGGAAGATCACGTCGTGCCCAGCCAGCAGGGCGTTCTCGAGTTGCGGCAGGACGGTGTTCTCGAAACCCAGCACCTCGGGGAACAGCGGCTCGCCCGCCCGGAGGCGGGCCACGGCGTTGCACCGCAACTCCTCCTTGACCGGCACCGACTCCCAGCCGGCCGCCCGGAGTTCACCGAGGGTCGTGGGCTGCGTCGTCGCGGCACGTTCGGCATTCATGCCCCTGAAGGCGGCGAGGAACCTCGTCGAGGTACCGGCCCGGACTTCGCCAGCGGTCATTGGGCGGCTCACAGTTTTACGCTACCCAACACCGACTCTCTACTCCTAGTCGTGGGGGGCCGGGGCTGCACGGCCGGTACGGTCCCCGCCGATGGACCTGACCGGGCCTTGGCTCGCCCAACCCGCCGACGACGCCCTCCGGCGCACCTTCCCCGACGCCGACCTCGACGACGGTGGCTGGCCCGAGGTCCCGGTGCCCGGGCACTGGCGCCAGCACCCCGACTTCGCCGACGAGGACGGTCCGCTCCTCTACCGCACCCACTTCGAGGCCGAGGCGCCCGACGAGGGCCGTCGCACGTGGCTGGAGATGGACGGCGTCTTCACCCTCGGCGACGTCTGGCTGGACGGCTCCTACCTCGGCGCCACCGAGGGCTACTTCTTCACGCACGCACTCGAGGTGACGCGCCAACTCCGGAACCGGTCCGAGCACCTGCTGGCCGTCGAGGTCACCAGCCCGCCGACGCTGGGCCGCACCGAGCAGCGGACCCTGACCGGCGCCGCCCAGGGTGACTGGAACCCCGGCGGCATCTGGCAGCCGGTGCGCCTTCGGGAGACCGGCCCCGTGCCCCTGCGCCACTTGAGGGTGGTCTGCACCGATGCCTCGCCCACCGTCGCCACGCTGGCCCTACGCGCCGTGGTCGACACCGACCGGCCCCGGGAGGTCGTGTTCCACACCACGGTGCTGGGCGTCGACCACCGCCACCAGCAGCCGCTGGCCGCCGGCGAGAACCGCGTCGAGTGGACCGTGCGCGTGCCCCGCCCCCAACTTTGGTGGCCGCACGAACTCGGCGACCAGCCCCTGTTCGAAGTGACCCTCACCATCACCACCGAGGACAGCGTGGTGAGCGACCGGGCCACACGCCGCATCGGGTTCCGCTCAATCCGGATGCGCGACCACATCTGGCGGATCAACGGCGAGCGGCTGTTCCTGCGCGGCGGCATCGTCCCGCCGCTNCGGCTCGACCTGGCCCACGTCACCCCNGAGTCCGCCACNGCGGACGTGGCCCACGCCCGCGACACCGGCCTCAACCTGCTGCGCCTCGCCGCCCACGTCTCNCACCCGGCCCTCTACGACGCCGCCGACGAGGCCGGAATGCTCGTCTGGCAGGACCTACCGATGCGGGGCGGGTACCACCGCTCGATCCGCGGCCAGGCCATGCGCCAGGCCCGCGAGATGGTCGACCTCCTCGGCCACCACCCCTCCATCATCGTCTGGTGCGGCCACGACGCCCCCGACCAGGCCGACACCACCCGCCCGGCGCCCAGCCTGCTCGAACAGCAGCGACCCAACTGGAACCGCACCGTGCTCGACCGCTCGATCCGACGGGCACTACGCCGCACCGACTCCTCCCGACCGGTCATCGCCCANACCGGAGTCCTCCCCAGCCCGCCNGTCGTCGAGGACGCCGCCACCCACCTCCGGTTCGGCTGGTANGGCGGTCGGGCCGACGACCTCACCGAGTTCCTCCGCCGCTCCCCCCGGGCCGGCGGGTTCGTGGCCGCCTTCGGCGCCCACTCGGTTCCCGACATCGACCCGGAACTCCTGGGCCTCGATCCCACCCGGTGGCCACGGCCCGACTGGAGCCGGCTCACCGGCGACCCCGACNGCGAACTCGANGTNCTCCTGGGGCTCTTCCCGCCNGACGAGNACCCNGACCTCGCCACCTGGGCCGACGCCACCCGGTCCCACCAGGCCGAGGTGCTGCGCATCCAGATCGAGGCCATGCGACGCCGCAAGTACCAGCCCTGCGGCGGCTTCGCCCTCGACCGCCTGCTCGACGCAGAACCGTGCATCAGCGGCTCGCTCCTCGACCACGACCGCCAGCCCAAGCCGGCCCACGCTGCCGTCACCACCGCCTGTGCCACGACGATCGTCGTCGCCGACCCGCTGCCCCGGCGCCTCCGTCAGGGCGCCACGCTGCTCACCGACGTCGCCGTCGTCCATGACGGCCGGGAGGACCTCGGCCTGACGCGCATCGACGCCCACCTGGACATCGCCGGCGAGACCCTCACCTGGGCATGGNAGGGNGANNTCGGCGCCGACTCGTCCGTCCACGTGGGCCGCATCGAATGGCCGACCGGAAACGCACAGGGGGGCATCGAACTCGCACTGGTACTCTCGGCAGGCGGCGTCACCGCCGCCAACCGGTACGCCTCCACCGTCGCGGGCGTCTGACAACCCGGCGCCCATGGGTAGCCCGCCCCCGACAGGGCCACTACCTTCTCGGCAGCGCCGTACCACCCGGCAACCGCTATCTGGAGGAATCCATGGCACAGACCACCGGCGAGCGCTACCGCGTCGCCCCGGTCCGCCGCCGCAGCAGGGAATGGCCGTTCCCGCTGAACCTCTACCAGNCCGCCGTCGGCCGCAAATGGGTGATGGCCCTCACCGGCATCGGNCTGATCGGCTTCGTCCTGGCCCACATGGTCGGCAACCTGCACGTGTACGAGGGCCCGGCCCGCATGCACGAATACGCCGAATCGCTGCGCACCATCGGCGGNGGCCTCGTGCCGAAGAGCGCCGTGCTCTGGCTGCTGCGCCTCGGGCTGCTCTCCATGTTCGTCCTGCACCTGCACTCGGCGATCAGCCTCAGCCGCATGAGCCGGGCCTCGAGCGAGGANGCCGGCCTCGTCAGCGGCGCCAAGAGGTACGCCGGCGGCCGCGAGCANGTCGCCGCCACCTACGCCAGCCGCACCATGCGCTGGACCGGCCCGATCATCGCCCTGTTCATCCTCTACCACCTGGCCGACCTGACCTGGGGCTGGTGGCTGGGCGACGACTTCGTCGCCGGCGACCCGTACCACAACGTCTCCACGTCGCTGTCGGCCCTACCCGTGGCGATCCTCTACATCGTCGCCAACGTGGCGCTGGCCTTCCACATCTTCCACGGCGCCTGGTCGATGTTCCAGAGCCTCGGCATCAACAATCCCCGCTACAACCACCTGCGCCGCGGCCTCGCCACGCTGCTCGCCGGCCTGATCCTGGTCGGCAACCTCTCGTTCCCGATNCTCACCCAGGCAGGCCTCATCGACGANGACAACCGNACCTGCCCCATCGGCGAGGTCGAGGGCAATACATGCCTCGCTGAAGAGGCCGAAGGGCACCAGGGGTGACCATGGGCATCCNCGAGAGCAAGGTCCCCGAGGGGACACTGGCCGACAAGTGGGAGAACCACAAGTTCTCCATGAATCTCGTCAACCCCAACAACAAGCGCAAGTTCGACATCATCGTCGTCGGCACGGGCCTGGCGGGCGCCTCCGCCGCCGCCACGCTCGGCGAACTCGGCTACCGGGTGAAGGCCTTCACCTTCCACGACAGCCCCCGTCGGGCCCACAGCATCGCCGCCCAGGGCGGCATCAACGCCGCCAAGAACTACACCAACGACGGCGACTCGGTCCACCGACTCTTCTACGACACCGTCAAGGGCGGTGACTACCGCTCCCGCGANGCCAACGTCCACCGCCTGGCCGAAGTCTCGGTCAACATCATCGACCAGGCCACCGCCCAGGGCGTCCCGTTCGCCCGCGACTACGGCGGNCTCCTCGACAACCGCTCGTTCGGCGGCGCCCAGGTGTCGCGCACCTTCTACGCCCGTGGCCAGACCGGCCANCAGTTGCTCATCGGCGCCTACTCGGCACTCATGCGCCAGGTGGCCGCCGGCACCGTCGAACTCCACACCCGAGCCGAACTGCTCGACGTCGTCAAGAANGACGGCCGTGCCTGCGGNATCGTCGTCCGCGACCTCCTCTCCGGCGAGGTCACCCCCCATTCGGCGCACGCCGTCGTGCTCGCCACAGGCGGCTACAGCAACGTCTACTTCCTGTCCACCAACGCCATGATGTGCAACGTCACGGCNGCCTGGCGGGCCCACAAGCGGGGCGCCTACTTCGCAAANCCGTGCTACACCCAGATCCACCCCACCTGCATCCCCGCCAGCGACGACTTCCAGTCGAAGCTCACGCTCATGTCCGAATCGCTTCGCAACGACGGACGCATCTGGGTGCCCTCCGCCTTCGACGACGCCCGGCCGGCCGGCGACATCCCCGAGGGNGACCGCGACTACTACCTCGAGCGCAAGTACCCGGCCTTCGGCAACCTCGTCCCCCGCGACGTGGCCTCCCGTAATGCCAANACNGTCTGCGACGAGGGCCACGGCGTCGGCCCACTCAAGAACGGCGTCTACCTCGACTTCGCCGCCGCCATTNCCCGCAACGGCCTCGACGCCATCTCGGAGAAGTACGGGAACCTCTTCGACATGTACCANCGCATCACCGGCGAGAACCCGTACGAACAGCCCATGCGCATCTACCCGGCGATCCACTACACGATGGGCGGCCTCTGGGTCGACTACCACCTCATGACCACGGTCCCGGGCCTCTACTCGATCGGCGAGGCCAACTTCTCCGACCACGGAGCCAACCGGCTCGGCGCCAGTGCCCTCATGCAGGGACTCGCCGACGGCTACTTCGTCCTCCCGTACACAATCGGCGACGACCTGGCCGGCCAACTCGGCAACCCCGTCGTCCCCGTCGACGACCCGGTCTTCACCACGGCCGTCGCCGGCATCGAGGACGAGGCCCACCGCTGGCTCTCCATCAACGGCACCCGCTCGGTCGACCACTTCCACCGCGAGCTCGGACGCATCGTCTGGGACCGCATCGGCATGGCCCGCAACGGACCAGGCCTCGAGAAGGGCCTCTCCGAGATCTCCGCCCTGCGTTCCGAGTTCCACAGCGACGTGCGGGTGCTCGGCAGCGCCGACACGCTCAACCAGTCGCTCGAGAAGGCCGGCCGGGTCGCCGACTTCTTCGAGTTGGCCGAGCTCATGGCCCGCGACGCCCTCGAACGTTCGGAATCCTGCGGCGGCCACTTCCGCGAGGAGCACCAGACCGCCCAGGGCGAGGCTCAGCGGGACGACGACAACTTTGCCCATGTGGCGGCCTGGGAATGGAACGGCGAGGGCACCGTCCAGACCCGACACCGCGAGGAACTGACCTTCGAGACGGTGGCGCTGTCGCAGCGCTCCTACAAGTAGGACGAGGGGCCGACATGTCCGGATCGCACGGTGAGACCATCAACGTCACCCTCAAGGTGTGGCGCCAGACCTCCGCCGACGCCCCCGGCGGCTTCGAGACCCACCAGCAGGCCATCAGCACCGACGCCTCGTTCCTCGAGATGCTCGACCTCCTCAACGAGGAGCTCAACGCCGCCGGCAAGGAGCCCATCGCCTTCGAGAGCGACTGCCGCGAGGGCATCTGCGGCACCTGCGGCGTAATGATCAACGGCCGCGCCCACGGTCCCCAGAAGGCCACCGCCACCTGCCAGCTCCACATGCGCGAGTTCGCCGACGACGACGAGATCGTGATCGAGCCGTTCCGGGCCACCGGGTTCCCCGTCATCCGCGACCTCGCCGTCGACCGGTCACCGCTCGACGCCATCATCGAGGCCGGCGGCTACATCTCGGTCAACACCGGCGCCGCCTCCGATGCCAACCTCACCCCCGTCCCCAAGGCCGCCGCCGACCAGGCGTTCGACGCCGCCGCCTGCATCGGCTGCGGCGCCTGCGTCGCCGCCTGCCCCAACTCGGCCGCCCAACTGTTCACCTCCGCCAAGATCGGCCATCTGGGCCTTCTGCCCCAGGGCCAGGCCGAACGCTGGAGCCGAACCGAGGCAATGGTCGAGACCATGGAGGAGTTCTTCGGGTCGTGCACAAACCACGGCGAATGCACCGAGGCCTGCCCCAAGGAGATCAGCCTCGACTTCATCGCCCTGATGAACCGTGACTACATGAAGGCCAAGGTCAAGAACCGGGGCCTCGCCGGCCAGCACTAGTTCTCCTTCCCCCCGGGCGGGGCGTCGGTTCGCGTGTGCGCTCCCGTCAGCCCGCCAGGTGGGCGAGGACCTTCGGCAGCAACTCGGCCGCGCAGGCGTCCGGGACCTCGTGGCCGAGGCCCTCCACCAGCCAGAGGTTGGCGCCGGGAATGCCCTCTGCGAGGACAATGCCGTGCTCGACCGGAAACACCGGGTCGGCGGTGCCGTGGACGACGAGGGTCCGGACCCCGATGTCACCCAGCCGGTCGAGGCGCGATGGCGACGAATTGACGGCGGGGCCATGCCCGGTCTCGGGGAACCAGCAGCGGGTCACATCGGCATCGGCGACGAGCGCCCCCACCACTTCGTCGAACGGGTAGCGGGGACCGGCGAAAAGCCGGTCGAGGCCGACGATCCACGCCACCCTCTCGGCGTGGCCAACGGGCGGTGCCGAGAAGAGCCGTTCGGTGATCTGGTCGATCAACCGCTCCTCCGGAGGTGGGAGGCGCTCATCACCGAGTCCGGGCGTGGAACACAACAGCGTCATCGAAAGCACCCGGTCGGCGTGGTCGAGGGCCATGACCTGGGCGACCATCCCGCCCATCGAGCGGCCAACCAGGTGTGCGGCGTCGACGCCCTCGCAATCGAGCACACGGCAGGCGTCGGCCGCCAGGTCGTCGAGCGTGTAGCCGACGTCCGAGGGCAGCTTGGTCGAGAGGCCGCAGTCGCGAGTGTCGAATCGCACCACCCGATGGCCGGCTTCGACGAGCGGATCCACGAAAGCAGGGGTCCACCGGGTGCACTGGGCGTCGGCACCCGACAGCAGCAGTACCGGGTCGCCGNCGTCCGGCCCGAAGGCCTCNACGTGCAACTCGATCGACGTCCCGTCACCCATNNGTCGGGAGGGTAGCCACGCCAACCCGCCGGGACGAGGGCTAGCGTCCTCCCGATGCCNGAGTGCCACCGACACCCCGTCAAGGTCCGCTTCTACGAACTCGACCCCTACGGTCACCTCAACCACTCCGTGTACGTGCAGCTCTTCGAGACCGGCCGCATCGAGTTGCTCGACTCAGTGGGGCTCGGGCTCCACGACCTCGAGGAGCAGGGCTACCGGTTCGTCGTCTCCCGCATCGAGACCCGGTTCCTCGCCTCGGCCGTGGGCGGCGACTCCCTCGTCATCGAGACCGGGGTGGTCGAGAACCGGCGGGCCTCCTCCCGGTGGGGCCAGCGNATCCTGCGAGGCGACAAGGTACTCGCCACCCAGGAGGTGCTCGCTGCGGTGACCGACACCGGTGGCAGGCCGGTGCGCCCCCCCGCCTTCATCGGCGAGGCGCTCGCCTCCTTCACGATCGGGCAGGACGGAGCATCCTGATGCCCGCAAGCGGAAACCCGGCGACCCGGGTCGCCCAGGGCGCCCTCATGGGTGCAGCCAACATCGTGCCGGGCGTCTCGGGCGGGACCCTCGCCCTCATGTTCGGGATCTACGAACGCCTCATCACAGCNATCAGCGACGGGGCCGGGTCCGTGGTCAGGTTCGCCCGCGGCGACGTCCGGGGCNGCATCGACCGCCTGAAGTCGGTCGAGTGGGGGCTCCTGCTGCCNCTGGCGGGCGGNGCACTCGTCACCGTCGTCCTNCTCGCCGGCCTCNTCGAATCCGGGCTGGAGGACCACCCCGAGGCGATGGCNGGGCTGTTCCTCGGCCTCGTGGTGGCGTCGATCGTGGTGTCGTGGCGGCTCCCGAACTGGGACGGACCCCGGCTGGCCCTGNTGGCGGNCGTCGGCGTGGTCCTGTTCACCGCCCTCGGCTGGCAGGCCGGCCCGGTCGCCGACCCGTCGCCGCTCGTACTGTTCGTGGCCGGGGCGGTCGCCATCTGCGCNATGATCCTGCCCGGNCTGTCCGGCTCCTTCCTCCTGCTCATGTTCGGCATGTACGAGGCCATCCTGGCCGTGATCGACGACCGGATGATCGGCGACGCCGTCGTCTTCGGCGTGGGTGCCGTGCTCGGGCTGGCGCTGTTCGCCTCGCTGCTCACCCGACTCCTCGAGCGGCACCACGACACGATGCTGGCGGTGCTCATCGGCCTCATGATCGGATCGCTACGGGTGCTGTGGCCCTGGCCCAACGGCGTGGGCGTCATCGGCGACACCGCCGACACCTCGATCCCGGGCACCGGCCTCGAATGGCCCCCGGCAGGCGACCTCCCGGTGCCCCTACTCCTGGCCGCAGCAGCGTTCGCCGTCGTTCTGGCCGTCGACCGCCTCGCCCACAACCGCCCCTGACGGGGGTCAGTGGGTNGGGGGCTGGTTGAGTTCCAGCCAGGCGTGACCGGTGCGGCCGTCNTCGGCCCTCACTGAAACAAGTCCGCGGGGGAACCGCGACTGCCGACCGTCGTCCGGGTGGGTGAGCAGNAGCGGCGCCCANGCAACGGGCTCGTAGTCGAGCCGCAGGTCGCCCAACTCCACCGANCCCGACACCGGAATGCCCTCGGGTCCGAGGTTCGGCACCGACGCCACCCGGTACTCGGCGGCCAGGCCGTCCGGCGANGACCGGTAGCCGATGCCGCCGTCCCGGCCGACCACCTGCACGGCGTGGAACCNCTCTCCGTCCTCCAACCGCCCCGAGAACCAGGTCCAGCCGTCGGCCCACCAATCGCGAACGCCCCACGAGTGGTCCCTCTGACCCCACCCGTCGAGTTCGATGCGACGGTCNCCCACGAGCACCTCGCCCACCACCCGGCAGGGAATCTCGTAGCGGCTGGCCACCCCGTAGTGGAAGGCCCACGGCCCACCCGATGGGTCGCCGTCGGTCTCCCACCCGAGGTCNAGTCCCACGGGGACCCGGTCGCCCCGCAGCCCACCGGGTCCAGCCCGGTAGGCCTCGGTCGGGTCGTCGACCGCAACGCCGAAGGCCTCGACGCCAACGCTGAAGTGGTCGAGTGGCGCCTCGATGATCAGATCGGCCCACAGGCCCGAGGCGCGGATCTCGAGGCCCGGCTTNAGCGGTAGCGGGGCCTCGTGTTCGACCACGAAGACCGTCGGACCACCTTCCTCGACCAGGCAGCACCAGAACCACGAGACCCCCAGTTCCGGGTAGAGGCCGAGGCGCACNTAGCCGCCGGCCCGNCCTTCGGGGTCGAACCAGTCGAGATAGTACGACTCGTTCCAGAGCCGCTGCCCGTCCGACTCGTGCCAGCGCTCGTCGNCGGGGGCGGCCTCGTGCATCGGCTCAGTTCCCGCCGGGGGGANCGTCGGGCGGGCCGTACAGGGGGAACGGGTCNGCNTCCAGGTCGCGCTCCGGGGGCTCGACGTCNGCGGTCACCAGCGGNTACAGGTCGGNCGGCGTGTCCCGGGGACAGGTCCAGTCGATCTCGTCGNCCACGCCGGCGATCTGGGCGAAGGGTCGCAGGAACGTGAAGTACACGTAGGCGCCGCAGGCGATCTGTTCGTCACGGTCCATCCCGACGATGGCCCGGTAGTGCACCTTCTGNGCGGCCCTGGCGGCGGCGGCGGTCGCCACGAGTTCATCGTCGGCCACCGGTTCCAGGCGCCCACCGTCGGTCGTGTAGAGGGCGAACGCCGTGAGGTGCTCGAGGTAGTCCTCCGGGTCCGACACCGTGGTCCCGTAGTCGGTGATGCTCAACTCGACCCCCTCGTCGATGACCAGCGCCGCCGTGAGCCCCGAATAGGGCACGGCAGCGGCGACGTCCGACCACCAGAAGTCACTGCGCCCCAACCGGAAGAAGTCGCGCACNATCATCTGTCGGCCGTCCGCCAGNCGGTAGGGACCGGTATCGCCGTGGCCGACCCGNGTGTCGAAGTAGAGCAGNAACAGGTGGTTGACCAGGGTGGCGTTCGCCCGCCTGAGCACGGCCCGCCGCTGGTCGTCGACCGGCNCCACCCCNGCGGTCAGGTCGGCCAGCGTCGCCTCGTCGAAGGCGTCGATCCGGTTGCCACCGTCGGCAGCGTGGAGCAGNCCGCCACCNCGGTACGACCGCGAGACCCGGGACCAGAAGTCCAGCACCGTGTCGGTCCGCTCGACCGTGTCGAGCGCCGGATCCACCATCCCCATGATGTTTCGGCCGATCAGGAAGAAGTTGGCGATGCCCCACAGGAACACCGAATCCGCCTGGCAGCCCGGNCGACGGATCCTGGCGCCGAGCTCCTCGGGCGACATCGCGGCCGTGATCACCTCGATGGCCTCCGGGTAGCGGAGGAACGCCTCGATGCACGACACGGTCACGTACTGCTGCACCGGGATCAGCTGNGAGGCGTAGGAGGTNCGCTCCCGCATCAGCACCTTGGACACGGCGTTGACCTCGGCAATCAGGCCGTTGACCCGCNCCCNCGGCCCAGAGTTCACCCGTCGATCCGGTGGATCACGCCGCTGGCGTCCAACTCGACCTCGACACCGTCNNCGGGCTCGTCGTCGATGACGGCGGCGGCCACACCGGGAACCTGGAACTCGCGGCTCACGATGCCGATGTGGCTCCGGATCGTGCCCCCGGTGCACACCACCCCCGCCAACTCGTCGAAGATCGGGGAGAGNAAGGTCGCCCCGGCGTCCCGGATCACCGCCACGATCCCCTCGGCGCCGGTGTCCATCAGGTCGAGCACGTCGCCGGGCCCCTCGAGGCGGCGCCAGGTGCCCCGCGTCGGACGGAAGTCGAACGTCGGGTCGCCGCGGCCAATCACCTGCACGNCCGGGACCGTAGCCCCGGCGCCCTCGGAGGNGCACACCCGTCCGACTCCCTAGGCTGCCGCGGTGGCCGAGCTCCCCCCGCTCTCCGATGCGTGGATCGCCGCCCTGGATGATGTCGCACGCAGGCACGACGGACTCCTCGGCATGGCCTCCACGGTCACCCTGAGCGTCGAGTACCGGGTCGCCGACGGCCCCACCTGGCACATCGCACTCGGCGNCGGCGAGGCACGTGTCCGGCCCGGACCGGCGGAGGCGCCCGACNTGACGTTCTCGACGGATCGGGCCACNGCCACGGGCCTGATGGCCGGTGCCATCGACCCCCTCGATGCGGTGATCACCGGCAACCTCTCGATCGGGGGCGACCCCCGGAGCCTGGTCGGGCACCACGGCCTGCTGGCGACCCTGGGCGACGTGTTCGCCGAAGTCCGGGCNGCCACCGAAGTGGGAACCTGAGCGGACTACGGTCCCGNAACATGGNTGAAGCCGGAACCCTCCTGAACGTGTGGATCAAGCCCGCCCGGGGTGAGCCCATGNCCGCGGTCGAAACCGCCGAGGTNNTNGCCGACTCGGGCCTCGNCGGCAACTCCGACCAGGGCGGAAGCCGCCAGNTCACCGTCCTCTCCGCCGAGCGCTGGGCGGACGTCGAAGCGGACCTGGGTCGGACCGTCGAGCCCTCGGCCCGTCGGGCGAACCTGCTTGTCGACGGCGTGGAACTCGCCGACACCACCGGCCGNACCCTNCGGGTGGGCGACGCCCGGATCGAGATCCGTGGCGAGACCCGACCCTGCTTCCAGATGGACGCTGAACTCGACGGCCTCCAGGATGCCCTCGATGCCGACTGGCGCGGCGGCGCCTACGGCGTGGTGCTGGGCGATGCCACGATCANCGTCGGAGACGCTGTCTCCTGGGAATAGCGGGTTCCCGAGGGACCTAGATCAGGCCCAGTTCCCGAGGGACCTAGATCAGGCCCAGTTCCCGAACGGTGTCNCGCTCTGCGGCCAGTTCGGCCACCGAGGTGTCGATGCGGCCGCGGGAGAACTCGTCGATCTCGAGCCCCTGCACGATCGACCACCCACCACCCGAACAGGTGGTCGGGAACGACGAGATGAGGCCCTCCGGCACGCCGTAACTGCCGTCCGACGGCACCGCCATCGAGACCCAGTCATCGTCCGGGGTGCCGAGCACCCAGTCGTGGACGTGGTCGATGGCGGCGTTGGCCGCCGAGGCAGCGCTGGATGCGCCACGCGCCTCGATGATGGCGGCGCCACGCTGTTGCACGGTCGGGATGAACTCGCCCTCCAGCCACGCCTGGTCGCCAATCGCCGCTGCAGCGGTCTGTGCGCCCACCTCGCAGTGGAAAAGGTCGGGATACTGGGTGGCCGAGTGGTTGCCCCAGATCGTCATCCTCCGGACCTCGGAGAGCGGCACACCGAGCCGCCCGGCTACCTGGGAGAGGGCCCGGTTGTGGTCGAGTCGGGTCATGGCGGTGAACCGCTCGTTGGGCACGTCCGGGGCGTTGTGCATGGCAATCAACGAGTTGGTGTTGGCCGGGTTGCCGACCACGAGGACGCGCAGGCCATCGGAGGCGTTCTCGTTGAGCGCCCGACCCTGCACCGTGAAGATGGCACCATTGGCCTCGAGCAGGTCCTTGCGCTCCATGCCCTTGCTGCGGGGCCGCGAGCCGACCAGAAGCGCCACGTCGGTGCCGTCGAACGCCATGTTCGGGTCATCGCTGAGCACCATCGAGTCGACGAGGGGGAACGCACAGTCGTCGACCTCCATCGCCACGCCCTCGAGGGCGCCCATGGCGGGCGGGATCTCGAGCAGTTGCAGGACCACCGGTTGGTCGGGGCCGAGCAGTTGGCCGCTGGCGATGCGAAAGACGAGGGCGTAGCCGATCTGGCCTGCGGCGCCGGTGACGGCGACTCGAACGGGGGTGGGGCTCACGTGGGCTCCTGAGACTCGGACACGTTGACCCGGCAAGGCTACCGACGGGCCAACAGGCGATCCCATCCGGCAGGCGGTGACATCCGTCCCCTCACCGGTCGCGGGTGCTCCCCAGCCACGATTCGTGGAGGCCCGAGTAGACGCCGCCTGCAGCGGCCAGGTCGGCGTGCCGGCCACGCTCGACCACGTGCCCGTCGTCGAAGACGAAGACCAGGTCGGCCCGCTCGGCCGTCGAGAGGCGGTGGGCGATGCTGATCGTGGTGCGGCCCTCCGAGAGCCTGGCCAATGCCTGCTCGAGCGCCTGCTCGGTCTCGGGATCCACCGCCGACGTGGCCTCGTCCAGGATCAGCAGGCCCGGATCGGCCAGGTGGGCACGGGCCAGGGCGACCAGTTGCCGTTCGCCCACCGACAACGACTCACCCCGCTCGCCGACCGGGGTGTCGATCCCTGCAGGAAGCGACGCCACCCATTCGTCCAACCCGAGCGAGACGAAGGCGGCGACGGCATCCACCGCCGTCGCTCCGGGTCGGCCGTAGCGCACGTTCTCGCAGACGGTGGTGTCGAACAGGAAGCCGTCCTGAGGAACCATGCGCACCGCCGAGCGACGGTCAGCGGCTTTCACCTGGCGCAGGTCGACCCCGCCGACGAGCAACCGGCCCGCCGTCGGATCGGCCAGCCGGGCGACCAGCTTGGCGAACGTCGTCTTGCCCGAACCGGTCTCGCCCACCACGGCAACCGAGGCGCCAGGCGGAATCACGACATCGATGCCGTGCAGGACCAGGCCACCTTCCCGGTAGCGGAACTCGAGGCCCTCGGCACGAACCCCCAGCGAACCCTCCGGCAGTGGGAGCCCCTGCCCGGGGTCCACCAGGTCCGGCTCGGTGTCGAGCACGTCGAGGATCTTCCACCAACCCGCCAGCGCTGTCTGTGTCTGGTCGAGCACCTCCCCCAACTGGGTGATCGGCGCCACGAACAGGTTGGCAAGGAACATGAAGGCGACGAGCTCTCCGGCACTCACGCCCCATGCGTCACCCCACCAGACGCCGGTGGCGATCACGGTCGCGATGGCGGCCATCCCGACGACGTCGGTGAGCGGCAGGACCAGGGAGAAGTAGCGCATGGCGCGCATCTGCTGTCGGTACTGCTGGTCGACTGCCTCGTGCAGGTCGCCACGGTTCACCTCGCGCTGCCCGTAGGCCCGGATGACGTCCATGCCGAGCACCGACTCGGAGACCCGGGCCAGCGTCTCGGAGACGCGGGTCCGCAACCGGTCGTAGGCCCGGAGTTGGCCGCGCTGGACGCTGCGCAGGACCGGCAGCAGCGGCACGTGGACCAGCAGCGTGACCAGGGCCAACTGCCACGAGAACACCAGCATGATCACCAGGACCGCCACGATCTGGACAGCACTGATGATCCAGGCGACCGCTCCCCATTGGGCGAACTTGTTGAGCGCCTCCACATCACTTGTGACGCGGGCCGTGAGGACACCCGTCCGAGAGGCTGTGTGCTCGGCGAGGCTCAACCGTTGGAGGTGGGCGAAGGTCCGAACTCGGAGGCCGTAGAGAACGTCCTCGGCGGTGCGTGTCAGGCGCAGGTAGGTGATCCGCTCGAGCGAGATGCCGATCGCGACGAGACCCGCTGCAACCCCGGTGAGTGCGACCACTACGCCCATCTGGATGTCACCGTCGAACACCCCTCGGTCGAGGACCATCTGGATAGTGAGCGGGATGAGCAACTTCCCTGCCGCCACCGCCAGCGCCATCGCCGCCGTCAACAGCAGTCCGGAGCGGAGTTCCGGCGACGCCGCCAGCCCCCGCCGGAGCACCGCCAGCGATCCGACACCCTCGATCCCGGCGAGCGACTGGGCGTCGTGTTCCCCCCACGGGCCGACGACATCTGCGCCCTCGAGTGCCTCGACGGCAGCACCCACGTCCTCTCCGGGGATGTGTGTGCTCATCTGACCGCCCCCTCATAGGCCCGCACCAACGCCGCATAGGCGGGAACGGCCAGGAGTTCTCCATGGGGGCCCTCGGCGGCGATACGGCCGTCCTCGAGGAACAGGACCCGGTCGGCGAGTCGGATTGTGGCCAGGCGGTGGGCGACCACGAGCAGCGTGTGCCCACCCTCGGCTCGAAGATTGGCGAGGATGGCCGTCTCAACCACCGGATCGACGGCGGACGTGGCATCGTCGAGCAGGAGCACCCGGGGTCGTCGCAGGAGCGCCCTCGCCAGGGCGAGACGCTGGCGCTGACCGCCTGAAAGCGTGATGCCGCGCTCGCCGACCACGGTTTCGAGTCCAGCCGGGAGGGCGCCGACAAAGCCGTCGGCCGCCACAAGCCGCAGCACATGTGCGAGTTCGTCGTCGGTGGCCTCCCGGTCGAGGACCAGGTTGCGCCGGACGGTGTCGGCGAACAGGTACGTCTCCTGGAAGACCGGTGCGACCACTGCGGGAATGCCGTCGGGGCCGAGTTCGGCGACATCGACGCCCCCCAGTGTGATGCGCCCGCCGGTCGCCGGCATCAGCCCGGAGAGGAGGTCGAAGAGGGTGCTCTTGCCCGAGCCGGTCGCTCCGACCAGGGCGACCGACTCGCCGGCACCGACCAGGGCGGTCAGGCCGTCGAGTACCGGGGAGCCGTCGTCGAAGGCGAACGAGACGCCCTCGAACGCCACCTCCACGGCTGCCGGAACGGGCGGTGGATCGGTCGGCCGGTCCTCGAGCCCGGTCGAGAAAACCCCGTCCAGGCGGTCCATGGACACCACCGACCGGGGCATCTCCTGGAAGAGGAAGCCCAGGATTTCCATCGGGACCGCCAGCAGGTTGAACAGGGCCATCGAGCGGACAACGTCCCCCACCGATGCGGAGCCCTGGTCGACCAGCCAGGAGCCGAGGAGCAACACGACCAGGATCCCGAGGTTCGGCAGGGCGTAGATGAACGGCAGGTACACCGCCCGCAACCGGCCGATCTCGACCCGCTCGATGCGGAGGACGTCGGAGGCCTCGGCCAGTCGCTCGACCTCGTCGTCCTCGCGGCCGAGCGTCTTCACGACGAGGACGCCGTCGAGGCTCTCGTGGGCGATCCCCGACACGACGCCGACGGCCTCCTGGGCCCGGGCGGCCGGTGCCTCGACCGACCGGGTGTAGCGCTGGTTGAGCACCGCCAGCACCGGGAACAGGACGAGTGCCACGAGGGCGAAGAGCGGATGGACTACCAGCAGGCTCACGAGCGACACCACGACGAGTGCAGCCACGGACATCGAGTACGCCAGGGGCATCAGCATCGAGGCAGCGGTCTCGACGTCGGCGTCGGCGTGGGCGAGGAGTTGCCCGGCGGGGCGAGAACGGTGGAACGACAACGGAGCGTCGAGGTAGTGGTCGAGGATGGCGAGGCGCCAGGTGCGCTGGGTCCGTGCGACGGCCGTGAAGTTGAAGAACCGCCGCACCATCATCGAGACGCCCCGTACCACGCCGACCGCAGCGACTGCGGCCGCACCGGCGAGTGCCGTGTCCCGGTCGACGCCACCGCCGTCGAGGCCCGGGAGGATCAGTTCGTCTGTGACGCGCCCCAGCACGATCGTGTAGCCGACGACAGCCACGGCGAAGACGTTTGCCCCGGCGATGCCGAGGAGGTGCGGCAGGGGGTGCGCACGGAAGGACCGCTGTACGAGGCGGCCACCGCGCCGGAAGATGCCATCCCCCGGGGCCGGCGCCGAACCGGGAGCGTCAGAGTCGGTCAACGAGCGCCTGGGCGAACTCCGAGCACTTCACCTCGGTGGCCCCGTCCATGAGCCGGGCGAAGTCGTAGGTGACCACCTTGTCGCTGATGGCCGACTCGAGCGCCCGCACGATGTCGTCGGCGGCCCCCTGCCAGCCGATGTGTTCGAACATGAGGACGCCGGACAGGAGCACCGACGACGGGTTGACCTTGTCCTGGCCGGCGTACTTGGGTGCCGTGCCGTGGGTCGCCTCGAAGATGCCATGGCCGGTGACGTAGTTGGCGTTGCCGCCCGGGGCGATACCAATGCCACCGACCTGCGCCGCGAGTGCATCGGAGAGGTAGTCGCCGTTGAGGTTCATGGTGGCGATCACGTCGAATTCGGCAGGCCGGGTGAGCACCTGCTGGAGGGCGATGTCGGCGATGGCGTCCTGGACGAGGACGCGGTCGCCCGGGTCGCCGTCGCAGTCGGCCCAGCCCACGGCGACGTCGGAGAACTCCTCGCGGACGAGTTCGTAGCCCCACCGCTGGAAGGCACCCTCGGTGAACTTCATGATGTTGCCCTTGTGCACCCAGTGGATCCGGGGACGCCCGTGGTCGACGGCATACTGGATGGCGGCCCGTTGGAGTCGCTGCGAGCCCGTCTTGGAGATGGTCTTGATGCCGATGCCGGCGTCCTCGCGGATCCGCCACCCGAAGGCGTCCTCGAGCAGTTGGCGCAACTTCAGCGCATCGGGGGTCATGGCCTCGACCTCGAGGCCGGCGTAGATGTCTTCGGTGTTCTCGCGGAAGATCACCATGTCGACCAGTTCGGGGTGCTTGACCGGCGACGGCACGCCCTCGAACCACCGGATGGGACGCAGGCACACGTACAGGTCGAGGATCTGGCGCAGGGCCACGTTGAGGCTGCGGAAGCCGCCACCTACCGGTGTCGTGAGCGGGCCCTTGATCCCGATCAGGTACTCGGTGAAGACCTCGACGGTCTCCTGGGGGAGCCATTCACCGGTCTCACGGTAGGCCTTCTCACCGGCGAGCACCTCCTTCCACTCGATGGAGTGGCCGTGCTTCGAGGCCGCGGCGTCGAGCACGAGGCGGGCGGCCGGCCAGATGTCGACGCCCGTGCCGTCGCCCTCGATGAAGGGGATGATCGGATCGGTCGGTACCTGCAGGCCTGCGTCGGCGTCCATCGTGATCTTCTCACCCATGGGTTCGACCCTATCGACCGTGCGTTCCGGCTGGACGGGCGAAAAGTCAGATGAGTGAGCGCTCGGCGGCCTCGACGGTGTTGCGGAGCAACATCGCCACCGTCGTCGGCCCGACGCCGCCCAGCCGGGGCGTGATCCACGACGCCACCTCTCCGACCGACTCGTCGACGTCGGCAAGGAGTTTCTTGCCCTCCCAGGAGAGTCCACCGCTCACGACGACGGCACCGGGCTTCACCATGTCGGGTGTGACGAAGCCCGGGATCCCCACCGCTGCAACCACGATGTCGGCCTCCCGGGTGTGGTCGGCCAGGTCGGGGACGGCCGAGTGCACGACCGTGACGGCTGCATTGGCACCTGGGGCCTTGGTGGTGAGCAGCAGCGCCAGCGGTCGGCCCAGCGTCGGTCCCCGACCGATGACCACGATGTGCTTCCCGGACACCTCGATGCCGTAGTGCACGAAAATGGCCTGGATGCCGGCCGGGGTGCAGGGCACCGGCCCTTCCTCCTGGAGGACCAGCTTGCCGAGGTTGGTGGGGTGGAGGCCGTCGGCGTCCTTGCCCGGGTCCATGGCGAACAGGGCGGCGTTGAAGTCGAAGCCCGACGGAACCGGATGCTGGATGATGTACCCGTCGACCGCGGGGTCCTCGTTGAAGGTGGCGACGGCCTCGTCCAGTGCCGCCGGCGGGGCATCGGCGGGAACGCTGATGTGCTGCGACGTGAACCCGACGCTCTCGCAGGTCTCGTGCTTCTTGCGGACGTAGCCGGCGCTGGCGCCGTCGTCACCCACGAGGATCGTGCCGAGTCCCGGCGTGACCCCCCTGGCGGCGAGCGCTTCGACCCGGGAGCGGACATCATCGAGCACGGCCTCGGCGACCGGCCCACCAGCGAGCAGTTGTGCAGTCATGGCGGGGCACGCTATCCCTCGATGACCCCGGGCGGGTCGGTCCGACGACCTGGGCCGGTCAGTGACGGAAGTGGCGTCGACCGGTAAACACCATGGCCAAACCGGCCTCGTTAGCAGCCGCAATGACCTCGTCGTCGCGTACCGAACCGCCCGGCTGGATGACCGCAGTGGCACCGGCGTCGATGGCGACATCGAGGCCGTCGCGGAACGGAAAGAAGGCGTCGCTGGCGCAGGCTCCCCCGGTGGCCCGACCTTCGGCCTTCTCCGCGGCGATACGGGCGGCGTCACGCCGATTCTGCTGGCCAGCCCCTATGCCGACGGCCTGGCGGTCTTTGACGAGCACGACGGCATTCGAGCTAACCCTGGCCACCACTTTCCATGCCAAGGCAAGATCGGCCCACTCCGAGTCGGTGGGTTCCCGGTCGGTTACCACCCTCCAGGCTGGCGAATCATCATCGATCTGGTCGACGGTCTGGACGAGTAGCCCTCCGTCAATACTGCGTAAATCCAGGATCCAGTCGGCTCGCCCGGGGGGTGGGCCTTCAAGGATCCTCAGGTTGGCCCGGGCTCGGAGCGCCTCGAGGGCCTCGGGTTCGTAGGCCGGGGCCACGACTACCTCGGTGAACACCTCGGAGAGCGGTTCGACAACCGCCATGGTGACCATCTGGTTGAGCGCCACGATTCCCCCGAAGGCGGAGACGGGATCACAGCCGTGAGCCGCCCGGTAGGCGTCGGAGATGTTCTCGGCCACGGCCACCCCGCACGGGTTGGCGTGCTTGATGACCACTGCGGCTGGCTCATCGCCCAGTTCGTTCACCAGGCGCCAGGCGGCCTCAGTGTCGAAAACGTTCAGGTAGGACATGGCCTTGCCACCGTGGAGGATTGCTGCATCCCACCAACCGGTCTGGTCGACGGCCCACCGGTACCGGGCTCCTGCTTGGTGGGGGTTCTCCCCGTAACGAAGTTCGTCGACCCGCTCCAGGCTTAGGTGCAGGGTGTCGGGAAGGACGGCGGCGGAGCCGGAGTCAGTGTCGGAAACCGGGAGGCCGGAATCGAACCAAGCCATAATTGACGCGTCGTAGGCAGCGGTATGGGAAAAAGCCCTACGGGCCAGGGCCAGTCGAGTGGATTCGGACAGGAGGTTGCCTGACCGCAACTCATCTAGGAGGTCCGGGTAGTCGCTCGGGTCGACAACCACCCCCACGTGTGCATGGTTCTTGGCCGCCGCCCGCACCATGGCCGACCCGCCGATGTCGATCATCTCGACGCCCGGCCATTCGGCGAACGGGTAGAGATTGGCTACCACCAGGTCGATCGGGGCGATTCCCCGGGACTCCAGGTCAGCCATGTGGTCGGGGTCGGACCGGTCGGCCAGGATCCCGCCGTGGATCGCCGGGTGGAGAGTCTTGACCCGTCCGCCCAGCATCTCGGGAGCGCCGGTGACCTGGGCGACCTCGGTGACGGGCACGCCCTCGTCGGCCAGCAGCGAGGCGGTGCCCCCGCTGGATACGACCTCCCAGCCGAGGTCGACGAGGCTACGGGCCAGGTCGACGATGCCGGCCTTGTCGTGGACGGAAAGCAGGGCGCGGGGACTCACTCGGTTGCTCCCACGACCTGCGGGGCTTCGAGCAATCGTCGGATCGTGTCGACGTAGAGCCGACGCTCGACCGCCTTGATGCGCTCGTGCAGGCTCGCCACGTCGTCGTCCGACAGGACGGGCACGGTCTCCTGGGCGAGGATCGGCCCGGAGTCGACCTCGAGTTCGGCGTAGTGGACGGTGCAGCCGGTCACCTGCACCCCGTGGGCGAGGGCCTCGTCGACGGCGCGCCACCCGGGGAACGCCGGCAACAGCGATGGGTGGGTGTTGAGGATCCGGCCGGCGAAACGCTCGTAGATGGGCTGTTCGAGGATCGTGCCGAACCCGGCCATGGCGATCAGGTCGATGTCGGCAGCCTCGAGTTCGGCAGTGAGCTTCTCGGTGTAGGCGGTGCGGTCGAAGTCGTCGCCGAACGAGTCACGCTCGACGACCGAGGTGGGGATGCCGTGCCCTTCGGCGACCTCGATCGCCCGGCAGGGGCGGTCGGCGACGACGAACGAGACCGGCAGGCCGGCGTCGGTCATGGCGTCGAGGATCGTCCCCGTGCCCGAGACCAGTACCGCGAGGCGCATACCGGCGACCGTACCAGCGGGGGTCGGCACGGCAATCCCGGAAATGGCAGTGGTTCTCAGAGTTCCGCGACGATCTCCGCCATCAGCTCACCGGCTTCGGTGGGGTTCAGCCCGACCCTGACGCCGGCCTCCCGCAGGGCCTCCATCTTGGCGGCGGCGGTGCCCTTGCCTCCCGAGACGATGGCTCCGGCATGGCCCATCTTCTTGCCCGGAGGGGCCGTCACGCCGGCCACGTAGGCGGACACCGGCTTGGTCATGTGGTCCCGGATGAAGGCCGCCGCCTCCTCCTCGGCCGAGCCGCCGATCTCGCCGATCATCATGACGGCCCTGGTATCGGGATCGGCCTCGAACGCCTCGAGGCAGTCGATGAACGTCGTACCGGGTACGGGATCGCCACCGATCCCGACGCAGGTCGTACATCCGATGCCCTTCTCCTTGAGTTCGTAGAGCGCCTGGTAGGTGAGGGTGCCGGATCGACTCACGATGCCGACCGGGCCGCCGGCGAGGGCGATGTGGCCGGCGGTGATGCCGATGTTGCAGCGTCCCGGAGAGATGATCCCGGGGCAGTTGGGGCCCAGCATCCGGACGTCGGGGAAGTCGCGCTTCAGCCGGTTGTAGAAGAGGGCCTCGTCGTGGGCCGGCACGCCCTCGGTGATGCCGACGATGAACTCGACGCCCCCCTCGGCGGCCTCGATGACGGCATCGTGGACGCCGGGTGCGGGGATGAAGATGCACGAGGCGGTGGCACCTGTGGCCTCGACGGCGTCGCCGACCGTGGCGAACACGGGCACCCCGTCGACATCGGTGCCCGCCTTTCTCGGATTGGTGCCGGCGACCACCTGTGTGCCGTAGTCGCGGTTGAGGAGGCCGTAGTAGCGGCCCTGGCTGCCGGTCAGGCCCTGGTAGACGACCTTGGTGGTCTCGTCGACAAAGATGGTCACAAGACCACCCCCCGACTCGTCCCGGCCAGGGCGACGGCCTGTCGGGCCGCATCGAGCATCGTCGGCGCCATGTGCATCGACTCTGAGAGGTGCGGTTCGAGGATCGCCCGTCCTTCGTCGGCGTTCGTGCCGTCGAGGCGGATGACGATCGGCGACCGCATGTCGACACGGCCGATGGCCTCGACGATGCCGTTGGCGACCTCGTCGCCCCGGGTGATCCCGCCGAAGATGTTGATGAAGATGGACCGGACAGCCGGGTCGTTGTTGATGACCTCGAGCGCCCCGGCCATGACGTCGGCGTTGGCGCCACCACCGATGTCGAGGAAGTTGGCCGGGCTGCCCCCCACCTGGTTGACGACGTCGACCGTCGACATGGCGAGGCCGGCACCGTTGGCGATCACCCCGACGGACCCGTCGAGTCCGACGTACTGGAGGCCCTTGGCGTGGGCGGCGGTCTCGCGCTCATCGCGGGTCTGGGTCCCGTCGAACTCCGCATACGACTCGTGCCGGAACACCGAGTTGGCGTCGAGGGTGACCTTGGCGTCGAGGACGTGGACCCGGCCGTCGTCGGTGAGGATCAGTGGGTTGATCTCGACGAGGTCGGCGTCGCCGTCCACATACGACTCGTAGAGCCTGCCGAGGATGTCGACGGCGCCCTCCACGGCGGCCTCGGGCAGGCCGGCAGCCGTCACCCAGTCTCGTGTCGTGGCCTCGTCGAGGCCGTCGACGGGGTCGACCCAGATCTTGGCGATGGCGTCGGGGTTCTCGTCGGCAACCGCCTCGATCTCGACGCCACCTTCGACGGAGAGCATCCCGAGGTGCTTCTTGGCGGACCGGTCGAGGGTGAACGAGGCGTAGTACTCCTCGGCGATGTCGGAGGCCTGCTCGATCCAGACCCGACCGACGACGTGGCCCGAGATGTCGAGGCCGAGGATGTTGCCGGAATGTTCGCGGACGTCGTCGAGGGTTGCGGCGAACTTGACTCCGCCGGCCTTGCCCCTGCCGCCGGTGTGGACCTGGGCCTTGACCATGACGGGCGTGCCGAGTCGCTCGGCGGCCGCCACAGCCTCGTCAACGGTGAAGGCGACCTCCCCCGGCGAGATGGGCATGCCGTACCCGGCGAAGAACTGCTTGCCCTGGTATTCGAAGAGGTCCACCCGTGTCTCCCGTGGTCGTGAAGTCCGGGCGCAGCCCGCCCCGCCGTTGCGGCGATACTAGGCAGGCGCTGCATCGGCCCCTCCACCCGGATGTCGTTGCAGCCGTCACACCCGCCCAGCATCGGAGGAGCCGTGCCCGTCGCCCAAGGCGTCACGATCGACACCCGACGAGCCGTCATCGTCGGGCTGGCGGGCATCGCCTCGGCGATCGGCATCCTGGTGCTGATGCTCTGGATGGCCGACACCAACGATGTCATCGACGTGCGCCTCGGCGACAGCGACTTTCGGGGCATCGACGCCGCCAACCTGTCGACCGAGATCGCCGACAACGGGCCGGTGGCGTTCCCCGACCTGGTCGGCCGGGACCGCCCGATCTGGGTGGTGCACGAAGGCACCGACCCGGCGACCGGCTGGTCCTCCTTCTTCGCCCGGGTTCCCGCAAAGAGCGCCGACTGCCTGGTGCAGTGGGACACGAATCAGAACGTCTTCGTCGACTCGTGCGACGCCACCACCTTCCCGCCCGATGGGGACGGCCTCGAGCAGTTGGCCTGGCGGGTCCTCGACGGTGAGTTGCGCATCTTGATCAACACCCCGGAGGACGGCTCATGACGGAACGGCTCTACCTGCGCGACGCCGACCTGAGGTCCTTCGAGGCCACGGTCGTCTCCGTCGACGACGACCGCGTCGAGTTGGACCGCACCGCCTTCTACGCCACCAGTGGCGGCCAGCCCCACGACACCGGACACCTGGTGTGGGCCACCGGCGCCGCTGCCGTGCTCGACGTGCGCTCCGACGGGGACCGGGTGCTCCACACGCTCGCCGGACCGATCCCCGAGGTCGACACGACCGTGACGGGCGAGGTCGACGACGGGCGCCGACGCCACATGATGCGCACCCACACCGCAATGCACATCCTGTGCGGGGTCATCTGGCGGGACTGGCTGCGGGTGGTGACCGGAGGGAACATGGATGCCCTGTCGGGTCGGATGGACTTCGAGTTCGTCGAGTTGCCCGAGGGGTTCGCCGAACGTCTCGAGGAGCTCTGCAACGCCGAGATCGATGCCGACCGACCGGTCGAGGTCTCGTTCCTCGACCGGGGCGAAGCGGTCCTAGACCGCGACCTCATCCGCACCAAGGTGAACCTGATCCCCGACTACGTCACCGAGATCCGCGTCGTGGACATCGTCGGACTCGACAAGCAGGCTGACGGCGGCACGCACGTCTCGTCGACCGGCCAGGTGGGACGCCTCGAGGTGGTGAAGACGGAGTCGAAGGGCAAGGGCTTCAAACGTGTNCGCTTCGTCCTCCACGACGAGTGAATGCAGGCCCCCCACGGGGACGGGGTGGCATGCTGTGGGTTGACCGCGACCCCCAAGGAGCGCCGTAATGAGCAGTGCAACATTCGAATGTGCAAAGTGCCGCCACCGTGAGGCCGAGACCGGTGAGATCCGCACGACTGGTGGCGGAGCATCCCGGTACCTGAACGTCCAGAACCANAAGTTCGGCTACGCGGCCTGTACGTCGTGCGGCTTCACCGAGTTCTACAGAATGGACGGTGGCGGTAAGGGAAGGATGATCCTCGACGCCTTGACCAACTGATCAGACCCCGTCGATGTCTGATCATGAGGCGGCCCCGTCCGGATCTGGGCCGGCGCGCCGTTGGCACGACCTCGACGCCCTGCGGGGCTTCGCCATGCTGCTCGGCATCGGCCTGCATGCTGCGCTGGCCTTCTTCCCCTCGTTCTGGCCGGTGCAGGACAGGGGCGCCAGCGACGGTGGTGGGTTCGACTGGTTCCTGCACGCCGTCCATGGCTTTCGGATGCCCTTGTTCTTCCTGCTCAGCGGATTCTTCACGGCGATGCTCTGGCGGCGGCGCGGAACGGTGGCACTCGTGCTCCACCGGGCGCGGAGGATCGTCCTGCCTCTCGCCCTGGGCATGGTCACGATCGTCCCAGCCGTGGATTGGGTCTCCGAACGAGCGACGCAGGGGAGCATCGACAACTGGGCAATGGGCGCCGCAAAGGAGGGCGACATCTGGTTGCCGGTCCTGTTGGGCCAACCTGACGCGGTCCCGGTGGCGGTTGCCAACGGCGCCGACGTGGACGTTCGCGGCGACGACGAGGGCAGGCCGCTGCACCTCGCGGCCTTCATGGACCTGCCCGACGTGACGCAGGAACTGTTGGATGCCGGGGCCGACTACCGCCTGACGAACAAGGACGGCTCCACCCCACTGGTGGTCGCCGTATGGGTCGGCTCGGACCGGGTCGCCGACGTGCTTGTGACGGGCGGTGCCGCCGACATCCGGGCCGACGACCAGCAGTGGCAGGACATCGAGTGGTTCGGCCAGGGCGCCCTGTTCAAGCAGTTGGTCCTGGAACCCGAAGTCGAAGACGAGACCGGNCTCGACTCGTGGATCGACCAGTTCCACCACCTGTGGTTCCTCTGGTTCCTCTGCTGGCTGGTGGCCGGCTTCGCCCTGATCGCACCGCTGGCCAACGAGGTGGGCAAGGGCATCGCATCGGCGAAGGTGCGGCGGCGCCTGCTCTGGATCGCATTCCCGTTGACGCTGGCCCTCCAGGCCCGGATGGGGGACTCGGGCGCCTACGAGGCCTTTGGCCCGGACACCTCGACGGGCCTCCTTCCCGCAGCCCATGTGCTCCTCTACTACGCGGTGTTCTTCGGCTACGGCGCCGCCGCGTTTGGCGCCCGCACCGACGACGGGGAACCGCTGATCGATCGTCTCGGCCAGCACTGGCGGATCGTTCTTCCGGCGACCGTGGTGATATTCCTGATGGCGATTGACGCCACCTTCGGCGACGAGCCGAACCGTTGGGGCTCCGTAGTCCTCCAGGTGCTCTACGTCTGGGGTATGACGTTCGGCCTGATCGGCCTGTTCCGTCGGCTCCTCTCNGGCGAGCGCTACTGGGTNCGCTACCTGTCGGACGCCTCCTACTGGATGTACCTCCTCCACCTGCCGCTCGTGATCCTCGCCCAGGACTGGATCCGCGACTGGGACATCCCCCGGATCCCGAAGTTCCTGGCGATCTGCTGGGGCGTGAGCGGCCTGCTCCTGCTCACCTACCGCTACCTGGTGCGCTACACCCCCATCGGCACCCTCCTGAACGGCCCCCGGACGCGTCCGGAGCCGAGCCCGTCCGTTGCAGGAACGATTGACGGCTCCTGACCTGTAACGCGTCGAGGTGTGCCAAGATCGCCGGATGGCCGACGACGGACGACTCCGGGGCAAGGTTGCGCTGATCACCGGCGGGGCACAGGGCATCGGGCGTGAGAGTGCCCTGCTGTTCGCTTCCGAGGGGGCGCAGGTCGCCGTCGTCGACCTGAACCTCGACGGCGCCACCGCCGTGGCCGGCGAGATCACGGCAGCCGGCGGCGAAGCGATCGCAATCGGTGCAGACGTCTCGGTGGATGCAGACGTCGCAGCCATGGTCGCCGGAACGGAGGAGGCCTTCGGCGCCCTCCACGTCCTGTTCAACAACGCCGGGATCATGCACCACGACGATGGCGACGCCCAACAGACGACCGACGAGGTCTGGCAGCGGACCATCGACGTCAACCTGAAGGGGGTCTGGCTGGGTTGCCGACATGGCATCCCCGCACTCCGGCGGGCAGGCGGCGGCTCCGTCATCAACACGGCCAGCTTCGTCGCCATCGTCGGAGCTGCCACGCCACAGATCGCCTACACGGCGTCGAAGGGCGGCGTCCTGGCGATGACCCGCGAACTGGCAGTCGTCCACGCCCGGGAGGGCATCCGCGTCAACGCCCTCTGCCCCGGCCCGTTGCGCACCGAACTCCTCATGTCGTTCCTCGACACCGAGGAGAAGAGGCAGCGACGCCTGGTACACGTCCCGATGGGTCGGTTCGGCGAGGCCGGCGAGATGGCTCAGGCCGCCCTGTGGCTGGCCTCCGACGAGTCCTCCTACACCACTGGTGCGGACTTCGTGGTCGACGGCGGCCTGACCGCCGCCTACGTCACGCCCGAGGGCTGACGGGCGGATCCCCGGCCTACGCGGAGCCGGGCAGGTCCAGGAACAGCGCCTGCAGCAGGAGCGCTTCGTTGGGATTCCGGACCAACTCGCCGCCGACCCGGGTGATCCGTGCCGTGGCATCCATCGCCGAAGACCGACCACCGACCGCCAGGTCCCGGTAGCGGCGGGCCAGCGTCGCCAGGCCGAAGCGGAACTCGTCGTCGCGGAAGCGACGAACCTCGCGTCGCTGCCGCTCCTCGAGTTGGCGTCGACCCGACCCCCGGGTCCCGAAGGCCTTCTCCTGCTCGGCCATGTCGACGGCTTCAAGCTCGTGGCGGGTGGTGAGGGATCGCTGGCCATCATCGATCAGCGAACGCAGCTCCTCCACCAGGACCGCGACGGCGGCCCCGGTGCCGTCGATCCGGTCGGGCACCGACCACCAGGCGTCGCGACGATCCTGCAGGGTCGGGTCGTCGGCGAGGAGGCGGGCCCGGTCGAGGCTGCCGGCCGAGGCGACCGCCAGGTGGGCTGCACGCTCCGGATCCACGCCATCGGCGACGAGGACGGCGACGACCGCCTCGTCGGCCAAGGGTGGCAGGTCCACGCGCACACAGCGCGAGGCGATCGTGATGTGCTCCGCCGGAACCTCCTCGGCCAGCAGGACGAAAACCACCGTGACCGGCGGCTCCTCGATCGTCTTGAGGAGGCTGGCAGCGCATTCGGGTTCTGCGGTGTCGAAGCGGTCGATGACCATCACCTTCCGATCGGCCTCGATCGGCGACCGGGAGGACTCGACGGTGATTCCCTCGGCGTCGGCCACCAGGAGTGCCCGACCGGGCGGAGACACCCAGACCAGGTCGGGATGCCGGCCGGCGCCGGCCAGGCGGCGGTGCCGATCGGCGTCGTCGCCCTCCGTCCCCCTGGCGAGGATCGAGCCGGCGAACGCCCGGGCTGCCGTGGCACGACCCGCTCCCGGTGGCCCGACGAACAGGTAGGCGTGCACGGGTGAGGCAACGGCGGAGCGTAGGAAGCCGACCGCCTCCGCCTGTCCGACGACGGTCGCCCAGAGTTCCTCGTCGGTCATGCCAGCCGTTCGGCGACCGACGCCTGCAGGCATCGGGCGACCTCGTCGATCGAGCCTCTGCCGTCAACGACGAGCCAGCGCTGCGGGTCGGCAGCGGCAAGGTCCCGGTACGCCGCAGCCACCCGGGCGTGGAACTCCTCACCCGCCTGTTCGATCCGGTCGAGGGAACGCTCCAGCCTCGACGCGGCGGAGGCAACATCGACGTCGAGCAACACGACGAGGTCGGCTTCGACACCNTCGACTGCGAATGCCGACACGGCGGCAACGGCTGCGACGCCCAGGCCGCGGCCGGCGCCCTGGTAGGCGAGTGAGGACCCGATGTAGCGGTCGGTGACGACGTCGTTTCCCCCGGCGAGTGCCGGGGCGACGACCCGGTCGACGTGCTGGGCNCGGGCTGCGGCCATGAGCAGCGCTTCGGCCCGATCGCACGGAGCATCCCCGTCGGTTCCCAGGAGGAGGTCGCGGATCTGCTCTCCCAGGGGGGTCCCGCCCGGCTCCCGGGTGAACACGGCGCCGAGGGACTCGGCCAGCATCTGGGCCTGAGTGGTTTTTCCGGACCCCTCGCTCCCTTCGATGGCGATCAGGCGACCCGTCATGTGCGCTCCTCGGACAGGTCGCCGGCNCGCAGCGACGCCACCGCCACGACCCCGGCGACCAGGATGATGGCGGAGGCCAGCCAGAGGGTCAGCCGCACGCCGGGTACGTAGATGTCCAGGCCGAACACTTCGATGTTCCGCTCCCAGAACCGCTTCGACAACCGGTCGAGGGTCTCCTCGAGCAACGGCCCGAGGGCCAGGGCGAACAGCACGCAGGTACGGACGAGGGTGTAGAGGGTCGCGAAGATACGGCCGCGCATGTCGTCGCCGACGTTTTCGTGGAGCAGCGTGAACCCCAGGACGTAGACGGTCCCGGCACAGATTCCGATCCCGAAGACCATGGTCGCCGTGACGTGGATCCGGATGAACGACGCAGAGGCGGCGAGGAAGAAGGCAGCGGCGACCAGCGCCCACGTGAAGACCCGGGTCTTGTTCAGGCGGCGCTGACTGAACGAGATGATCCCCACACCCGTCGCCACTCCAAGGCCGAGTGCGGTGATGAAGTAGCCGTACCCCGACTCGCCGGCNTCGAGGAGNTCGGTCGCGTAGATGGCTCCGAGCGGAACGAGCATGCCACCGCCGATCAGCCCGGTGGCCAGGCCCATGTTGACCGTCCGCACGACGGGGTTCTGGAAGGCGAACCTAAAGCCCTCACGGAGTTCGTCGACCGGGTGGGCCAGTTTCCGGCCCTGCGAACTGGCCGCTNTCCTTTCGTCCTTGGATCGGGCGGGAAGCGGCAACGTGAAGATCAGGAAGGCGGCGACGAGGAAGGTGAGCGAGTTGGCGTAGAACGCCAGGCCCTCCTCATCGAGCCTGAGGCCATCGGCCCAGGCCGAACTGAANAGGGCGGTGGAGAGTCGGCCGAACACCACCATCAGGGCGGCGCCCAACGGGAACGTGCCGTAGGCCGCCACCACAGACAGGGAGTTGGCGGTGGTGAGGTTCTCCTCGGGAACGAGGTTCGGAACCGAAGCCTCCTTTGCAGGCGACCACAGCATCGTGAACGCCTCGAGCACCAGCGAAGCCAGGACCAGGCCCCAGATCGTGTCGACGAACGGCAGCGAGATCATCACCAGTGCCCGACACACGTCGCAGGTCACCATCACCCGCTTGCGGTTCCAGCGATCGACGAGCACGCCGGCGATCGGACCGAAGAAGAAGCCCGGAATGATCCGGGCCGCCAGCACCATGCTCAGGGCGGCACCCTCGGACCCGGTACCGACCCGGATGGCGAGCAGGCTGATCGCAAGGAGGCCCAGCCAGTCTCCGGTGGCCGACACCACCTGAGCCAACCAGAGCCGGAAGAACTCGGGGGATCCGAACATCCGAACGTGGAGCGCCTCGCGGACGACCTCCTCGGGCTCGGTCAGGTCCGCACGGAACCTCGATCTCCGTCGCTTCCCGGGTTCAAGCGTGGCAGATCCGCCGGTCTCATCGGTCACACCAGCACTCTAGNTGAGGCTCGGTGTGTGCTCCCGAAAGCTGCTCGACGACTCAGGATTTCCGCCGCGGTGGCTTCCTGGCCGGGCCCTTCGCCCGGCGCTCGGCAAGGAGTTCGGCGGCCCGTCCGTCGCTGAGTTCCTCGACGGAATCCCCCCGCCGCAACGAGGCATTGGTCTCGCCGTCAGTGACGTAGGGCCCGAACTGCCCGTCCTTCAGGAGGATCGGCTTCCCGCTGTGGGGATCGGTGCCGAGTTCACGCAGCGGCGGCTTGGCCCTGGCACGCCCGTACTTCTTGGGTTGGGCGAGGATGACCAGACACTCCTCGAGAGTGATCGTAAGCAATTGTTCCTCGTTGTCGAGGCTGCGGCTGTCGGACCCCTTCTTGAGGTACGGACCGAACCTGCCGTTCTGCACGGTGACCTCGACCCCGTCGGCCGGATCGACGCCGACGGTGCGCGGCAGGCTCAGCAGTTCGAGCGCCTGATCGAGGGTGATGCGCTCGAGCGTCATCGTCTGGAAGAGCGAGGCGGTCCTTGGCTTGGGCTGGGACTCCAGCTCGGCGATCCGGTCCAACTCTGCGACCGCCTCGTCGACGGACGCGAACTCGTCCAACACCGTGAACAACGCCTCGAGGTTCTCGATGCGGTCCTCCTCGTCGGCGTCCCGCAACCCTTCGAGGTAGCCGGATGCCTCGAGGGAGGCCCGAAGGACGGCGGAGGCACCTTCACCGGCCCGACCACGCATCTCTTCTCGCAGTGTGAGGAAGGACCGGATCCCCTTCACCGCTGCGCCGGTCACGCCGGCCTCCTCTGCCCGCTCGAAGGCCGCGGCGAGGCCGATCCCGTGCTTCGCGGCGAAGTCGTCGAGGCACTCGAGGGCGCCCTTGCCGACGCCCCGCTTCGGCGTAACGACGGCACGTCGGACGGCCTCGTCGTCGGGCTCGGCGGCAATGGCCCCCGCGTAGGCGAGGGCGACGCGCAGTTCCTTCTTGTGGAGCGGCTGGGCAAGGAGGCGGCCCCCCGGCGAGGATGGCGACGGCCACGTGGGGAACCGGCCCAGCGAGACGTACGGCCCGAACTTCCCGGCCTTGGCGATCACCGGGAGGCCGGTCTCAGGGTCGTCGCCCAGGACCTGCTCGGTCGGCGTGTCGAGGAACTGGATCGCCCGCTCGACGCTGAGTTCGTCGGGAGCGAGGTCGTCGGGGATCGACGCCGTCCGGTCACCCACTTCCACGTAGGCGCCGAACTTGCCGTAGCAGGCGATCACGGGCACGCCCTCGTCCGTGGTGCCCAGCGGTACGGTGCTCACGCCCTTGGGGTCGATGTCGCCCAGTCGGGTGGTGACCTTGGCCTTGAGGCCGATGTCTCCTTCCGAGCCGAAGTAGAAGGCGTGCAGCCACGGCACGACCTCTGCAGCTCCGTTGGCGATCTCGTCGAGGTCGGCCTCCATCGTGGCCGTGAAGTCGTAGTCGATGAGCCGGGGGAAGTGCTGCTCGAGCAGTGTGGTCACGGCGAACGCGCTGAGCGTCGGCACCAGCGCCGAGCCCTTCCGCCACACGTAGTCCCGATTCTGGATGGTCTCCATGGTCGAGGCGTAGGTGGACGGGCGACCGACCCCGAGTTCCTCTAGCCGCTTCACGAGTGACGCCTCGGTGAATCGGGCCGGGGGCTGCGTGGTGTGCCCGTCGGGGGCTGCGTCGGTGACGGAGACCGCATCGCCGGTCGCCAGTTCGGGGAGCACCGACTCCTGGCCGCCTTCGTCCGATGACCCGTCCCGGGTCTCCTCGGCGGACTCGACGTAGACCCGGCGAAAGCCCTGGTGCGTGATCATGGTGCCGCTGGCACCGAGGAGCACCTGTCGGGCACCCGCTGCTCCCGAGAAGCGCACCTGAACGGTCTCGCCCACCGTGTCGGTCATCTGCGAGGCGACCGTGCGCTGCCAGATCATCTCGTAGACGCGGGCTTCGGTGGAAGGGAGTTCGGCGGCCACATCGTCGGGGTGTCGGAAGCGGTCACCGGCCGGGCGGATCGCCTCATGGGCCTCCTGTGCGCTGCGAACCTTCTTGACGTAGGTACGCGGCGCGTCGGGAAGGAACGCCAGGCCGAACCGCTCGGCGACCTCCGCCCGCGCAGCCCGTAGTGCGGTGTCCGAGAGCGTCGTGCTGTCGGTCCGCATGTAGGTGATGTAGCCCTTCTGGTAAAGACCCTGGGCGGCGTGCATGGCGAGCGACGACGACAACCTGAGCCTGCGGCCCGCCTCCTGCTGGAGCGTCGACGTGATGAACGGCGCGGCGGGGCGTCGCCGGTACGGCTTCGACTCGACCGAGGTGACCTCGACCGAGGCGCCGCCAAGGCCATCGGCCAGTTCGGCGGCCGTCGCCTCGTCGAGCACGACGACCTCGTTCTTCAGGAGGCCGTCATCAGCGAAGTCACGGCCTACGGCGACACGCCGACCGTCGACCTCGGCGAGGGACGCCCCGAACGTGGTTCCGTCGCCGGCGGTGAGCGTCAGGTCCAGGTCCCAGTAGCCGGCGGCCACGAAGGCCATGCGCTCCCGTTCGCGCTCGACCACGATCCTCGTGGCGACGGACTGCACCCGCCCAGCCGAGAGGCCCGTGGTGATCTTCCGCCAGAGCACCGGCGAGATCTCGTAGCCATAGAGACGGTCGAGGATGCGGCGGGCTTCCTGGGCGTCGACGAGTTGCCGGTCGATCTCACGGGTCTCCTGCAGCGCACGCTTGATCGCCCCCGGGGTGATCTCGTGGAACACCATTCTCCTGACCGGTACCTTCGGGTCGAGCACCTCGAGGAGATGCCAGGCGATCGCCTCGCCCTCACGGTCCTCGTCCGTGGCGAGGAAGAGTTCGTCGGCGTCGGCGAGGAGCTTCTTCAGCTTCTGGATCTGGTCCTTCTTCCGCGGGCTGATGACATAGAGCGGCTTGAAGTCGTTGTCGACGTCGATGCCGAGGCTGGCCCAGGGCTCGCCCTTGTAGGCGGCCGGGACATCGGCGGCCCGCACCGGCAGGTCGCGGATGTGTCCGATCGACGACTCGACGACGTATCCCTTGCCCAGGTAATCGGCGATCGTCTTCGCCTTGGCGGGCGATTCGACGATGACGAGTGCGTAGCTCATGGCGTGGGTTCCGGTGTGGTCATGGAGATCATCCTGGTCACGTCCCCGGTGGCGGGCGGTCGACATCGGCGGCGGGCTGGANGGACGCCGGACTCGACCGGTAGAGGACCACGGATCCGATGACTGCCGCAACCACCGANGCGNAGAGCACGCCGATCTTGGCCTCGTCCTGGAGCATGACGGTGTCGTAGGCGAGGCCTGTGACGAACAACGAGACCGTGAAGCCGATGCCGGCTATGGCGGAGATGCCGAAGATGTGGCGCGGCGCAGCACCTNCCGGCAGTGCGCTGAGGCCCAGTCGGACGGCGAGCAGCGTGAACAGGGCGATGCCGGTGATCTTGCCGACGACGAGGCCGAACACGACGCCGAGGGTGACCGCCGAACCGGCGGCATCGCCCAGTGANTCGCCGCTGATCTCGATNCCCGCATTCGCCAGNGCGAACANGGGGATGATGACGAGGCTCGTCAGNGGGTGCAGCAGGTGTTCGATGCGCTCGGCGACCGACACCGACTCGCCGAGCAGGAANCCGGCCCGGCGCACGGACTCGGCNTCGACGTCACCGTCGACGATCGGCCGNACCGCTNNAGCGGCCTGGTCGGGGCCGGTCAGCGGTCGGGCGGGCGCCAGGAGGCCCATCGCCACACCGGCGAGGGTGGCGTGGATGCCCGACTCGAACGTGGCATACCAGAGAATGAGGCCGAGCCCGACGTAGACCGGCGTGAACCACACCCTCAACTTGGTCAGCGCCCGCACGGCGACGAGGACTGCTAAGGCGAGGAACAGCCATTCGGTGGCGAGCTCGCCGGTGTAGAAGATGGCGATCACGACGATGGCGCCGATGTCGTCGACGATCGCAAGGGTCAGGAGGAACACCTTCAGCGGCGTCGGAACGCGGCTCCCCAGCAGTGAAAGGACGCCGACGGCGAAGGCGATGTCGGTCGCCATGGGGATGCCCCATCCGGAGGAGGCATCGCCGCTCGAGTTGAAGGCGAGGAAGATGAGTGCGGGCACGACCATGCCACCGAGTGCAGCCACGGCGGGGAGGAGCGCAGCCCGCCGCCCACGCAGCTCGCCCGCGACCAGCTCCCGCTTGATCTCGAGGCCGACCACGAAGAAGAAGAGGACCATCAGGACGTCGTTCACGAAGTCGGCGAGCGTCAGCGGGTGACCATCGTGCTCGAGCGAGAACCAGTCGCCCACCGAGAATTGGATCTCGGAGTGCCAGAAGTCCTGGTAGCCGGCCGACCAGGGGGAGTTGGCCCACGCCAGGGCGACGACCGCCGCTACGACGAGGACGATGCCACCGGCCGCCTCGATGCCGAGGAAGCGCAGCACCGGTCGCCCAATGACCCGGGCGAGCGGTCGATCGCTTCCGAGCCAGGTCAGCGAAGTGGGTGGAGTGCGTCGGGCCATAGTTGATTCGGGTCGTCTTGGGGTGGTGAGCGTCGGGCACCGTAGTGGTCGTGGCGCGCGGTGCCACCGATCAGGTCTCGTCCCCGGTGGCGAGGAAGCGGACGACGAGGCGCACGACGGTGCCGTCGACGCTCGTCTCGATGGTGGTCTCGTCGGCCAGCCGGCGCATCAGCGAGATGCCCAGGCCCGACTCGTGCTCGAGGCGTTTCGGCGATTCGGCGGCGGGAAGGGAGCGGACCTCGTCGGGATCGAAGCCGGCGCCACGGTCGTTCACCTCAATCTCGATCTGCTCGGCCGCCAGGTTGCAACGAACCACGATCCGGTCCTCGACCCCCGCAGCGGCCTGGGCATAGATGGCGTTGGTCGCCGCCTCCGAGACCACCAGGCGGAGGTCGGCGATCCGTTCGGCGTCGAGGCTGGAATCGACCGCCGCCGCCTCGCCGACCACGGTGCGAACCAACTGGAGGTACTCCGCCCGTGCGGGGATCAGGAGTTCGACGATGCCCTTCGCCGTCACGCCGACGCACCCACCGCAGCGTCCACTGACCCGTGCAACTCGAACACCCGGTCCAGGTCGCACATCTCGAAGACCCGCTGGAGCCTGGGTTCCGGGCACACCAGGACCAGTTCGCCATCGTGGCTCCGGACCCGACGCAGGGCGCCGATCACCGCTCCCAGGCCGGTGGAGTCGATGAAGTCGACGGCGGCAAGGTCGAGCACGAGCCGGGCGTCGCCGGCGGCAACCAATTGCGCCACCTCCTGGTGGAGTCTGGGGGCACCGGCCATGTCGAGGTCGCCTCGGAGCACCAGAACGGTCCATGGATTCCGCGAGATGCGATGGAACTCGAGGTGCACGTGGATCCCTCCGCCTCGGTGCTGGCACGATGGTCGAGGCCCACGCTACCGAACGGGTACTCCCGCCCGAGGCCACACCCGGCGTCCTTCTAGGCTCGCCCACATGGAAGCTGCCTTCTTCGACCTGGACCGGACGGTCATCGCCCGTGCATCGTTGGCGGCCTACGGCCCCGTGCTGCGTAAGGAGGGCTACCTCAGCGTGCCGATGGCCCTCCGGGCTGCCTGGGGACAGGTCGTGTACCGCTTCTTCGGTGCCGACGACGAGTCGATCGACCGGGCACGTCGCACGGCCCTGCGCCTGGCAGCCGGCTGGGAGCAGGACGGGCTACGAAGGATCGCACGCGACCACCTGGCGGAGGTCATCGAGCCGATCGTCTACGACGAGGCGCTCGAACTCATCGACCAGCACCGGGAAGAGGGCCGACTGGTCGTCCTCGTCTCAGCTGCACCCGTCGAGATCGTCGAGCCACTCGCCACCCACCTCGGCATCGACGAGTTCGTGGCCACCACGCCGGAGGTCGACCCGGAGGGCCGCTACACCGGCGAGGTCGAATTCTCGGCACACGGCGAAGGCAAGGCCGAGGCGATGTCCCGGCTGGCCGAGGACCGTGGCCTCGACCTTGGGGCGTCGTGGGCCTATTCGGACTCGGTGAGCGACCTGCCCATGCTCGAGGCGGTCGGCAACCCGGTGGTCGTAAACCCTGACCGGCAACTGCGTCGCCTCGCCGAGGATCGTGGATGGCCTGTACTCGAGTTCGACCGACCCGTGGCTCTCGGCGACCGCATCCCGCTGGATCGCAGGTGGGGAGCGGTCACTGCCCTGACGCTCATGCTCGCGCTGGCAGTGTGGGCCGGCGTTCGCCGCACCCGCCGGGGGTCCCGGGTCATGGACGCCGGGGACTCCGGAATCAGATCGAGCGGACCTTCTTGACCGCCACGACGATCAGGGCTCCGAGAACGGTCAGCATCAGTAGTTTCTTCACGGTGGCCATGATACGCAGCACGGTCGGGACGCGCACCGGCGGGGAGTGAGGGAAGCGTCGGCGGGTTAGCGTCGGTCCCGGAGGTGTCTGAGTACCTGGTGGGCTCCCCCGCCTTCAAAGCGGGTGGGACGGGCGATCCCCGTCCGGCGGGTTCGATTCCCGTCCACCTCCGCCAATCCGGCCCCGACGGGGGGCCGACCGGTCGATGCTTCCGACAGCTCAGACGGCCAGCAGGTCGCGGGCGCCGGTATCGGTGCTCGGGTGCCGCAACTTCGACATGGCCCGTGCCTCGATCTGGCGGATGCGCTCACGTGTGAGGTTGAAGTGTTCGCCGACCTCCTCGAGGGTGCGCGGTTCACCTCGGTCCAACCCGAAGCGGAGCTTCAGAATCTCGCGCTCGCGCTCGTCGAGCGGGGCGAGCAGGCGGCTGATCTCCTCGGGAAGCAGCGCCGTGGCGGCCCGCTCGAACGGCGATTCGGCCGCCCGGTCCTCGACGACGTCACCCAACTCGGCGTCGCCGTCCTCGCGGAGCGGCTCACTGAGCGACAGCGGTTCAGCGGCGAAGCGGAGGGCCTCGGTGACCTTCTCCTCTGGCATCTCGACCTCAGCGGCCAGTTCGGACAGAGTGGCCGGCCGGCCGTACCTGTGCTCGAGGCGGGAGCGGGCCTTCTGGAGGCGGGCCAGCGTGTCACCAGCGTGCACCGGAAGCCGGATGGTGCGTCCGGTGTTGGCAATGCCGCGGGTGATGGCCTGGCGAATCCACCAGGTTGCGTAGGTCGAGAACTTGAATCCCTTGCGCCAGTCGAACTTCTCGACAGCGTGCATCAAGCCGAGGTTTCCCTCCTGGATGAGGTCGAGCAGCGGGAGTCCGGACGCCTGGTACTTCTTGGCGATCGAGACGACGAGCCGGAGGTTCGACTGGACGAAGGTCCGCTCCGCCTCATCGCCGTGCCGGATCGCCCGACGATATTCGCGCCGCTTGGCGGGGGCCACGTTGTCGCCGGCCTTGTCCATCTCGGACCTGGCCGCGACACCGCCCTCGATCTGCTGGGCGAGCCGTACCTCGCCCTCCTTGGTCAGCAGGGGGTACTGGCCGATATCGGTGAGATACAGCCGGACGAGGTCTTCCTCGTCCCGTTCGACCCGATCCTTCGCCAATCTCCGCCTCCTCCGTTGTCGGAAGGCCCCCTTGCGGTGGCCCCCTCCATTGCCTCCCCGAGACGCTCACCGGATCCCTCGACGTCCTCTCGGACTTACCTCAGGCCACTCCGGCGTCGCCCTCACCGTTCATCGGCCACGCTATCGACGGCCCTGCCGACCACAACTCGCGAGCGTGACCTCCGTCACGATTCCGCGCAGTTCCGGTTCGGGCGGCTACCGGGACGATCAGCCCCGGTAGCGGTTCACGACAGGCAGCCGCCGGTCCCGGCCGAACCCCTTGCGCGTGACCCGGGCACCGTGCGGCGTCTGGCGACGCTTGTACTCGGCACCGTCGACCAGGCGCACGACCCGGTCGACCAACTCGGCGTCGAAACCATCGGCCACGAGCTCGGCCCTGGTGCGATCACCCTCGATGTAGGCCTCGAGCAACGGGTCGAGCACGTCGTAGGGCGGCAGGCTCTGGTCGTCGCGCTGGTCGGGCCGCAACTCGGCCGACGGCGGCTTGGAGAGGATCGAGTCGGGGATCACCGGCCCCCCGCCGTAGAGCACCGCCTGCACGTTGCGCCAGCGACACAGGTCGTACACCGTCGTCTTGTAGACGTCCTTGATGGAGGCGTAGGCACCGGCGGTATCGCCGTAGAGGGTCGAGTAGCCGACAGCCGACTCGCTCTTGTTGCCCGTGACCAGGACCAGCCAGCCGTGGGCATTCGAGAGCGCCATCAGCAACACGCCCCGGATGCGAGCCTGCAGGTTCTCGTCCACCAGTCCGTCTCCCAGGTCGCCAAGCGACGCATCGAGAATGCCGCGCAACGCCACATGGGCATCCTCGATGGGGATGGTCCGGCCGTCGAGTCCCTGTTCGGCGATGAGCGACTCGGCGTCGGAGACTGAGTGGTCGCTCGAGTACCGGGACGGCATGAGCACGGCGTGGACGTGGTCGGGACCGAGGGCGTCGGCGGCGATCGTGGCGACGAGTGCGGAGTCGACGCCGCCGGACAGGCCGATACAGATGTCGGTGAAACCGCTCTTGACGACATAGTCGCGGGTGGCGGTGACGAGTGCGCCGTACAGCTCGGCCATCGGCTCGAGGGGCGGAATCGGCGGTGGCACCGCATGGTCGGCACGGTCAACCGCCCCGGAAACCTCCACGACCGGGAGACCGGCTTCTGAAGCCGGCACCTCGGGGACGTCGATGTCGACGACCACGACCGCCTCGTCAAACCGGGGCGCCCGGGCCACGATGGCGCCCGACGGGTCGGCCACCATCGACCCCCCGTCGAAGACGAGCTCATCCTGGCCGCCCACCAGGTTCACGTACACGAGGGGGCGGCCGGAGGAGGTGGCGGTGGCAACGACGGTGGCCTCCCGTTCGGCCAACTTGCCCTGGTGGTACGGCGAGCCGTTGATCGTCACCAGAAGTTCGGCGCCACCCTCGAGCAGCCGGTCGACCGATCCGTCGGCCACCCAGAGGTCCTCGCAGACGGCCACACCGACGCGGACGCCGCCGATCCGGTACAGCTCCTGCGGCTCGGTTCCGGCCCGGAAGTGTCGGGCCTCGTCGAACACGCTGTAGTTGGGGAGTTGGCGCTTGTGGTACACGCCGGCCACGGAGCCGTGGCGGCAGACAGCGACGGCGTTGTGGACGCTGCCGTCCGGCCCGGGGTCGGCGAATCCGAGCACCAGGGCGCACCCGCCGCTCTCGGCGGCCAGCGTCTCCATGGCGGCACGGCTGTCGGCCACGAACCGCTGCTTGAGCACGAGGTCCTCGAGCGGGTAGCCGGTGAGCACCATCTCCGGGAAGACCGCCACGTCACAGCCGGCGACCTCGCCCAGGGCGGAGCGGACGCGCGCCACGTTGCCGTCGAGATCTCCGACGACGCTGTTCACCTGGACCAGCGCGACCCGCAGACGGTTCATGGAGGGAGCGTACCGACGGGGTCCCCGGCCAGCCGTGCCCGGACGCGTCACGGCCCCGGGGCGGACCCCGGGGCCGTGACGTCTCTCAACGAGGCGCCTAGACGAGGGCCTCGCAGCAGGTGTTGGTGATCAGCCGGGTGACCACGTACGGGTCCATGTTGGCGTTCGGGCGACGGTCCTCGATATAGCCCTTGCCCTCGAGGTGGACCTGCCAGGGGATGCGCACCGAGGCGCCGCGGTCGGAGACGCCGTAGTTGTATTGATCGAAGCGCTGGGTCTCGTGCTCGCCGGTGAGGCGCTCCTCGGTGCCCAGCCCGTAGCCGGCGAGGTGTTCCTCGATCTTGCCCTCGCCTCCCAACGACTCACAGGCAGCGATCACCGCGTCATAGCCCTCTCGCATCGCGTTGGTCGAGAAGTTGGTGTGGGCACCTGCACCATTCCAGTCGCCCTTCATGGGCTTGGCGCTGAGCGTGGCGTCGACCTGGTAGTTCTCGGCGATGCGGTAGAGGAGGTAGCGGGCAACCCAGAGGTGGTCACTGACCGCAACCGGGTCGATTGGGCCGATCTGGAACTCCCACTGGCCGAGCATGACCTCGGCGTTGGTACCCGAAATGCTCAGCTCGGCCTCGATGCACGCCTGGGTGTGGTCCTCGACGATGTCGCGGCCGGCGATCTCGATGGCGCCGACGCCGCAGTAGTAGGGCCCCTGCGGGGCGGGGTAACCCTCGATCGGCCAGCCCAGCGGACGGTTCTCCTTGAAGAACGTGTACTCCTGCTCGATGCCGAACCAGGGCTCCTGATCGGCGTACTTCTCGTAGGTCTCGACGCAGGCGGCACGGGTATTCGTCGGATGCGGCGTCATGTTGCCGTCCGGAAGACAGACGTCGGCCAGCACGAGGACGTCTTCTCCACCGCGGATCGGATCGGGGCAAGTGAACACCGGGCGCAGCACGCAGTCGGAATTTTCGCCCGGGGCCTGGTTCGTACTCGAGCCGTCGAATCCCCAGATCGGGAACTCGGTCGTGCCGGCGTCGATGATCTTGGTCTTCGAGCGGACGTACGGCAGGGGCTTCGTGCCGTCGATCCAGATGTATTCGGCCCTGATCGCCATTGGTGTCAATCTCCAGTTCGGGGATGCGGCAAACGACTTGAGCGTCCGCTGCGTCGATTTCGGGCCCGGAGGGTTCACCGGGACCGGACACACGATGCCACATCGGCAGTTTCCCCACTGTTGCCCTTGTGTGAACGGTCTGTGAACGGATGGATGTCCTTTGGCGCGCGGGATCCCGATGCTCCATGATGGTCCCGTGGAGAACGATGCCGATCGCAAACGCGACTACGTCCTGCGCACCGTCGAGGAGCGCGGGGTCCGCCTGATCCGACTCTGGTTCACCGACGTCCTGGGCCGCCACAAGTCGGTGGCCATCTCGCCGGCCGAGCTCGAGACGGTCTTCGACGAGGGCCTGCAGTTCGACGGCTCCTCGATCGACGGCTTCAGCCGGGTCCAGGAGAGCGACGTGCTGGCCGTGCCCGATCCCGGCACCTTCGAGTTGCTCCCCTGGGCCGACGAGAACGAGCCCTCGGGCATCATGTTCTGCGACATCACCCGACTGGACGGCTCTGCGTTCCCCGGCGATCCCCGCCAGGTCCTGCGCCACAACATCGGCCGCGCCCGTGAGGCAGGGTTCGAGATGTTCTGCGCCCCCGAGGTCGAGTTCTTCTACTTCGCCGACGGCAACGGCGGCGTGCCCCAGCCGCTCGACGGCGCCTCGTACTTCGACCTCACCACCGCCGACGTCTCGTCGGACCTCCGCAAGCGGACCCTGCACATGCTCGAGGCCCTGTCCATCCCGGTGGAGTACTCGTTCCACGAGGACAGCCCCAGCCAGCACGAGATCGACCTCCAGTACACCGACGCCCTGTCGATGGCCGACGCCGTGATGACACTGCGGCTGACCGTGAAGAAGATCGCCATGGAGAAGGGCGTCTACGCAACGTTCATGCCGAAGCCGCTCAACGGCGTCCAGGGTTCGGGCATGCACACGCACCTGTCGCTGTTCCATGACGGCACCAACGCCTTCCACGACCTCGACAGCGACGACGGCCTCTCGGCGGAGGGCCACGGCTTCATCGCCGGGTTGCTTCACCATGCCCGGGAGATCACCGCGGTCACCAACCAGTTGGTCAACTCGTACAAGCGAATCAACGAGGGCTACGAAGCCCCGCGCTTCATCTCCTGGGCCCGCAACAACCGCTCTGCGCTGGTCCGGGTGCCGATCATCAAGCCGGGCAAGACGCAGTCCACCCGGGTCGAATACCGGGTACTCGACCCGGCCTGCAATCCGTACCTGGCCTTTTCCGTGATCCTGGCGGCCGGGCTGCAGGGCATCAAGGAGGGCTACGAGTTGCCTGCCGAGGCCGTCGACAACCTCCACGAGCTCGGATCCGACGACCTGGCCTCACTCGGCGTGCGGCCGCTACCGTCCAACCTGGCCGAGGCGCTCGACGAGATGGAGACCTCCGAGCTCGTCCGGGACGCTCTGGGTGACCACATCTTCGAGTGGTTCCTCCGCAACAAGCGGGCCGAGTGGGACGAGTACCAGTGTCAGGTCACGCCGTTCGAACTGGAGCGCTACCTGCCAACCTGGTGACGGCAGACTCCCGATGGACCCACTCCTCGTCTTCCCCGACCCGCCCCCGCCTGAACTGGCGCAGGCTCTCGACCTCGGTGGCTGGTCGTGGAAGTCCTGCGGGGATCCGGACGCCGCCATGGCCCAGGAGCCGGACGAGGGCTGGGCAGGGGCCGTCGTCGCCGCCGACGTCGACCCGGAGGCCGCCTTCGCCCTCTGCCGGCGCCTCCGCAAGGGCGAGATGCCGCTCGAGCCGCTACTGCTCCTGGTCGGCGCCAACCAACTCGAGGACCTCGAAATCCGCGACGACCTGTTCGACGACTTCTGCCTCACTCCGGTCCAGCCGGTCGAGTTGACCGTCAGGCTGCGCCACATGTTCTGGCGGACGGGTCGGGGCTCGCGACCCGACCTCGTCGAGTACGGGCCGTTGGTCCTGAACGTCGAGACATACCAGGCGAAAATCGACGGCCAGCCGCTCGACCTCACCTACATGGAGTACGAACTGCTCAAGTTCCTCGCCTCGCACCCCGGCAAGGTGTTCACCCGCGAGACCCTGCTGAGCCGGGTGTGGGGCTACGACTACTACGGCGGCGCCCGCACGGTCGACGTCCACATCCGGCGCCTTCGGGCAAAGCTCGGCGAGGAGCACGCCGGCCTGATCCACACCGTCCGGTCGGTGGGCTACCGCTTCGGCCAGTCGCGCTGGGGCGTGTAGTCCGGTTCGACTCAGTCGTCGGCGGGCCCTGTGTACGGATTGGCCTCGCTCACCTCGAGCAGTTCGGACCCCTCGTGGCGGACGTCGGCGTCGCGCTTGAGCAGGTTGCCGAGGGCAAAGGCTCCCAGCGCACCGCTCATGAGGATGCCGACGGGCATCACGACGACGAGCACCACGATCATGATCACTGCTCCGGCCATGGAGGCAGTCTGCCAGAACCCGGGCGGCCCCGGGGAAACGGCACCTCAGCCGGTGTGGGCGATGGCCTCGATCTCGACCCGTGCCCCCAGCGGCAGGGCGGCGACGGCGACGGCGGATCGGGCCGGGCGGTGGTCGCCGAAGGCCTCACAGTAGATGGCGTTCATGGCCGCGTAGTCGTCCATGTCGACGAGGAACACGGTCGCCTTGACCACGTCATCCAGCGAGGCACCCTCCGACCCGAGGACGCTGCGCAGGTTGGCGAGTGCCTGGGTGAGCTGGCCCTCGAGCCCGCCTTCGACCAGCGCCCCTTCGGCGATGCCCACCTGTCCGCTGGTGAGCAGGAAGTCGCCCACGCGCATGATCGGCGTGTAGGGGCCCACGGGCTTCGGTGTGTCGGTCATCGGGATTCTCCTCATGGCTCAGGTGGCGGTCGGCCAGGACTCCGGCGCTCCGCGATTCAACCATGTGGCGGCGGCCACCGCTGCGAAGACGGCGTCGGACCCGTTGCAGGGCTCGCTGTCGTCGGGCTCGATCACGACCTCGATGGAGGGCGTCTCGGTGGCCCGCACCACGTCGAACGACCGGACGGTCAGGTCCTGGACCGTGCCCTCGTCGTCCACGACCAGCGACTCGGACGTGACCCAACTCCAGGCCATGTGGGCGGCGCCGACGCAGTAGGAGCGCAGGACGGTCTCGTCAAGCGGGTCGCCGCACCCCACCGTGATCCGAATGCCGTCGGCGTCGACCTGAGCCGTCGCTGTCCCACCATCGGGTGCGATGACGGTGCCAACCTCACCCCGGGCGGCGGCCAGCAGCGCCACGGCCTCGGCCCAGCCGGCTGCCCGCAGGTCGACGGAGGTGGGCGGACCGGCGATGTCGACCTCCTCGACGACCAGTCCCGGGGCGACGCGGGCGACAGCGGCGTCGATGCCTGACGTACGGGCGACCCGCAGTACGCCCCGACCGTCGGCATCGACGCCACCGGCGACCGGTGGTCGCTTCGGCCCGAGCCGCACGGTGTCCTCGCGGGCGTACAGCATGAGCACCGGACGGCCGTGCTCGTCGGCCAGGCTGCGCGCCTCGGTGGGCGCCGACGACCTCGACTTACCGCCGAAGGCGCCGCCGTTGGCGAGCGGCGACGACGGTTCGCCACCCGGCACGCACCAGGCGGCGTCGGTCTCGAGGTAGGCGGGCTCGACCCACGAGGTGCGGAGGGTCGCCGCCCAGTCGCCGGGAGGGAGGTCCAGCGGTGGACGTGCAGGGACCGTCGTGCGGCGGCCCTGCACCTTGCCGGCGGCGACGCGGGCCTCAGCGACCGTCTCACCGATCCCGAAGCCTCCACTGCCGTCGGGCACGGCGACGAGGTGGTCGTCGGGTGCGGTGTCGGCGGCGAAGCCTCCACGACCGAGGACGACGTCGGGCCCGACCGCCTGCGGGACACCTCCCTCGAGTTCGGCGCGGCGGGCGGCGAGCACCGGGTCGCCGGTCCAGGCGCCGGTGCCATAGGCATCCCAGGCCTCGAGGATCGTCTGCCAACCGGTGCAGCGGCAGAGGTGGGCGTGGAGTGCCCGTGCGGCACGTTCCCGGTCGGTCTCGCCTGAGGCCCGCAGTCCGGCGAGGCGCACGACGATTCCGGGCGTGCAGAATCCGCACTGACTGCCTCCGGTCGAGCAGAAGGCGTCGGCCCATGCCCGTTGTTCCGACTCGGGGAGGCCGTCGAGGGTGGTGATGTTGCGGCCGGCCACCCGTCGAGCCGGTGTCACGCACGACACCCGGGGCTGCCCATCGACCAGCACGGTGCAGCAGCCGCACTGGCCCTGCGGGCTGCACCCGTCCTTGACTGACGTGATGCCGAGACGTTCACGCAGCAAGTCGAGCAGGGTCGAACCATCGTCGTCGAAGGCCACCTCCCGGCCATCGACGGTCAACGAGAATTCAGGATCCACCGAAGGAGTGTGCCGCAACGATCACCGTCGGACGACCCGGTACCCTCGGCAACATGCAGCAGCCAGGCAGGCGACAGGTCCTGGCAGGACTCGCGGGGGTGGCCGGAGCCCTCGTGCTCCCCGGCTGTGGGGGCGGCTCGACGACGGCGCCCACCACGACCATGGCCTCCGACGGCTTCACCCTCGGTGCCCGGTTCGCCGACGGCTACCGGGCACCCGCCGTGCTGGCCGCCGGGTCCCGTCAACGGGCACCGTTCATCCTCATCGCCTCCGACGGCTGGCCGGTCGTCGAGGGGGCGCCTGACACGATCGACGTCACGGTCACCAGAGCCGGCGTCGTCGCCCACGAGGGGAGTATCGACCGCCACGGCGAGCCGGGGGTGACCCCCTACTACCCGCTGGTGTTCACGCCGGAGGTGCCCGGCGACTTCGAGTTGTCCGGTGCCGGGCTGGGCAACCCGTACCCGTTCCGGGTGATCGAACGCTCCGCCACCCAACTGGTCCAGGTCGGCGACCCGATGCGAGGCGTCGACACGCCCACCGTCGATCACCCGCTGGGCGTCGACCCGATCTGCACCTGGCACGACGGGACCTGTCCGTTCCACGAGGTGACGCTCACCGAAGCACTGGCCACCGGCGGATCGACGGCACTTCTCGTGTCGACGCCGCGCTACTGCCAGACGGACGTCTGCGGCCCGGCCCTCGAGGTGCTCATGTCCCTGACACCTGGCACCTCAGGCCTGACCGCCGTTCATGCCGAACCCTGGATGAACGAGAACCTGAAGGAGTTGACGCCGGTGATCGGCGCCTATGCCCTCGACTTCGAACCCAGCCTCGTCGTGGCCGACGGCGACGGGATCATCCGCGACATACTCCACTTCGCAATGGACACGAAAGAGGTCCGCCTGGCGCTGCGGAGGGCGACCGCCTGACGCGTCCCGACCGGGACCGATGTGGAGGAAGGGGCTTAGGAGAAGCTCTGGCCGCAGCCGCAGGTGCGCTGGGCATTGGGGTTGTCGATCGAGAACCCCGCCTCGTTGAGTCCGTCCTTGTAGTCGAGGGTGGCGCCCTCGAGCAGTTGGGCGCTGGAAGGATCGACCACGACCCGGATTTCGCCGAAGTTGACCTCGAGGTCGTCGTCGGCACGCTCGGTGTCGAAGAACATCTCGTANCTGAAGCCCGAGCAGCCGCCGGGACGGACCGCAACGCGCAGGGCGAGGTTGTCGTCGCCCTCACCGNCNATCAGTTCGCCNACTTTGGTGGTCGCATCATCCGTCAACGTGATCATTGCNCTCTGCTCCCTNGCACGGGTTTCTGTTACCACGAGTGTACCCACCGNTCCAAGCGGAAACCGGCNGCCGAGTTCTCCGCCCGTAGNCTTCGGANATGTCCGACGGGNCTTCCACCACGGTCAGGTCGCCCTCGTTCGACCCACCTTCGCAGGACGACGTGATGGCACTGCTGCGAGGAGTCGTCGATCCCGAGTTGGGAAGCGACATCGTCGAACTCGGCATGGCCAAGGGCGCCACGGTCGANGCCGACGGCCTCGTCGACATCACGATCGCCCTCACCACCTCGGGCTGCCCACTGAGGGCGCAGATCCAGCGTGACGTGCGGGCCCGCATCGGCGGCCTGCCCGGCGTCACGAAGGTGCACATCACCTGGACCGAACTGACGCCCGACGAGAAGGCCGCGGCGATGGCCAAGGCCCGCTGGAACGTCGCACAGGACGCCCCCGAGACCACCGTCCCGGCCACCTGCCGGGTGCTCATGGTCGCCTCCGGNAAGGGCGGGGTGGGTAAGTCCTCGGTGACCGTCAACCTGGCGACAGCTCTGGCCGACCGGGGCTACGCCGTCGGGGTCATGGACGCCGACATCTGGGGCTTCTCGGTCCCGCGCATGCTCGGCATCGAAGGGCGGCTGGGAGGCTCCCCCGAGTCCGGCAAGATCACCCCGAACCACAAGCCCGTGGGCGCCGGCCACCTCGAGGTCGTGTCGATGGGATTCCTCGTCGAGGACGAGGAGACCGCCCTGATGTGGCGCGGCCTGATCCTGAACCGGGCCGTCCGGCACTTCTGCGAGGACGTGGCATGGGGCGACCTCGACTACCTGCTCATCGACATGCCGCCGGGTACCGGCGACGTCCAGATGGGGCTCGCCAAGATGCTGCCTCGGGCCGAGATGATCATCGTCACGACGCCGGCGCTGGCCGCACAGAAGGTCGCGGTCCGGGTCGCCCACATGGGGCGCAGCAACTACCTNCGGGTGGTCGGAGTGATCGAGAACATGAGCGCCTACGTCACCCCCGACGGCGAACGCCACGAACTGTTCGGCGCCGGAGGCGGCGACGCCCTTGCCAGACAGATCGGAGCGCCGCTGCTCGGCAGCATCCCGATCGATGCCGCCGTGACCACAGGCGGTGACACCGGCANCCCGGTCGTCCTGAGCGAAGGGCCGGCGGCGGATGCCTACCGGGAGATCGTCGAGATCATCGCCACCGAGGCGGCACCGCCGATCAGCATGGAGGGGTGCAGCGCCCGTCTGCTGGCCGCCGCCGAGGCCGCCCTCGACGAATCCGGCTAGGAGTCCGGACCGAGTTCGGGACGCGACGAGGGGTCGTCGTCCCGCCACGACTCCACGTCGATGGGCCCCTCAGGGCCCTGCCAGCCAGGGTCGACCCTCCAGGACATCGTGGTGCGCCCGCTCGCCATCCGTCGCCCGAACCAACGTGAGGCGACGGCCCGGAGCAGCACNCGGGTCGGCGGGAAGAGCAACGACAGGCCGAGGGCGTCGGTGGCGAANCCGGGGGTCAGCATCAGTGCACCGCCGAACAGCACCAGGAGGCCGTCGACCAGTTCTCTCCCCGGCACACGGCCCTGGGCCATCTCCTCCTGGGCCCTGCGCAGGATCCCGAGNCCCTCCCGACGGACCAGCCAGGCGCCAACGACACTGACGAGGATCAGGAGGGCGATCGTGTTGAGAACGCCGACCNCACCGGCCACCTGGACGATCAGGTACAGCTCGACGATCGGCGTGACGAGGAACACCAGGACCAGAAGCAGGAACACGGCGCTCAGGGTAGGGGTTCNCACACCACTCGGCGCCGCGGGCGGTCCTCGGAGAAGCGTCGCGTATCCTGCCCATCCCATGGCCTCGGATCGCCCTCCCTCTGTCGACCGGCTGGCCCGTGCGCTCNCCGACACGGGCCTCCCGCACCCGCTACTCGTCGANGCCGCCCGGCAGGCGGTCGCAGACGGCGATCCGGNCTCTGCCGAGGCACGGGCCCGCGACCTNNCCGAGTCCATGGGGCGACACCTCCTGACCGGCGTCATCAACGCCACCGGCGTGCTGCTGCACACAAACCTCGGTCGGGCACCCTGGGGAGCCGCTGTCGACGACACCCGCTACAGCACCCTCGAGTTCGACCTGTCCACGGGCGACCGGGGCTCCCGCNAGGANCGGGCGCCTNCGCTACTNGCACGGGCCTGCGGTGCCGAGGCGGCGATCGTGGTCAATAACTGTGCCTCGGCNGTGCTGCTGGCCCTGGCCGCACTCGCCGAGGGGCGCGGAGCGGTCGTCTCGCGCGGCGAGNTGGTCGAGATCGGCGGCGGGTTCCGGATCCCCGACGTGATGACGCAGTCCGGGGCGCACCTGATCGAGGTCGGCACCACCAACCGCACCCGTCGCGGGGACTTCGCGACTGCCGTCGCATCCGCCGGCGACGACGCAGCGCTGATCCTCAACGTCCACCGCTCCAACTACCGGATCGAGGGCTTCACCGAGTCGGTCGGCGTNTCCGAACTGGCNGANCTGGGNCCCCCGGTGGTCGCCGACATCGGCTCCGGGCTGCTCGACGCCGCCTGCCCGTGGCTGGCCGAGGGGCCACCCCCCTGGCTGGTCGGAGAGCCCGCCGCACGCCAGACCCTCGAGGCGGGAGCCGATCTGGTCACGTTCTCTGGCGACAAGCTTCTGGGCGGCCCCCAGGCCGGGGTGGTCGCCGGACGGGCCGACCTCGTGGCGGCCTGTGCGNCNCACCCCCTGGCCCGGGCCCTGCGCCCCGGCAGCCTCGTCCTCCACGCCCTNCAGGACCTCGCCCTCGCCTACCTCCGGCGCGACGGCGACGCCATCCCGTTCTGGCGCATGGCGACGCTGACCNTCGACGACCTCCGGTCCCGGGCCGCCNCCATCGCCCCCGACCTCGTGGTCGACACGATGGCCGTCCCCGGTGGCGGCACCCTGCCCGGTGTCGAGATCCCGTCGGTCGGCCTCCGGCTGGACGGCGACCGCACGGCCGACCTGCGGGCCAGCACACCTCCGGTCATCGCCCGCGTGGCCGACCAGGCGACGCTGCTCGACCTACGGACGNTCCACCCGGACGACGACGCCGTGCTCGGCTCGGCGCTCGACCGGCTCGGCGCCCGCTGACGACCCGGCCNCGCATGCACGTCGTCGCCACNGCCGGCCACGTCGACCACGGCAAGTCCACGCTCGTCGAGGCGCTCACCGGCACCGACCCCGACCGCTTCGCCGAGGAGAAGGCCCGGGGCCTCACGATCGACCTGGGCTTCGCCTCGACCACGCTGCCCTCGGGCGCCACGCTCTCGCTGGTCGACGTGCCCGGCCACGTCCGGTTCATCAAGAACATGCTGGCCGGCGTGGGCGGCGTCGATGCCTGCCTCTTCGTGGTGGCGGCCACCGAGGGCTGGAAGCCGCAGTCCGAGGAACACCTCCGGATCCTGGAACTGCTCGACGTCCGCCACGGCCTGGTGGCGCTGACCAAGGTCGGGATCGCCGACGATGACCTCGTCGAACTCGCCCACCTCGAGGTCGCAGAACGACTCGAGGGAACCTTCCTGGAGGGAGCGCCGATCATCGACGTCGATGCGCCGGCAGGCATCGGCCTCGGCGTGCTGCGTTCGGCCCTCGACGTGCTGCTGGCAGACACCCCGACCTCGGCGGACCTGGGCAGGCCACGGCTCTGGATCGACCGGTCGTTCGCCGCCAAGGGGTCGGGCACAGTGGTGACTGGCACCCTCACCGGCGGCTCCCTCGCCGTCGACGACGAACTCGAACTCCACCCCCGGGGCGCCCGGGTCCGGGTCCGGGCACTCCAGAACCACCATGAGGCCCGCACCGACCTCCCACCCGGCAGCCGTTGCGCCGTCAACCTGGTCGGCGTCGCCCACGACGAGGTGGTGCGCGGCGACGTCCTCGTCCGCCACGGCCAGTGGCACCTCACCACCGTCGTGGACGCCGACCTGGCGGTCCTCGACAGCCTCGGCCATCCCGTGTCCCGACGCGGCGCCTTCGTCGCCTACCTCGGCGCCGGCGAACACCCGGTGCGGCTCCGGATCCTCGGCCCAGACGCCCTCGAGCCGGGTGCGGGTGGCCCGGTGCGGCTGTTCCTGCCCCATGCCCTGCCACTCCTACCCGGTGACCGCTTCGTGCTCCGGGAGAGCGGCCGGGCCGAGACGGTTGGTGGGGGCCAGGTGCTCGACGTCGACCCCCGAGAGCGGGCGTCCCGGGCACGGCCGGACCGATCCGTCGACCGGGTGGTCCGTGAACGCGGCTGGGTCCAAGTCGACGAACTCGAGCGGTTGACCGGCGAGCAACGCGACGCCGACCTCGGCGACTGGGTCGTCGACCCGGGCGCCCTCCAGGCGGCGATTGCCGGACTCCGCGCTGCGCTCGAGGAGGCCGGGCCGCTCGGGTTGGATCTGGCGGGCCTCGACGAACACGAGCGGGCCGCCGTCGAGCTCCTCGACGACGTCGTCGTGGACAGCGGCCGCCTGAGGCCCGTCGGCGCCGTCGACACGCTGGCCGACCACCCCTTCGTGGCCGAGTTGGCGGCGGCACCGTTCGCCCCCCCAGCCCCTGACGGCGTGGACCGCGCCGAGTTGCGCGAACTCGTGAGGCGCGGCGACGTGGTCGAGCAGGACGGCATCTTCTTCGCCGCCTCGGGCATCGAGGCCGCTGCGCGGCTGGCTGCCCGGCTCCTCGTCGAGCACCCCGGTGGGTTCACCGTGTCGATGTTCCGTGAGGCGGCGGGCAACACGCGCAAGCACGCCCTTCCCCTACTGGCCCGCCTCGATGGCACCGGCATCACCCGGCGGCGTGAGGCCCTCCGGATCGGAGGGCCTCGGCTTCCGAAGCCTGGCTGAGATGTCACCCCAAGTTCAGGAGAACAGCCCGATCGTCCTCTGGCGTTCGACCTTGCCGGTCCCGTCCCAGATGCCGTAGATCTCACGGAACTGCAGCGCGTCGTCGAGGCACTCGCCACTCGCCGCGCAGTGTCCACAGACGGCCTTGGCCGAAGTTCCGCCGTCGGTCAGTCAGTCCCCCGGGACCCGGGAGCGGTAGTCGCGGGCGCCGCCCTCCTCGGGAGCGACCTCGAGCCACAGTCCTTCGACGGCTACGACCCGGATCGGGGCACTGGCCTCGATGGGCGTCGCCCGGTTCGTGCGCGCCTTCCACACGGCCTCCCGAACACAAACCGTGCCCTCGGGGTCGACCGCATCGACGGCCGCACCTGACTCGCCGACTATCCAGTCGCGGCCAATGGTCGGGGTCGAGAACCGGGTGCGCACCATGGCGGGCATACCGGCGGACATGGCCGCAATCATCCCGACGAGGCCGACCCCGAGGGTGATCCACGACATCCCGACGCCGTCATACAGCGCGACGGAACCGACCACCAGGGAGGCCGTGGCGATCACGGTCCAGGCGCGCGGGACTCCCGTCTGGATGTCGACCGCATAACCGAACATGGCCACCACGAGCAGGGCGATCGCCCACCAACGGGTCGGGAGCACGGCGAGGCCGTAGCACCCCAGCAGGAACGAACCGGCGCCGATGACCCCGGCGATGCCGACCCCCGCCGTGAACAACTCGAAGACGAGCAGGCCGGCGCCGACGAGGAACAACAGGTACGCCACGGGAGCGCTGGCCGCCGTGTGGAACAGTTGGTCGACCAGGCCCGGCTTGTGGAAGCGGGTGCGAACCACCGGGACGGTTCCCGAACCCTCGGCTGCGGCGCCCTCGAATCCGGGAATCCCCCGCAGGTGCTCGAGGAGGACGGGCGAGGAACGTGCGAGCCCACGTTCGACCGCCTCGTCATGGCCGACGGTGCCGGCGACGAGGTCCGTGTCGGACGGCAGGCCGAAGGGCCTGCCGAAGCGCTCCAAGGGAGCCACCGGGTCGCCGAGGTCACCGAAGCGCGCCCCCGGGGCGATGCCCACGTCGTCGGCCAACCCGACCAACTGGGCCACAGCCCCTCTGGCACGGCTTCCCGAGGGACCCACCCAGAACGAGACCGGCACCGGCGAGCCCATGATCAACTCGGCCAGGGCCACGACCTCGTCGTCGGAAACGACCGAACCCCGGCTGTTGACCTGAAAGACGAGGGCGATGGTCTCCGCCGGGTCGACGCCTTCGAGGGCACCGGTCATGACCTCGAGCAGGACCGGGTCGAGCAGGCCGTCGACCTCGACCACGTCGATGACCAACGGTGCCTCGTGCGACTCGTGCTCCTCGTGGGCACCAGCCGGACCGACCGCCACCAGCGGGGCGAGCACGGCGCCGGCCAACAGAGCGACGCCCAGCAGGAGTCGGGTGCGTCGGCACGCTGAACGGATCATCGGCAGTCCGGGGAGACGAGTGGGGCGAGCAGGGACCAACCAGCGTCGGGCCTCAGTCGACCTCGCCGAAGGTCGCAGCGGCCTCCTCGACCGACTCGCAGACCGGCACGATGCGATCGAAGCCAGTGGTGTGCAACAGGCGGGTCAGGGCCGGTCGGTCGCAGGCGACGGCCACGTCCCCGTCGTTCTCGCGGGCCCGGCGGATGCCGCCAATCAGCGCCCCGAGGCCTGCGGAGTCCATGAACGGCACCTCGGAGAGGTCGATGAGCACGTACTGGTGCTCGGCCAGGCCGATGAGGGCCTCGCGGAACTGGGCGACCGTGTAGGCATCGAGTTCTCCGACGGGTCGACACAACACGTATCCCTCACCAGATTCGACGACAATCTCGATCACCAGCGCCTCCTCGGTCGGCTCCCTACGGCGGCGATCGTAGACCGATCACGGCTGGTTGCGGTCCGCGGCCCACTCTCCCGTGGATCTGGCCCGCCGTCCCCGGCACTCTGGCACCCCGTCCCCTGAGACCCGAAGGTACGCTCCGGGCCGTGTCCATCGTGCTCCTCGCCACCGACGTCGACCGGGTCCACAACGAGGTCGAAGCCGCCCTCGACGGTGACCACGACCTGGTCCGGGTCCATGCCGGCGCCGCTGTGCTCACCGCCGTTACCGAGCACGATCCTGCACTCGTCGTGCTCGACCTCCAGATCGGCAACATGGGTGGGATAGCGGCCTGCCTCGACCTGCGCCTCGAACAGCGCGCCGGGCGCATCCCCGACCAGCGTGTCGTGATACTCCTCGACCGGGCGGCCGACGAGTGGCTGGCAGGGCAGGCCGAGGCCGATGCCTGGCTGGTCAAGCCGATCGATCCCCTGGCGTTGCGCAACACCGTCGACGAGGTCCTCGCCGCCGCTACGGCCTGACGGGAGCCGGACGCCAACCGGTACCCTTTCCCCGCACACGGGTAGTGGCGCAGCTTGGTAGCGCGCCTCGTTCGGGACGAGGAGGTCGTGGGTTCAAATCCCGCCTACCCGACCATGGGGTCTCGGCGGACATGGGGAAGCCGTCGGTGGCGGATCGGAGCCGCATCGCTCACCCGGCCTTGCGGACCACCCAGGCTTCCTCAACGGGCCACTGTTGCGCCCACCCGAGGTCGACGAACGGGTAGAGGGTCTCGGTCATGTCGGCCGGTGGCCGGAGTTCGATGAGGTCCTCGACCTCGAACCCGCACGTACGCAACAACCGGATGTGCTCACCGTGAGAGATGTGGAACTCGATGTCCGGAGAAGGGGTCCACTCGAAGCGGTGCATCCCGAACTGGGGCCGCAACAACTGATTTCCGGCCGGGGTCTCATCGTCGCCGAAGACGCAGAGCATCAACAGGACGGAGTTACCCAGGTAGACCAGGCGACCGCCGGGGCGCAGCACCCTCGCCGCTTCGGGTAGCCACCGGTACGGATCACACCAGATGGCGGCGCCGTACTCGGAGATCGCGAAGTCGAAGCTCTCGTCGTCAAAGGGCAACCGCTCGGCGTCACCGTGGACGAGCGGGAAGCGGAGGTCGAACTCGTTCTGGAAGGCCGCTGCGGTCGCCAGTTGCGCCGCCGAGTTGTCGATCCCGACCGGTCGCCCTCCGCGTCGGGCCAGCCATGCCGACACGTAGGCCGTTCCACAACCCAATTCGACGACGTCACCACCTTCGAAGGATTCGAACAACCCGACGTCGCCTTCCGGCACCCCGTAGATCCCCCACCGCGGCTTGTCGTCGACCCACCCCTTTCGTCCGGACTCCACATACCCCTCTGCCCAACCATCCCAGACAGCCCGATTGGCCCGGACATGGTCCGACGCCTGCCCACGGTCCATCACCCAATTGAACCACACATCCCATGAACGGTTCCATGGAGACTGCGGCGAAGACACCCACCAGTTCAGTGGAACCGGGTCCCGGACGCGAAGGAACCCGCCCGAGGGGCGGGTTCGCTCGTTCTCAATCCCCACCCGAAGGACAGGGGTGCGCCTCAGCGCAGGGTGGTCGGTCGCGGGCGGCGACCCGAGGGGCTCTTGGCGGCCGTGTCGGCCAGGGCCGAGATGGTCCGGACAACGGCGCCACTGACGCCGAAGCCGGTGCCGACGGCCTGGCGGACGAGCGAACGCACGTCGGAACCGGTCGTGTTGGTGGACTTCAAAGCACGCATGGGCAGTTCTTTCGGTGAGGCGCCACGGACGAAGAACCGGGGCGCACAGGTATGCACTTCATTCGGTGGCCAACACCCCGATCGGCCCGAATGGGCTGGTCAGCGGTGGTTACCCGTCGGTACCGGACCGACGATGCAGCCTGCCGGGATCACCACCGATCTCCTCAGAGACAGTGGTCACACCGCCGTCCCGCGTGGCAGGCAACGACCCTTCAGGCCCCCGGATCGGTCAGGGTGAGCATGCCCCCCGGCGTCGCCAACAGGTTGGCCAACGGCCCGTCGACAACACCCGGACGCCAGTCGAGGAGGTCCTCGGCGTAGGTTCGCATGGCCGGGTGCTCGGCCACCGGCGCCACCTCGTCGGGATCCCGTTCGAGGTCGACGTACAACGGTGGGAGTCCACCGAAGAGCACAAGCTTGCCGGCCCGATCCCGCAGGACCGCGAGGTTGCAGTCGACGAGCGGCAGGCCGAAGATCCCGGCGAACACCCGGAAGTCGAACTCCCAGTGGGCCGCCGACCTCCAGTGGGGCGCCGAGCCCGTTTCGAGGAACGGCCGCAGCGACCGACCCTGGCACTGCTCGGGGACCGGGAGGCCCGCCAGGTCGAGCAGCGTCGGCATCAGGTCGACATGCTCCGTGAAATCGTCGACGACAGTGCCCGACACCCCGCCCAGGTCCGGCCAGCGCACGATCAGCGGCACATGGAACGAGCGGTCGTGGTGGCCCAACTTGCTGACCAGCCCGTAGTCGCCGAGCAGTTCCCCATGGTCGGACGTGACCGCCACGACGGTCCGGTCGGTGCTTCCGGCAGCTTCGACAGCACCCAACAGGCGACCGACCTGGTGGTCGACCTCGGCGATCATCCCGTAGTAGGTGGCGCGCAACTGTCGGACCTCGAGCGGGTCGCTGGAAGCCGTCGTGAACCCCCATGCACCCAGCGCCTCGATGAAGGGATGGTCGATGTCCTGTGCCGGCAACGGCGCAGGAACCTCGGCGGGATCGTGGAAGTCGTTGTAGGGGGCCGGCACGTGGAACGGCGGATGCGGCCGCAACAGCGACACGTGCACGAACCAGGGCTCCGGCAGCCCGTCGAGCACCTCGATCACCCGATCGACGACGAACGCCGTCTCGGTCTCGTCAGCGGCGAACACCGACGGCGGCCACATCGAACCCCGTCCCGGGGGAATCTCGACGTCGTCCCGCGGGCGGTTCAGGCGCCCCCGGTCGGAGATGTCGTGTCCCCGCTTCTCGAGCCACAGGTACCAGGCCTCCCGGTCGTCCGGCAACTGGAGGGCCACGGTGAAGCCGGGCAGGATGCCCTCGTAGGTCAGAAGCCGGGGGTCGTCGTCGGCGACGGTCCGCGGGTCAACCGTCTGGTCGGTGTAGCCGAACAACAGCGGGTCGTAGCCGCCCACCCGGACCTCGTGGGCGATGTTGGTGAAGCCGGCGTCGAGTGGTGTGCCGTTGAAGACCACCCGGTTGGTGTGCTGGTAGGTCCCGGTCAACAGACACGCCCGACTCGGACCGCACGGCGACGCCTGGCTGTAGTGGCTGGCAAAGCGCACCCCGTCGGCAGCGAGCGCATCCAGGTTCGGGGTCCGGACCACCGGATGGCCGGCCGCCCCGAAGGAGTCAGCGCGCCACTGGTCGATCGTGACGAAGAGCAGGTTGGGACGGGACGAGTCGCCGCTGGTCGCCATCTGCGCATCCTCGCACGACGACGGGCCAAGCCTGCACCACCACTAGTGTCCCGCAATGGCCGCACTCCGCCTGCCCCGCGAGGGGCGCCAACTCGGCCTGCTGCTGGCGGCGACCGGGATGTTCCTCGTCTCGACCGACTCGCTGTTCATCCGCATCGCGGACGCGGACGGGTGGACCATCGCCTTCATGAGCAGCCTCTGGTCGACGCCGGTCACGTGGGGGATCGCCGCCCGCAGCCTCGGACGGAGCCTCCCCGACCAGTTCAACAGTCACCGGGGACCGCTCCTGGCATCGAGCCTCCTCGGTTCCATCAGTATGACCGCCTTCGTCACGGCCGTGACGAAGACCGAGGTCGCCAACGTGGTGGCGATCATCGCCGCCGCACCGATCTTCGCAGCCGTCATCGCCAGGATCGCCCTCGGTGAAAAAGCCGCCCCACGAACCTGGCGGGCCATCGCCCTCACGATCCTCGGCATCCTCGTGATCGTCGGTGGATCGCTCTCCGGAGACGGCCTCAGCGGCAACCTCCTTGCCCTCTTCGCCATCTGCTGCTTCGGCGCCAACCTCTCGATCTGGCGCCGCTCGCCCGACCTTTCGAGGATCCTGCTCGTCGCACTGACCGCGACGTTCACGATGCTTGTCACCGCCGTGCCGGCGACCCCCTCCAGCCTCGACCGCAATGCGCTGCTCGCCACCCTGGCGATGGGCAGCCTGTTCGGGCCAGGCGCCCGCTTCTGCATGTCGACGGCGACCCGGTACGCGCCCCCTGCGGAGGTGAGCCTTTTCACGCCCGTCGAAACGGTGTGCGCCACGGCCTGGGTCTGGCTCTGGTTCGACGAGGTACCGCCCACGGCGACGTTCTTCGGCGCAGCGATCGTGCTGACAGCGGTCACCTACGGAGTGACCGGGCCGGCCGCCGCAGTGACCCCACCTCCCACCGCCCACACCTGAAACACCCTTGAACGCCCACCACGACCCCGTCCTCGACCAGACCGCCGCCCTCGGCATCGTCCACGAGGTGATGCCATGCGACCCCGATCTCGCCGACACGGCGGTCTTCTGCGAGGCCTACGGCATCAACCCGGCCGACTCGGCCAATGCCATCCTCGTGGCCGGGAAGCCCCGGGCGGACGAACCGCAGCCCTTCGCCCTCTGCCTGGTCCTCGCCACCCACCGACTCGACGTAAACGGCATCGTCCGCCGTCGGCTCGGGACCCGCAAGGCGTCGTTCGCGAATGCCGACCAGACCCGCTCGCTCACCGGCATGGAGATCGGCGGAGTCACGCCGTTCGGCCTTCCGGAACCCGTCCCGATCTGGATCGACGCGGCCGTCATGGGCCGGGACGAGGTGGTCATCGGCGGCGGATCCAGGGACCGCAAACTGCGGCTGCCGCCGGAGGGCCTGCTGGTGCTGCCCGGCGCCGAAGTGGTCGAAGACCTGGCCCGGCCCGTCGACCCGGACTGACCTAAACGGAGCCCCGTGCCAGGTGGCGGGAGAGGGCTTCACGCGCCGAACTCGGCGGGGCGCCGTCCAGGAGCCGGCAGAGCCGGTCGCGCCGGCCGACTGCGGTCAGGACGTCCGCTGCCACCGTGTCGGCCACGTACAGCAGGTCCAGCCGGGAGCCCTCGGTGAGCGGATCGGCCATCAGNCCGTCGACCACGGGGCCACAAGCCAACTCGGCGGCCAGGAGCTTGAGCGCAGCCGCCTCGAGCTCGTCGAGGGCGTCGAGGACCCGCAGCACGTTGGTCGCCTGAGCGTCAGTGAGCACGACAGATTCTGGGGCATCCACGCGCGGTGCGTGGGGATACCCGGATCTCCTCGCGCTCTTCGCGCGAACGCCGGCCGACCGTCCATGCAGTACGTTCCGGGTCCATGGAACTGCAGGAAGTCCAGGACCTCATGGAGCAGCTCTATGGCGAGGCCGACCGGGAGCGCGGGATCCCGACCACCGTGGCCTGGCTGTGCGAGGAGGTCGGCGAGCTGGCCCAGGCGGTGCGCAAGCTGTCACCCGACCGGCAGCTGCACGAGTTGGGCGACGTGCTGGCCTGGTTGTCGAGCCTCGCCAACCAGTTGGACCTCTCCCTCGACGATGCCATGCGGCGCTACGTCGAAGACCCACCCTAGGAAGGCGGAATACCGCTCCTCACGACCGCCTGCGAACGAGTTCCTCGGCGATCTGGATGGCGTTGAGGGCGGCACCCTTGCGCAGGTTGTCGCTGGACACGAAGAACGCCAGGCCATGTTCCAGGGTCTCGTCGGACCGAATGCGGCCCACGATCGTGGGGTCGACGCCGGCCGCGTCGAGCGGCGTCGGGACATCGGCGAGGGTCACCCCCGGGGCGTCAGCCAGGAGTTCGATNGCGCGCTCCGGCGACAGCCCACGGGAGAAGTCGGCATGCACCGACAGCGAATGCCCCGTGAACACCGGAACCCGGACACAGGTCCCCGAGACCCTGAGGTCGGGGATTCCGAGGATCTTGCGGCTCTCGTTGCGAAGCTTCTGCTCCTCGTCGGTCTCACCCCGACCGTCGTCGACGAACGACCCGGCGTGGGGCAGCACATTGAAGGCGATGGGACGAGCGAACAAGTCCGGCTCGGGAAAGTCAACTGCACGGCCGTCGTGGGTGAGTGCAGTGGCGCCGTCGAACACCGCTCCCACCTGTGCAGCCAGTTCCTCGACACCGGCCAGCCCCGCACCGGAGACCGCCTGGTAGGTGGCGATCGTGAGCGACTCGAGGCCGGCCTCGGCATGCAACGGGGCGAGCACCGGCATGGCAGCCATCGTCGTGCAGTTGGGGTTGGCGACGATGCCCTTCGGCAGGTGGTCGAGAGCATCAGCGTTGACCTCGGACACCACCAGCGGGACATCGGGGTCCATGCGCCACGCTGACGAGTTGTCAATCACGACGGTGCCGGCCTCGACAATTGCCGGCGCGTAGGCCAACGATGCGGCCCTGCCGGCGCTCATGAGGACGAGGTCGATTCCCGACCAGTCGGTGGACTCGACGTCCTCCACAACGATCTCGCCGCCGCCCCACGGAAGGAGGCTTCCCGCAGACCGCGAAGATGCGAAGAAGCGCAGGTCACCGAGGGGGAAGTCGCGTTCCGCCAGGAGGGTGCGGAGGACCCCACCGACCTGACCGGTTGCTCCGACGACGGCGACGTTCACGCAACGCAGGCTACCGACAGCCCATGGTCGCGACCCTTCCAGTTCCCGATCAGCGATCACCCGGAAACTCGAAGACCAGTTCGTCGCCATCCGCCCGACGGGCCGCGGTGAACAGGTCGGAGACGAAGGCGACCATCGGGAAGGCCCCACACGAGTCGTCCACCCAGTCCACCACCCTGCCTGCAGCCCCGTCGAGTGCGCTGCCGTCCGCCGACGAGTCCAGGAGTGCACCGAACAGGGCGTTGCGGAGCCGAGCTTCCGTCACCGTCCCGGGGTCCAGGTCGGCGAGGGCTCCGTCGACGCTCGTGTAGACCTCGTCAAGCAGCCCGGAGTCGTCACGCAGGTCGGCCGGCACACGCTCGTCGATCCAACCCAGGAGGGTGCTCGTCGCGCGCAGGTGGGCCAGGCGGTGGGCCGTCTCGGAGGCACCAGACGCGTCGAGTTCCTCGAGGACCCGGGTGATCGAGGCNGACTCCNCGGCNAGCCCCGCACAGAAGCCCTCGGGAACCCCCGACCGCAGCACCGTGGTCGTGGTCCGGGGCGCTGCCGTCGTCGGCGGAATGGGTGGCACCGTCGTGGTCGACGTCGTGGTCGTGGTCGACGTCGTGGTCGTGGTCGACGTCGTGGTCGTGGTCGACGTCGTGGTCGTGGTCGACGTCCCGGACGTCGCCCCACGGGGAGACTCTGTCGCGGCGCACGCCCCGACGATCAGGAGGGCGAGCACGACCGACAACCAACGATCCGCGGGGCCCATGTCAGCTCCCGGTCAGGAGCTTCCGGATGAAGTCGCGGATCTCCTTGGGGAGCGTCGAAGGGGGTGGTGTCGTGGAGGGGCGGACCGCCGACCGGGGGTCGAGGCCGGCCAGCATCAGGGCAACTTCGTACGGGCACTCGTCGAGCAGGAACACGCTCACCGCCTCGGCCGCTTCGGCCATGGCTTCGTGGCGCTCGACCAACGAGGCGTTGATCGCCGCCATCGCCGCGCGTGCATCAGACTCGCCCTCCGACTGGTTCATGTGCGGCATCGTCGCCTCTCGCCAGAGTGTCGCAAGGCGCTCCGCCGAGCCGACGACGCCCACGGGTGCCCGNTCGAGCAACCAGCCGGCGAGGAGCGACATCGCCGAGGCCGCCTCCACGTACACCTGGGGATCATCCGGACCGAGACCCGACCGGAGATCGGCCAGACGGCTGCCCTCCCGCTGCAGGTGCCCAGCCAGGTCCGGGCAGAAGGCCTCGGAAACGGTCGTCGGAACGGCAACCTCGGTGGTCGTCGGAACGGTGACCTCGGTGGTCGTCGATTCGGGATCCCCGGATCCACCGGACGGCTGCGTGGTCGACGGCGGCTGCGTGGTCGACGGCGGCTGCGTGGTCGACGGCGGTTGTGTGGTCGAGAGCACCGTCCAGGACGGGTCGATGGTCGGTCGTTCCGGCCCAGCATCACTCCCGCAGGCACCGACAGNCACGGCGATGGCCAGCAGGACTGCAACCGTGCGGAACCGCATCCGTCAGCCCTCGTGGGTGAAGCCGGCGCCGAAGCCGCCGAACAGGTCGAAGACGATCGTCGACTCTTGGCCGCACTGGCCAGCCACGTGCACACGGAGCCGGTTGGTCGCTGCAGGGAGGTCCACGGCGTTCATGTTCTCCAATCCTGCCCCGATCCGACTGATCGCAGCGAGCAGGGCGGTGTCCCGNGCCTCGGGGCCGTCGCCCTCCATGCCCGCCACCGCATCGGCGAACGCCTCGGAGGTGACGATGACGGCGTCGTGGACGAGGACCGCGGCACCACGGAGGTCGTCTGGGACGTTCGTGGCGAGCCAGGCGAACACGCCCTCGGTGACGTCGAACAGCGATGCGTAGGCGACCGGGTCCTCCGAATCCCCCTCGAGCCCCCCCTGGCCCATCACCAAACGCAGCACATCGTCGACGACGTCGAGATAGCCGTCGCAGAACGGCGTCAGGAGGCCTGCGCCCTCGAGCGAACAGCGAATCAGGTTGGCCATGAGGGGGGTATCGACCAACAACGCATTCATCGCAGACCCGTCGACGGTGACGCCACCGGGACGGGAGAACTGGGTGACGAGGATCGGGGCCAGGTGGTCGGCAGTGACCCCCTCGAGGACACAGTCCGGATCCACGGTCGACGCTCCGGGATCGTTCGCCATGCTGTAGGCGAGCCCGGTCCGGAACACGTCCACGACGACCCCGCAAGCCACGAGGGCCTCGACGGTCATCTCTGCCTGATGCGGCTTCGGCCCCTGTGTCGAAATCGACAGGACGACCTCGGGCCCGCTGGCTTCGAGGAGTGCCTGGGCCACGCAGCCCAGGTCGGCGACGGCCAGGTCCTCCAGCACACCGTCAGCGCCGGCATCGGCGACAAACCGGTCGCGGACCTCGTCGAAGCCCACGATGGTCGTGGTCGGCGCAAGGGTCGCCGTCGGGACGGTCGCACCGTCCGACTCCGGGGCGGCGCAGGCGCCGGCCACCAGGACGAGCANGGTGACCATCACGATCGTCGGCGCGACGGCGCGGGTGAGTAGGCACACGATGGGAATGCCGATTCGCCGGTTCAGGCGTCGGCGAGCCCGAACGCCTCGTGGAGGGCCGTGACGGCCTCCTCCACCTGGCCTTCGGCGACTACACAGCTCACGCGGATCGCCGACGTGGAGATCATCTGGATGTTGACGCCCGTGCCAGCGAGGGTCTCGAACATTGTCGCCGCAACGCCCGGGTTCGAGCGCATACCCGCACCGACGATGCTCACCCGGGCGATCGCCGCATCGGCATCAACCCCAGCAGCCCCGATCTCGGCGACCAACTTCCGTGTCTCCTCCATCGTCCGGTCGAGGTCACCCTTCGGCACCGTGAACGAGATGTCGGTAACGCCCCGGTCCGAGACATTCTGCACGATGAGGTCGACGTTCACGTCGAGATCGGCGAGCGCACGGAAGAGCGTCGCTGCCACACCGGTGCGGTCGGGCACCCCTGCGATCGTCATCTTGGCCTCCGAGGCGTCGTGCGTGACCGCTGAGACGATGGCCTGTTCCATGTTTGGCTCCTCCTCGTCGACCCACGTTCCCTCCTGCCAGGTGAACGCTGATCGGACATGTAGGCGCACCCCGTGGGTGCGCGCGTATTCGACAGACCGCATCGACGGCTTCGGGCAGCCGGAGGCGGTCATCTCCAGCAACTCCTCGAACGACACCGACGCCATCCGCCTGGCCGTCGGGACCAGCCGGGGATCGGTGGTGAACACCCCGGTCACGTCCGTATAGAGCTCGCAGACGGCGGCCCCGAGCGCATGGGCGAGTGCCACGGCGGTCGTGTCGGAGCCCCCCCGGCCGAGGAAAGTGACGTCGTTCTCCGTCGACACGCCCTGGGAGCCGCCCACCACGGCGACACGCCCGGCGTCGACGGTGGCACGCACCCGGTCAGGTCGGACCTCNAGGATCNTGGCGTTGCCGTGGGTGGCGTCGGTCAGGAATCCGGCCTGGCTGCCCGTGAAGGAGTCAGCCGGAACGTCCAGGTCGTGGAGTGCCATGCACATGAGCGCCATCGACTTGCGCTCACCCGCCGTGATGAGCATGTCCATCTCGCGGCCGGGATGCGTGGCGGAAACCTCCGACGCCAGGCGCAGCAGGTCNTCGGTCTCNTTGCCCATGGCCGAGACGACGAGGACGACGTCGTCACCGTGGCGCTTCGTGCGCGCGACGTGGTCCGCGACGGCCCGGATGCGGTCGGGGTCGCCGACCGCGGTACCACCAAACTTCTGGACGATCAGTGCCACGAGCAACCACGCTACCTGCGCTGCCCGGCGGGACTGTTGCAGGTTTCGGGCACTGCGGCGCCGAGGGGCCCCGTTGTTAGGGTGCCGCCCCATGGCCTCGAAGACCAGGCGGGCCGCGCGGCCCCCCGCCTCCATCCATCGCTACTCACCCCGCACCAGGCTGCTAGCCGGCATCCTCGCCGTCGTGATGCTCGGCAGTCTCGTGACGGTGGGCATCGCCAGCCTCGCCGACCGCGGAGGCAGTGGCGGCGGCAACGAAGCCGTGGTGCCGAACCCCTGCCCGGCCCTCGACAAGTCCGACGGCCCCCAATACGACTTCACCGCCCGTCCCATCTACTGCTTGGAGAGCGGGGTCGCCTACACGGCGGTGTTCGACACCAGCGAGGGCGAGATCCGGTTCACTCTCGACCGGGCCNGGATGCCGGAGACCACCAACAACTTCGTGGCCCTCGCCCGCTACGGCTACTACGACAACACCCTCCTGTTCCGGATCGACCCGAGCATCGGCATCATCCAGGGGGGCTCGCCGACCACCAACGACTGGTCCGACCCGGGACCCGGCTACACCATTGCGGACGAGGGCGGAGTCTTTAGGCGCACTGCTGACGGAGGCGCCACCGGTCCGTTCTCCTACGAGTCCGGCCAACTGGTGATGGCCCGTTCAGCGGGGCTCAACAGCTCGGGCGCCCAATTCTTCCTCACGACCACGGAGAGCGTGTCCCTCCTCGACAGCCAGGGCAGCTACCTGCTGTTCGGCGCCACCGACAATGCCGGCCAGAGCGTCCTCGACGCCATGATGGACCTCTACGTCGTGGACCCCGAGTCGCCCTATGGCGGCGGCCCGACCCACGAGATCGTCGTCCACTCGGTCACCATCGTCGAGGGCTGACCGGCCCTCCCCACCCGGTCGGCCACCTACCCTCGCGGCGTGCCCACCGAACCACCCACCACCACCTGGCTCTTCCCGCCGGCGAGTACGGCCGATGGACACGGGGTCGTCGGCATCGGCGCCGACCTCGACCCGGGCACACTCCTGACGGCCTACCGGTCCGGGCTGTTCCCCATGCCCGTCGAGCAGGACGGTGCCGTCGCCTGGTGGTCCCCGGATCCCCGGGGCGTGCTCCTCCCCTCCGACCTCCGGGTGAGTCGGTCGTTGCGGCGCTCCTGTCGGCGCTTCGAGGTCCGGTTCGACACCGCCTTCGCCGAGGTCCTCGAGGCATGTGCCGACCCCGACCGGCCATACCGCTGGATCGACGTCCAGATGGCCGAGGCCTACACCGAGCTCCACCGCCTNGGCTGGGCACACTCCGTCGAGGCCTGGGACGACGAAGGCCTCGCCGGCGGCCTCTACGGCGTGTCCCTCGGTGGCCTGTTCGCCGGGGAGTCGATGTTCCACCGACGCACGGACGCCTCGAAGGTGGCGTTGATCGGGCTGGTCGAACTGCTCGGCACGGGCGNCGACCGGCTCGTCGACGTCCAGTGGGCCACCGCGCACCTCGCCGGCCTCGGAGCATCCGAGATCACACGCGACGACTACCTCGACCGGCTCCCCGGATTGGCAGGAGCCGTCGGCCCGAACTGGGTGGACCCGGCGCAAGGAGTGNCTAGCTGACCGACTGTCGCAAGGGGAGGCGGGAGTCGGCCCACCAGCGACCAGAGAAGCGCCAGGTCGGGACATCGGCCTGACGGGTCGCCACGGGGTCGGGCCAGANCTCGCGNTACGCAGCGAGGATGGCCTGGAGCTCGGCTCCGGAGGCCCCCGGAGCCTCGATCCGGGTCGTGGTGTCGAACTCTCCGACGACCACGAGTCGTGCGGTGGCGCCTTCCGGCGTGGAGGAATCCATCGTGGCCTACAGCGGTACGTTGCCGTGCTTGCGCTGGGGAAGTTCCGCGCGCTTGCCGGCCAGCATCTCGAGGCCNGCGACCAACCGGACGCGGGTCTCGGACGGAGCGATCACGTCGTCGACGAAGCCGTGTTCCGCCGACACGTAGGGGTTGGCGTAGCGCTCGGCGTACTCCTCGACGAGTTCGCCCCGGCGGGCGACCGGATCGGCGGCGTCGGCCAACTCGCGTCGGTACAGGATCTCGACGGCGCCCTGTGGGCCCATGACGGCCAGCTCGGCCGACGGCCAGGCCAGCGACAGGTCGGAGCCGACCGACTTGGAGTCCATGACGACGTAGGCGCCGCCGTAGGCCTTCCGGGTGATGACCTGGATGCGCGGCACCGTGGCCTCGCAGTAGGCGTAGAGCAACTTGGCACCGTGGCGGATGATGCCTCCGTACTCCTGGTCGACGCCGGGCAGNAAGCCGGGCACGTCAACGAACGTGATGAGCGGGAGGTTGAAGGCGTCGCAGGTGCGGACGAACCGGGCGGCCTTCTCGGAGGCCTGGATGTCGAGCACCCCGGCGAGCATCATGGGCTGGTTGCCGACCACTCCGACCGACCGGCCATTGAGGCGGGCGAAGCCGCACACGATGTTCCCGGCCCAGGCCGCGTGGTACTCCATGAACTCGCCCTCGTCGACGACGGCGGTGATGACCTGGCGCATGTCGTAGGGCACGTTGGCGCTGTCGGGCATGAGGTCGTCGAGCTCGGGGCACAGGCGGTCGACGGGGTCGTCGCAGGCGACGGTGGGTGGCATGTCGATGTTGTTCGACGGCAGGTACGACAGCAGTGCCTTGACGTCGTCGAGGACCTGATGCTCGTCCTCCGCCACGAACGAGGCCACGCCTGACTTCGTGGANTGGCTACCNGCGCCGCCGAGTTCCTCGAGNGAGACCTCCTCGCCGGTCACCGTCCGGACGACGTCCGGGCCGGTGATGAACATGTGCGACTTCTCACGGACCATGAAGATGAAGTCGGTCATGGCCGGGCTGTACACGGCGCCGCCGGCACAGGGTCCGAGGATCACGCTGATCTGTGGAATCACGCCCGAGGACTGCACGTTGCGGTAGAAGATGCCGCCGTAGCCGTCAAGGCTGACGACTCCCTCCTGGATGCGGGCGCCGGCGCCGTCGTTGAGGCCAATCATCGGGGCGCCAACCGAGTGGGCCAGGTCCATCACCTTGTGGAGCTTCTTGGCGAAGGCCTCCCCGAGAGCGCCGCCGAAGACCGTGAAGTCCTGGGCGAACATGAAGACCCGACGGCCGTCGATGGTCCCCCAGCCGGTGATGACGCCATCGGTGTAGGGGCGCTCCTCGATGCCGCTGTCGTGGGCCCGGTGGCGGACCAGCAGNTCGAGTTCATGGAACGAGCCCTCGTCGANCANGTAGTCGATGCGCTCGCGGGCGAGCAACTTGCCCTTGGAGTGCTGTCGTTCGACCGCCCGTTCGGAGCCCGCGTGAAGGGCCTCTTCCCGCCTCTTGCGGAGGTCGTCGAGCCGGTCGCTCATGGAATGCTGCGCCATTGGGGGCACAGGGTAGCGACCGGAGGCGGTCCGGCCGTAGCGAGACGCCCGGGTCAGGCCCGCTGGGCCGCCAGCCGGTCGGCACGCTCGGCGAGGCGCGGGCCCTCGAGCCTCCGGCACATCTCGGCGAAATGGGGCCGGGGGCCGTTCCAGCAGAGGTCGTCGACGTCGTCCATGACCGGGGCATCGAGGTCGAGCGTGGCCAGGCGCCGGTAGAGGCCGGCGTCGTCGCGCCCTTCGGCAAGCGCCGCCGCCAGGCGGGCNGCACTGCGCACGGTCACGTCCCAGTCGTCGNCGTCGTCCGGAATCTCCTCGAGGTGCAGGTAGCGGGCCAGCACGGTTGACGATGACTTCGCCCCCCACCCGGGCAGCCCGGGGATGCCGTCGGCGGTGTCGCCCACCAGTGCCAGGTANTCGGGAATCGACTCGGGCCTAACGCCNAAGCGGTCGATGATGCCGTCCCGGTCGTAGACCACGCCCTTGCGCCGGTCGAACTGCACGATGCGGAGCCCGTCGTCGACGACCTGGGCGAGGTCCTTGTCGGGGGTGCAGATGAGGATGCGGTCCACCCGGGGGTCCTCAGCGGCCTTCACCGCCGCTGCGCCCATGGCGTCGTCGGCCTCGTNCTCGACCATGGCGAAGACCCGGAAGCCTGCCGCCGTGAGTGCCGCCTCGAGCAGCGGGAATTGGGAGAAGAGCTCCGGCGGCACGCCCTCGCCGGTCTTGTAGCCCTCGAACATCTCGTTGCGGAAAGACTCGACCACCTGGTCGGTGGCGATGCCGACGTGGGTGGCGCCCTCCTCGAGCATTCCGAGGATCGAGCCGACGACCGCCCGCGTGGCCGCCACCTCGACGCCGTCGGCCGTCACGTGCGATGGCACCGCGAAGTGGTGGCGGAACAACTCGTACGTTCCGTCGACGACGTGAACCTCCACGCTGCGCCTCCTGGCTTCCGGACGATCTCGGACGTGTCGCCCCGCGCTAGCGCGGTTCCTCGACCAGTTCGATGAGGGTGCCGAAGGAGCCCCTCGGATGGACAAAGGCAACCGTCGTGCCCCGGGATCCGGGCCGGGGCGCCTCATCGATGGCCCGTCCACCGGCGGCCACGATGGCGGCGAGTGCCTCGGCGCAGTCGTCGACCCGGTAGCCGACGTGGTGGATGCCTTCACCGCGCTTGACGAGGAACTGGCTGATCGGCGAGTCGGTTCGGGTCCCGGTGGTGAGTTGGAGGTAGGACTCGCCCACCCGCACCATGGCCTCCTCGACGCCATCCTGTTCGACGACCTCCCTGTGGCAGACCTCGGCACCAAAGGCCCGGGCGTGGTAGTCGATCGCCGCCTCGAGGTCGTGTACGGCGATGGCGACGTGGTCGATCTGGGTCAGCAGCATGCGGGGTCCTGGATCACTGGGGGTATGGCTGGCGGGCGGATTGCCCGCTCCCATCGTGGCACGTCAGGACGGACTGACGGCCCCTGCGCCCTGACCTGTGGAAAACCTGCCTGACTTGTAATGATCTCGTAAATGTTGTAATGTGATNGNAACATGTTGGGNAGACCCCTCCACCCAACTAAGGGAAGCGCCCTCCGAAGGTTGCCGGTAGCGCCCGCAACCGGCCCCGGGGGGCGTTTCCTATTTTTCCCAGTTTCTTCTCAATCGCCTCCGAGCTTGCGTCGGCCCTCGAGCGCCCGCCCCAACGTCAGTTCATCGGCGTACTCAAGGTCACCGCCCACCGGCAGGCCACTGGCAATCTTGGTGACCTCCACCCCCAGCGGCTCCAGCAGCCGCGCCAGGTACATGGCGGTGGCTTCGCCCTCGATGTTGGGGTTCGTCGCCAGGATCACCTCGCCCACCTCCTCGTCTCCGAGTCGAGCGAGGAGCTCCCTGATGCGGAGCTGCTCCGGACCGACCCCATCGATGGGGCTGATCGAACCGCCGAGTACGTGGTAGCAACCCCGGAACTCGGCCGTGCGCTCCAGCGCCACCACGTCACGCGGGTCCTCGACGACGCACAGCACCGAGGCTTCCCGCCGCGCATCCGCACAGATGCCGCAGAGGTCGTCCTCGGCGATGTTGAAGCACCGACTGCAGAACCTCACCCGGGAACGCATCTCGACGATGGCCGTCGTCAGGCGCTCGACGTCGACGGGATCGGACTCGAGGATGTGGAAGGCGAGGCGCTGCGCCGAACGGGGGCCGATCCCCGGCAGGCGACCCAGTTCGTCAATGACCTGCTGGACGGCGTCGGCGTACACGGTGGACGGGATCCCGGTCGGATCAGTCGGACTCGACGACGCTCACACCGGGGAACGCCTCGGTGATGCGTTCGACGGCGGAGCCGGCGACTGCGTCGGCATCGACCAGGTCGTCGGGATTGATGGACTCGTCGTCCTCGTCCTCCGGAGGTGCCGCAGCGGCAGGCTTCGCGGCACCCGGTCGCGGAGGTGGACGGGTCGCCCCCTCGTCGACCACCAGGCGAACCGGGACGGCCACGCCGAACTGCTCGGCAAGGGCGCCCTCGACCTCGCCGATCAACTCGGTACACCTCATCAGGTGCGGCTTGTTCGGGAGGGCCAGGACCGCCACGCCGTCGACGACCTCGGTGAACCGTCCGATGCCGAACCTGGCCTTCGCCTTCTTGCTGACGCGCCCGAGAACCTCGTCGCCCCAGGCAAGGGCCAGTGCGTCACAGTCGGGGAGATCGCTCGCTGCTGCCTGAGCAGGCACCGCATCCGGTGCCGCCTCGGCAACAGGCTCGGCAACAGGCTCGGCAACAGGCTCGGCAACAGGCTCGGCAACAGGCTCGGGCCCCCGGCTGGAGGCGAGGGTCTCGCGGGCCTTCGCCGCCGGTCCCCTCCAGGAACGCTTCGGCGGCACCGGTGGCGGCGTGGCAGCGGGTCCGGCGACCGGGCGGCCCTCGGCCAGGGCGTGTTCGAGCTGCTCGATTCGTCGAACCAGGTCTTCGAGGGTCGATGCATCGACGGGCGGCGAACCGGGTGTGCTGCCAGTCGACGTCGCCAACCGAACCAGGGCGACCTCGAGGTCCACCCGAGGATCGGGCGCCCGGCGCATGTCGACCAGGGCGGTGCCGAGCACCTCGAGTGCCCTCGTGATCGTGGCCGGGGAAAGGGACTCCGCGAACGACTCGGCTCGGGACCGGTCGTCGTCGGAGAGTTGGTCGGGCGGCACGCCCATGCGGACGAGGAAGGCATCGCGCAGTGCCGACAGCAGTGCCTCACCAAGGACCCGGGGCTCTCGTCCACGCGAGACACCCGTGGCGATCGACCCCAGTGCTGCTGCTGCGTCCGAGTCGGCGATGGCGGCAAGCAGTTCGGCGGTCGTGGTGTCGTCGGGAACGGCCCCACCCGCCACAGCCCGGTCGAGGGCAGAGAGCGCGTCGCGTGCCGAGCCGCGACCGGCCCGCACCGCATGTGCCTGACCCTCCTCGTCCACGTCGAGGCCGGCGTCGGTGACCACGTCGGCAATCAGCGATGCGATCTCACCGGCCGACAGCAGGCCCAGCTCGAGGTGCTGGGACCGGCTACGGATGGTCTCGACGACCTTGTGGGGTTCGGTGGTTGCGAGCACGAACACGACGTGGCCGGGCGGTTCCTCGAGCGTCTTGAGCAGGGCGTTCTCGGCCCCCGGGGTGAGCATGTGGACCTCGTCAAGGAGGTACACCTTCGTCCGGCCCGGCGTGCCGAGGGCGACCTTGGCAAGGAGGTCGCGGATGTCATCGACCTTGTTGTTGGATGCGGCGTCGAGCTCGTGCAGATCGAAGGACCGGCCGGCGTCGATGGCTAGGCACGACTCGCACCTGCAGCAGGGCTCGCCATCGGCCAGCGCCGTGCAGTTGAGTGCCTTGGCGAGGATCCGGGCGGCGGTGGTCTTGCCGGTGCCCCGGGGCCCGCTCAGGAGGTAGGCGTGGTGGACGCGGTCCTCGCTCACGGCGTTGCGGAGCGCAGCGACGACGTGGTCCTGCCCCCGGATCTCGTCGAACCGGCGCGGTCGGTAGCGGCGGTAGAGGGCCGTGTACTCCATACACCGCTCACCCTACAGCGGCCCTGCGACACGCCCGGGGGCGTGCCGCTGGCCACCACACGGCGGAGGGAGTGGGATTCGAACCCACGGTGACCAAGGGCCACACACGCTTTCCAAGCGTGCCGATTCGTCCGCTCTCGCATCCCTCCGGGGAACCGCCCGAGGCGGAATCCGGGGGCAAGGCTAGCGGCCGCCTTTCCAACGGGCGCAGGATCTGGCGGTTGTGGATATCGTTTCGATACACACCCGCCTTCGAGTGTGGCGGTCGGGTCCTGTGCGACCGGGGCCCGTGAACCGGGTCAGGGCCGGAAGGCAGCAGCTCTCAGCGGAACCCCCGGGGTGCCGCAGATCGCCTGGCCGCCACGCTCGAAGGCGGGTGTGGCGCGTCCCGCACCTATCGTCGCCGTCATGGACGACGAAGCNCTCATGGACCTCGCCCTCGACGAGGCCCGCCTGGCNGCTGCCGACGGCGAGGTCCCCATCGGTGCGGTGGTCGTCGTCGACGGCGAAGTCGTCGCCCGACGCCACAACGAGCGGGAGGCCACCGGCGACCCCACGGCCCACGCCGAGGTTCTGGCACTCCGAGACGCCGCAGAGGCCTTCGGCTCGTGGCGGCTCGAAGGAGCCACGCTCGTGGTCACGCTCGAGCCCTGCCCGATGTGCGCCGGTGCCGCATGGGCGGCGCGAATCGGACGGGTCGTGTACGGCGGGNCAAACCTCGACGCCGGGGCGCTGGGTTCCCTCTACCACCTGGGGACCGACCCCCGCCTGAACCATGAGTTTCCCGTAACCCACGGCGTGCGCGAGGAGGAATGCCTCGACCTCCTGGTGGACTTCTTCGCCGATCGCCGCTGACCAGGTTCCGAACACCGTTGGCCGGATTCCGGCCGCTGGCTAGCCTCATCGGTGGAAGGTTGCCAGAGCGGACGAATGGGGCGGCCTCGAAAGCCGTTGTGGCCTCCGGGTCACCATGGGTTCAAATCCCATACCTTCCGCCACGTCGATGACCCCGGCGGTTCCCAGGAACCNCGCCGGGGTCATCACGCGTCAGGGACCGAATCCCGAACGTGCGCTCAGTCGGCCTGGTAAGCGGTCGCCTTCGGCTTGACGGGGCGAGCGAACCACAGCGGTCGGCGCAGGCCGTCGGGGCCGGGACCGGGACGCGTCTTGGCCAGCCACTCCTCGAACACGGCGTGTGAGGCCTCGGTGTCGACCACGACGTCGCCGTAGGCGTCGCCGAGCTGTGCCGGGCCGACCGTCACCCGCTGCAACCAGCAATGCATGCCGCTGACCGGGTCGGGCTGCACGGGGAAGGTCAGGTTCTGGTGGACGCCCGTNTCGGACCACCAGATGCGGCCGGTGTCCGGCTCGTCGCTGTCGTACGGCTGGTTGCCGTGCTCGCGGCGCAGGCGCCAGCGGCCGTCGGACTCCCGCTCGACCGACGCCTTTCCGGCACCCCAGGAGCGGGCCTTGTCCTCGTCGAGGCGCCAACGGCCCATGTGGTGGCTGGCCGCCACGACACCGGGTCGAATGCCCTCGGTGCGCCATGCGGCGATCACGAAGTGTCCGATCCGGGTGGTGATCCGGACGAGCCCGTTCTCCTCGATGCCGAGTTCCTCGGCGTCGCTGGGATGGACCCACAGCGGGTGGCGGTGGCTGATCTCGTTGAGCCACTCGGAGTTGGCCGAGCGTGTGTGGATCAGCGTCGGGATCCGGAAGGTGGGGACGAGGATCCGCTCGCCGGCAGCGANGTCCAGGTCCTCCCAGTGGACGTGGCTCCTGATGAACGTCGGCGTNGNGTACTCGGGCCAGCCCCAGTCGCGCATCGTCTCCGAGAAGAGNTCGAGCTTCTTGGACGGCGTCGGGAAACCNAANTTGGCCTCACCGGCGATGTCGACCGCCGGCGAGCCATCGCCGATGAAGGGCATGTGGCCCTTGATCTCGTCGAGCGAGCCATACGAGCCGGCGGTCCCGGGCCTGCGGNAGACACCCTGGGCGTCCTTCTCGGTGCCGACCAGGTCGGCGTCGGCGACGTCGCGCTCGTAGACCCGGTACTGGTCGCCGGGCAGGGCGAAGGCGCCTTTGCGGCGCATGTACTCGAGCGGGGTGAGGCNCTCGGCCTCGGCCGCCTNGGGGAGGCCGGGGACCGAGCCCTCGAAGAGCATCGTGTAGTACTCGTNGAGCGTGAGCGGCGTGCCGGGGTTCTCCCGACTCTCGAACTGCCGGCGGATTCCGAGCGAGCCGTCGGGGTCGATGCGCCACGACAGGTCGATCCAGAACTCCTGCTCCTCCCACACCTCGCCGGGGTTGGCCTCATGGGTGCGGTCGAACGACCCGCCCTCGAGTTCGCCGTGGCGGCGCAGCACCGGCTGGCGGAAGCCGATCCACATGCCGTTGTGGGTCTCGAAGCTGCCGACGTCGTGGCGTTCGGAGGCCACGCCCATGGGCAGCACGTAGTCGGCGTACCACGCCGACTCGTTCCAGGTCGGGGTGAGTGCCACGTGGCAGCCCACCTTCTCGGGGTCGGCAAGCACCTCCAGCCACGTGAAGCCATCGGGGTTGGTCCAGAGCGGGTTGTAGACCCGGGTGAAGTAGGTGTCGAGCTTCCCCCGACCGGACTTGAGGAAGTGCGGCAGCAGGACCGACAACTCGTGGTGGGTCAGCGGGTACTCGGCGGGCCAGGTCAGGTCGTTCCACTCGCCCTGCGGCTCGGGGTGGATCGGGGTGACCGGGATGAACTTGTTCCAGCCGTTGGCGTTGGTGCCGCCCTCGGTACCGACGCTTCCGGTGAGGACGGTGACGAACCAGAGGCAGCGTGACACCTGCCAGCCCCCCTCGTTGCCGGCCGACGCCGCCCGCCACGTGTGGCCGGCAAAGCCGCCGAGGCCCTCGCCGACCACCCGGGCGACCTCGCGGATGCGGTCCTCGTCGATGCCGCACACCCGGGCCGCCTCGGCCGGCGTGTACTCGGCGTAGTGGTCGAGAAGGGCGGGACCGACGTTGTCGAACACCGGATCGAGGTCGGGGCGAGTCTCGGCGAGGAACGTCTGCCAGTTGACCCAGCGTTCGACGAAGGCCCGGTCCCAGGTGTCGTTCTCGATGAGCAGTCGGGCGATGGCAAGCAGCAGGAACGCCTCGGTGCCCGGCCATGCCGAGAACCAGTGGTCGGCCTGCGATGCCGTGTTCGACAGCCGCGGGTCGATGCAGACGATCGTGGCGCCGTTCTCCTTCCCCTCGAGGATCCGCTGGGCGTGCGGGTTGAAGTAGTGCCCGGCCTCGAGGTGCGAGGAGATGAGGAAGATGACCCTGGCATTGGCGAAGTCAGGCGACGGCCGGTCGAAGCCCATCCAGGTGGCGAAGCCGACCCGAGCGCCGCTGGAGCAGATGTTGGTGTGGCTGTTGTGGCCGTCGATCCCCCAGGCGTGCAGGACCCGCTCCATGTAACTGTCGTCGCCCATCCGGCCCACGTGGTACATCACCTCGTGCCTCCGGTCCTCCCGGAAGGCCCGTCCGATGCGCTCGCCGATCTCGTCCAGGGCCTGGTCCCAGGTGATGCGCTCCCAGAGACCCTCGCCGCGATCGCCGACCCGCTTCATGGGGTGGAGGATCCGCTCGGGATCCTCGACCTGATTGAGCGTGGCCGGACCCTTGGCGCAGTTGCGGCCCCGGCTGGCGGGATGGACGGGGTTGCCCTCGAACTTGGCGATCTTCCCGGTGTCCTTGTCCACGTAGGCCAGGAGTCCGCAGTTGGCCTCGCAGTTGAAGCAGGTGGTCGGCACCAGGCGGAACCGACGCTCGACCCTGCGGGGCCAGGCCTTGGCGTCGAGGGCCCGATGGTCGTCCCAGTTCTCCTCGGGCGGGTAGGCGTTCAACACGACGGCAACTCCTTCACGACAGCGGCACCGACTGGCCGGCCCGCACGTAGGCGTCCTCGTAGGCGAACAGGCCGACAAGGGCGCAGAGACCCCCGAGGGCCGACGGCACGGGGCCGAACGCCTCGAGCAGGAGGACGGGCGGGGTCAGCAGCAGCCACACCAGGAAGCGGGACCGCTGCGCCCCCCGGGTCAGGTCGGCAAGCGCCATCGTGACGTGCCGCGAGTGGCGGCGCCGGACTTCGATGGCCACGAGTCCGATGTTGGCGACGACACCGATCGCCAACATCACCTTCACCGCTCCGGTCTCGGGCACTTCCATGAACAGGTCCATGACGAGGGTCGCAGATCCGCCGGCGACCATCGCCTGCGCAAGGAGGACGGGGAGCAGCAGGCGTTCCTGCCAGAGGTCGCGGCCCTCACACTGGAAGAACAGGAAGGCCGTGTAGCCGGCGGTACCGAGGGCCAGCAGCACCGTGGGGGCCACGAGGAGGAGCAGGACCCCGCCGGCATCCGCCAGGCCGGCGATCCACCAGGCGGCGAGGCACGCGGCGAAGCCGGCCAGGACGTAGGCACCCTTGACCAGCCAGGACGTGCGGTTGCCTCGGGTGAGGAGGTAGTGGAAGCGTCGAGGCTGCTTGAGGTCGCCCACCAGCAGGGCGCCGGTGAGGACGAGAAAGACCCCGGCGACCATCGGTGGCACGACGCCGACGGCGGCCTGTTCAGAGCCGTGGCCGAGCATCACCAGCAGCGATGCGACCAGCATCACACCGGCGGCGATCGCCTTGGTGACCAGGTAGCCGGAAACCATCGAACCCCAGGTGGGCTTGTGCTGGGTGGTGTAGACGGTGCGGGCCATGTCGGCTCCGTCGTCACGCGAGGGCGCTGCGGTGAGAGCCACGGGGGTCGGCGTGGAGTGCGCCGGGGTGGTGTCGGCCCAGATGAGGCCATCGGCAGCGATGGCCGAGGCCAACGGGTCGAGCGTCGAGGGATCTGCGCCCTTGTAGACCACCTTGGGGAGGGTCTTCTGCTCAGGCGTCCGCACCTTGCCCTCGCCACTGGCGAAGAGGCGGGAGATCTCGGAGTCGGGGTCGTCGAGATCGCCGACCCGGATTGCCTGGGTCGGGCAGACGATCACGCACGACGGCTCGAGCCCCTCCTCGATCCGGTGGTTGCAGAAGTTGCACTTGTGGGCCGTGGAGGTGGCGGGGTTGATGTAGATGGCGTCGTACGGACAGGCGTTGATGCACGCCTTGCAGCCGATGCAGTTGTCGTCGTCGAAGTCGACCACGCCGTTGTCGGCACGAAACAGCGCCGAGGTCGGGCAGATGGCCATGCACGGCGCATCGTCGCAGTGGTTGCACCGCATGACCGAGAAGTGCCGGTCCGTGTCGGGGAAGACACCGGTCTCGACGTACTTGACCCAGGTGCGGTTGACGCCGAGCGGCACGTCGTGCTCGCTCTTGCACGCCACGGTGCAGGCATGGCAGCCGATACAGCTGCCCGAGTCGAGTACAAAGCCCAGACGGGTCATGAACTCAGGCGGCCTATCCGGACTCGCGACATCTGGGGTCCGGCTACCTGGAGGCCCTGGGCTGGATGCCGCTGCAGAGGAGATCCAGCAGGTGGTCGAAGGTGTCGTCCGTGTCGTGCGGCTGCGGAAAGCCGTCGCCCGACTCGAGGTGGGCGAAGCCGTGGAAGGCCGCCCGCATTGTCCGTGCGACGTGAACCTGCTCGTCGTCGGAGAGTTCGTAGGCGGCCAGGGACCGACCGAGGACGGCGACGACCTTGTCGACGGCCCCCTCGAGTTCGGCGTCGCCGGCACAGGGATAGCGGTCTGTTGCGGCATAGAGACCGGGATGGTCGCGGACCATCTCCCGCCATGCGCTTCCGACGGCCCGTACCGCCTCGTCGCCCGCGACACCGACGGCGGCGGCAGCGAGTCGGTCGGCAAGGATCTCGCGGCCACGCAGGCCGAGGAGCCGGATCATGGCGTCGAAACTGTCGATGTACCGGTAGAGGGCAGGTTGGCGCACGCCCAGTTCGTTGGCGACACGGGTGAGGGTCACTGCATCGAGGCCCTCACTGTCAGCCAGGGTTGCTGCCGTCGCGACCACCCGGTCCGTGTCGAGGGTGCGTCGGCTCATGCCCTCACCATAGTGTTAGCACCCCTCGCTCTCTAGTTAGACCGCATTGTTTCATGGCCCGGATCACCAGACGACGAGCGCCGCGCCGACTGCCACCGCCAGCGCTCCGCCCAGAGCCCTCGGACCCAGCGCCTCCCGGGCCAGGATCACGCCGAGCACGACCGACATCTGCCGCAGACCCGCCACCTGGCCCGCCTGCGCCTGTTTGAAGGCCAACAAAACGAGGGCGTAGGCGGTGCCCTGCCCGACGCCGATCAGGACCCCGGGCCGCAACGAGGCCCGGATCCTCTCCACCCCCGGCTGACGCACCGCAAAGACGACCAGGGAGCTCAGGATCATGATCACCGAGAGGTATCCGAGTACGCCGGTGAGGTCGACCGACCGGGCGTCGATGAGCGAGTAGCCGACCGTGCCGAGTCCGGTCAGCAGCGCCATGGCGACGGCACGACCTTCCCGGAGTCGGGCTCCCAGGCCCGCCACGAGGAGGATCCCCACCGTCAGGACCACCAGTCCCACCGACGTGGCGATCGACGGTGTCTCACCGAGCAGCCACCATCCGCCCAACCCGATCAGCAGCGGAGCCGTCCCGCGGGCGATCGGATAGGTGACGCTGAGGCTGCCGTCGCGGTAGGCCGACCCGAGGAAGCCGAGGTAGACGGCCTGCGCAGCGGCGCTGGCGAACACCCAACCCAACACCTCGACCGGCGGATCGACGACCACCATGGGCAGGAGGACCACCCCGACCCAGAGGTATGAGGTGGCGATCACAACCGCCGGGTCGTCCATCCGGTGGAGGCGGGCATTCCAGCCCGCATGGATCACCGTCGAGGCCAGCACCAGCAGGACGGCCTCGAGCGGCACCCGACCTCCCTCAGCCCCGGCGTGCGCTGGCCAGGAGGCCGGCTATCACCACGACGTCCACGATGTCGGAGGACGAACAACCGCGGGACAGGTCGTGGAGCACCCCGTCGAGGCCCTGGAGCAGCGGCCCGTAGGCGCGGGCGCCGCCAAGGCGCTCGGCGATCTTGTAGGCGATGTTGCCGCTGTCGAGGTCCGGGAAGATGAAAACGTTGGCCCGGCCGGCCACCGGCGAATCCGGGGCCTTCAAGGCGGCAACCTCGGGCACCCATGCGGCGTCGAACTGCAACTCGCCGTCCACGACGAGATCCGGCGCCGACTCGCCGAGCCGTCGCGTCGCTTCCTTCACCTTGTCGATGCGGGGATGCTGCGCGCTCCCCTTCGTGGAGAACGAGAGCATCGCCACGCGGGGCTCCTCGCCGGTGAGTGCCGCATGGGTCTGCGCCGAGGAAGCCGCGATGGCGGCCAACTGCCCGGCATCCGGGTCGGGCACCACACCACAGTCGCCGAACGTGATCGGGCGGCCGTCGGGCAGGACCATCAGAAAGCAACTGCTGACGACCGAGACACCCGGGGCCACGCCCAGGACCTTGAGGCCGGCCCGGAGCACGTCGGCGGATGGACGGGTGGCACCCGCCACCGCTGCATCGGCCCATCCGCTCCGCACCAGCAGGGTGGCGGCGACGATCGGGTCCGCCGGGTCGAGTCCGGCGGCGATCGCCGGACCGCAGGCCTCATCCCCGGGGTCGACAACCGGCTCGACGATGACCGCGAGACCATCGCCACGCAGTCGGGCGGCCGCCTCATCGGCCCTCGGGTCGCCCAGGTCGGCGAGGACGACCCGTGCCGGGTCGACGCAGGCCTTCTCGTGCCACTCCGCCACGAGGGCGGGCCGCGAGCCGCTCATGAGAATCTGATCCCGCTCAGCTCTTGCCCCGCCAGGGGATGAGCCGCGACTCGAGGAGGCGCATCACCAGGTCCATGAGCGCACCGATCACACCGATGATGACGATGTTCATGAGCACGATGTCCATGCGGAAGAACCGGCTGGCGATGTAGATCGAAGCACCAAGCCCCTTCTCGGCGCCGACCAGCTCGGCGGCAACGAGGGTCCCCCAGCTGACCCCGAGCGCCACGCGGAGGCCGGTGAACACCTCGGGCAGGGCGTTGGGGAGGATCACGTACCGGAGGATCTGCCATTTGTTGGCGCCCAGCGAGTAGGCGGCGTGCACCTTGGAGCCGGAAACACCGAGCACCCCGGCCCGGCTGGCGATGATCATCACCCAGACCGACGCCCAGACCAGCAGGTTGACCTTCGACTCCTCGCCGATACCGAACCACATGATGAACATGGGCAGCAGGGCCAGCGGTGGGACCGGCCGGAACAATTCGACGATGGGGTCGAAAATACCGCGCAAAACCCGCGAGAGGCCCATGGCGAAGCCCACAGGGATCCCGATGATCGTCCCGATGAGCATGCCCTTGAGGACCCGGCTGAGGCTGGCGGAGGCGTGTTCCCATGCCGAGGCCCGGCGGTAGCCGTCGCGCCACCAGTCCACGAAGGCATCCCAGGTGGCGAAGGGACTCGGGAAGGTCTTCTCGTCGAGGATCGGCTCAGGACCTCGGGTGAACCACCACCAGAGCAGGAAGAGGCCGCCGAGTGAGACCAGCATCCAGCCCTTCGAGGTCGTGACATCGGAGGCGTCGCCGAAGGTGACGGTCTTGCGGCTCTGCATGCCCCGGCGACGACCAAAACGTGATGCCTTCGCGTCCTCGACGGGTGACCCGGCGACAGGGGCGGGAACGTGCTCGCTCATGACATCCCCCCCTCGTGGCCCATGATCTGCTCCTCCATGCCCCAGATCATCGAGAGCAGTTCCTCGCGCTTCTCGATGAACTCTGCCGAGGCCTTGAGTTTCCGGGGGTCGGTGGTGAGGCCGACCTCGGCGAACGGCAACTCGTAGGCCTTCTCGATGCGGCCCGGGCGTGGGGCCATCACGAACAACTTGTCGCCGAGGAACAGGGCCTCTTCGACGCTGTGGGTGACCAGGATGATGGTCTTCCCCGTCTCCTTCCAGAGCTTGAGGATCAGGCCCTGCATCTTCTCCCGGGTCAGGGCGTCGAGCGCTCCCAGCGGTTCGTCCATCAGGATGACCTCGGGCTCGTTGGCGAGGCATCGGGCCAGCGCCACCCGCTGCTGCATGCCACCCGAGAGTTCGTAGATGGCTTTGTCGCCAAAGCCCGTGAGGCCGACCGTGTTGAGCAGGCCATCGACCAGGGCCTTCGTCTCGGACCTCTTCCTCCGGTTCATCCGGGGCCCGAACGCCACGTTCTGGGCGACGTTCTGCCACTCGAAGAGGGCGCCCTGTTGGAAGACCATGCCCCGCTCCTGGCCGGGGCCGGTGATCGGCGTGCCGCCCAGTTCGACCGACCCGCCGCTGGGGGCGAGGAACCCAGCGACGATGTTGAGCAGCGTCGTCTTGCCACAACCCGATGGTCCCAGCAGCGTCAGCAGGCGGCCGGCCTCGAGGTCGAACGAAACGTCGTGCAGGGCCTGGACCGAACCGCCCTTGGGCAGTTCGTAGACCATGCTCACGTTCTGTACGGACAGGTCCTTCACCGACACTCCCCCTTGTCGCAGATCGTAGGCGTTGATTGCCTAGGCAATTTCCGACAACCAGGCGCCCGTGCGCTCCAGCACCCGATCGGTTCGGTCCACCAGATCCTCGACCACCGTGCCGTCAGCGATCAGGGGCGGTGAGATGGTCAGGCCCGTATAGCCCCGGTCGTCGGGCCGGATGGTCATGCGCTGCTCCCGGACGAAGCCGCCCAGGACGCCACCACGGAGGCCCGCCTCCTGGTCGGGGCTCAGTTCCCGGCCGGCCTCGCGGTCTGCGCAGAGGTCGATGGCATAGAAGAACCCGCTCCCCCGGACCTCCTTCACGCACCGGTGGACGTCGGCCAGTTTGGCGAGCGACTCGGCCATGCCGGCCTCGTTGGTGAGCACGTGCTCCGTCAGGCCCTCGTCGCGCATCGCCGACATGTTGGCGACGGCCACGGCG
>PACE01000021.1 GCA_002699725.1 Acidimicrobiaceae bacterium
TGTCGCGAAGAAGGCTGTCGCGAAGAAGGCTNNNGCGAAGAAGGCTCCTGCGAAGAAGGCTGTCGCGAAGAAGGCTNNNGCGAAGAAGGCTNNNGCGAAGAAGGCCCCTGCCGGCAAGAAGCCAAAGTCGCCATTTGGGAAGACCTTCCTCGACGAGCAGAAGAAGCGCCTCCTCGAGGAGCGGGCGCGCTACGTCCGAAGCGCCGACACCCTCGAGGCGGAGGCCGATTCTCTTCTCGACGGCCGGGAGCCCGGAGACGTCCAGTTCGACGAGGAGTCGGGTGAGGGCGACACCTTTGCCGTGGCTCGCGACCTCGACCTGGCGCTCAGCGCCCAGGCCCGTGATTCCATCGACCTGATCGATCTCGCCCTCGAGCGAATTCGCAAGGGTGTCTACGGCGTATGCCTTCTCTCGGGTAAGAACATCCCGAAGGAACGCATGAAGGCAATCCCCTGGGCGGCTGAACGGGTCGAGTACAAGGCCGGCGGGCTCGGCCGACGTTGAGTCCGGGCGTGGCCCCATGGCGGGGCGCGCTGCTGGCCGGGGCCTCGGTCCTGGTACTGGACCAGCTCACCAAGTGGTGGGTGGTGGCGGCCCTCGAACCGGGTCGGACGATCGACCTGTTCTGGACGCTCCGGCTGCGCCTCGTCTTCAATACGGGCGCTGCCTTCAGCCAGGGCGAGGGGCTCGGTCCGATCTTCGCTGTGCTCGTGCTCACCGTGGTGGTGCTCCTGGTGCGCCTGGGGGCGAAGGCGGGAGATCCGATGGCGAGGCTCTGTGTCGGCGGCATCATCGGAGGGGCATTCGGCAACCTGGCCGACCGTGCCTTCCGCGCCGGGGATGGCTTCTTCGGAGGCGCCGTCATCGACTTCGTCGACGTCCAGTGGTGGCCGGTGTTCAACGTTGCCGACTCGGCGATCGTCGTAGGGGGCATCCTGATCGTCGTGCGCGGCCTGCGTGCCGGGGAGACCCCGTAATGGACCTGCAGGAGACCGTCCCGGTGGCACTCGACGGGGAGCGACTCGACCGAGTGGTCAGCCTCCTCACGGGCATCAGCCGGAGCCGTGCCTCTGCCGCCATCGAGGAGGGGCTGATCCTGATTGACGACGAGCCGGTGCTGATCCGTTCCCGCCGGGTGCAGGCCGGTGAGGAGTTGACGGTTCCGGACCTCNCCGAGAGTGAGGCCCTGGGGCTTCAACCGGATCCGGACGTCGAGGTCTCCGTCGTCCACGAGGATGCCGAGGTCATTGTCGTGGACAAGGCGGCCGGCATCATCGTCCACCCCGGGGCCGGCCANGACGAGGGCACACTCGTCCATGGCATCCTGGCCCGCTATCCGGAGGTGGCATCGGTGGGCNCCGCTCTGCGCCCTGGCATCGTCCACCGACTCGATCGTGGCACCTCCGGACTCCTCATGGTCGCCCGCACGGCCACGGCACACGCCGCACTGGCTCNCCAANTGTCGGATCGCCGGGTCGACCGTCGGTACCTGGCNCTCGTCCANGGCTGCGTCGAGGCCGACGAGGGTCGTATCGAGGCACCGATCGGTCGTTCACCGCGCGGTCGCACCAGGATGGCGGTCGTTGTCGGGGGNCGGGAAGCACGGACCGCCTACACGGTCCGGGGCCGCTGGGAGCGGCCTGGCACCACCTTGCTGGAGTGCCGCCTGGAGACGGGCCGTACACACCAGATCCGGGTCCACCTGACGGCCATCGGACACCCGCTGGTNGGTGATGCCGCCTACGACTCCTCTCGGGACCACCACGGCCTGGGCCGGCCCTTCCTGCACGCCGCACACCTCGGATTCGTGCACCCGTCGTCGGGTGCGGAAATGGCCTTCGACTCGTCGTTGCCCGCCGACCTGTCCACGGTGCTCGCAGGCCTGGCGCACCCCCTGGTCTGAACTCGCAAGGCTGAAGTCAGGCCTCGGGCCAACCCTCCTGGCCGCGGGCCATGCTGGCGATGTCCTCGAGGGTGAAAGAGTCCAGGTAGCGCCGCATGTGCGAGCCTGCGCTGGCCCAGATGGAGAGGAGCACGCACTGCCCCTCGTGGTCGCAGGCACCGTCGGTGTGCGGCTCTGAAAAGTCACCGGCCACGATCGGTCCGTCGACGGCCGACACGATCTGTGAGAGCAGGATCGTCCCGGGCTCGCGGGCCAGNACGTAGCCGCCGCCGACACCGCGCTTCGAGCGCACCAGACCGGCTCCCTTGAGGGCCAGCAGGATCTGCTCGAGGTAGGGCTGGGGGAGGGCCGTCTGGTCGGCGATATCACGGACGGAACGGGGCGTCTGCCCGTCGCCATGGAGTGCGAGGGAGAGCAGCGCCCGACTCGCGTAGTCGCCACGGGTCGAGACCTTCACGGAGTCCGATCCTAGACGGCCACTCCCGCGCTACGTTCGAGTCGTGAGGGACGAGTTGGATCACTCGATCGAAGGGCCCCTGCTTCCCGACTACGGCGACGCCTGTGTGACCGGACTCGTCCCCGCCCTTCTCGAAGGATCCCATGAACCCGACTGGCTCTCCCACGACCTGCTCTCCGCCCGTCGGGTTCTGCTCCTTGTGCTCGACGGCCTGGGCTGGAACCAGTTGCAACAGCGCCGCGGCGCTGCACCGGTACTGGCGGCCATGGAGGGACGTCCGATCACCACCGTCGCACCGANCACCACGGCGGCGGCGCTGACCTCCATCTCCACCGGNTGCCCACCCGGCGAGCATGGTGTCGTGGGCTATCGGATCGCCGTGGACGGTGCGGTCCTCAACGCCCTCCGCTGGACGACCGGCGACGGGGACGCCAGACGGCGGATCGATCCGTCGACCTTCCAACCGTGTCCGGCCTTCGGCGGCCAGCACCCACCGGTAGTCACCCGGTCCGAATTCGCCGGTTCGGGCTTCTCACGGGCCCACCTGTCGGCGACCCGACTCGTCGGCTACGCGGATCGCCAGGACCTGGTGGACCGGACCGTCGATCTCCTCGCCTCGGTTGAGCCGTTCGTCTACGCCTACTGGGACGGAATCGACCGCACCGCCCACGAGTACGGCCTCGAGGACCGCTACGAAGAGGAACTGGCCGACTGCGATGCGATGGTCGACGCAATCATCGACCGGGTGCCGCCCGGGACCGCCGTCGTCGTGACCGCCGATCACGGTCAGGTGCACGTGGGGGACCGGATCCTCGACCTGCCCCCGGAGGTGACCTCCTGCCTGGACGGACAGAGCGGCGAGGCCCGGTTCCGGTGGCTCCATGCGCGCCCGGGGGCCGCTGCAGACCTCCATGCCGCAGCAGTCGAGGCGTTCGGGGACCTGGCATGGATCCGGACCCGTGACGAGGTCGAGGCCGAGTGCTGGCTGGGGCCCCGACTCGGGCCGGCGGCTCGCTCCCGGCTGGGGGACGTGGCCCTTGTGGCCAGGGAGCAGGTCGCTTTTCGGGACCCCGCCGAGGTGATGTCGATCCGCCTGATCGGGCGCCACGGCTCGCTCACGCCGGACGAGATGCTGGTGCCGGCCGTCGGCGTCGTGACGTGACCACCGGGTGGCCGATGCTGCCACCGGGCGTGGCTCCGCGCGTCCTCCCGTCGGCCTAGAGTCGGACCGATGGAGGCGACGAGCGAACCGGGTGGCGAAGACCCACGAATGGACCAGCCCGAGATCCTCAAACTCGATGACCAGGACCTTCAGGACGACGACTCCGTCGACGAGACGATCGAGCATCCGGCCAAGGTGATGCGGGTCGGAACGATGATGAAGCAACTACTGGAGGAAGTCCGTGCCGCGGCCCTCGACGAGGCCAGTCGCGACCGCCTCAAGGAGATCTACGAGACCTCGGTCGAGGAACTCGGATCGGCCCTCTCCGAGGACCTTCGCAACGAGCTGGGTCGGCTGGCGCTGTCGTTCGGCGAAGGTGAGGCGCCGAGCGCCGATGAACTGCGGATCGCCCAGGCGCAGCTGGTCGGCTGGCTGGAAGGACTCGTCCAGGGCATCCAGGCGACTCTGTTCGCTCAGCAGATGGCCGCCCAGCAGCAGTTGGACGGTATGCGCCGGGGCGAGTTGACCTCCGGCCAGGCACCGCCCGGCGTCGACGCCCGACCGGGCACGTACCTCTGAGTCGGGCCGCGGGTCCCGTGACCGATTCCTTCAGCCACCTCCACGTCCACACCGAGTATTCGCTGCTGGACGGAGCGGCCCGGATCGAGGACATCGTGGCGGCTGCGGTCGCGGACGGCCAGCCGGCGATCGGCATCACCGATCACGGCAACATGTACGGGGTCGTCGACTTCTACCGGGAGTGCAGGAAGCAGGGAATCAAGCCGGTGCTGGGCACCGAGGCGTACATGGCGCACGAGTCGCGCAGCGAACGACCCACCCGCCGTGGCCGACTCGACGACTCCGGCGGTGAGACCGAGGGCGGGCGCAAGCTCTACTACCACCTGACCCTCCTGGCCGAGAATTCCACCGGCTATCGGAACCTGATCCAGGTAGCCAGCCGGGCGTTCCTCGAGGGCTACTACTACAAGCCCCGGGTCGACTGGGAGGTTCTCGCCGACCACAGCGAGGGGCTCATCGCCACCACGGGCTGTCTCGGCGGCCAGGTCCTCCAGGCGCTCCTCGCCGACGACTACGAAGGGGCCCGGGAGCGGGCCGGGCGCCTCCAGGACATCTTCGGCCGGGACAACCTGTTCGTCGAACTCCAGGACCACGGCATTCCCGAGCAGCAACGCACCAACCCGCAGCTCATCCGCCTGGCGGAGGAGCTGGGTGCGCCGCTGCTGGCCACGAACGACAGCCACTACACCTGCGAGGACGATGCGGTGTCGCACGACGCACTGTTGTGCGTGCAGACCGGCTCGCTGATGAGCGACGAGAAGCGGTTCCGGTTCCACGGCTCCCAGCACTACGTGAAGTCCGCCGGCGAGATGCGTGACCTCTTTCGTGAGGTTCCGGCGGCGTGCGACAACACGCTCTTGATCGCCGAACGCTGCGACGTCGAGATCGAGTTCGGCAAGCCGCAGCTCCCCGATTTCCCGCTGCCCGAGGGCTTCCCCAACGACAACGCCTACCTCGAGCACCTGACGTTCGAGGGCGCCCGGAAGCGGTGGGGCGACACGCTCTCCGACACCGTCGTCGATCGTCTGGCCTACGAGTTGAAGATCATCGGAGACATGGGCTTCTCCTCCTACTTCCTCATCACCTGGGACATCATCAGGTACGCGCGGGACCGGGGCATCCGGGTCGGCCCCGGCCGGGGCAGTGCTGCGGGTTGTGCCGTGGCCTACTCCCTCGAGATCACCGACCTGGATCCCATCCGGTACGACCTGCTGTTCGAGCGCTTCCTGAACCCGAGCCGGAGCAACATGCCGGACATCGACATGGACTTCGATTCCCGCCACCGGGACGAGGTCATCCGCTACGCGGCCGAACGCTACGGCCGGGACCATGTCGCCCAGATCGTCACGTTCTCGCAGATCAAGGCTCGGGCCGCCGTCCGCGATGCCGCCAGGGTGCTCGGATACCCGTATGGCATGGGCGACCGGGTCGCCAAGGCGATGCCGCCACTGATCATGGGCCGCGACACCCCGCTTGCCGCCTGCCTCGAGGAGACCGAGCAGCACGCCGACGGCTTCAAGATGGCCACCGACCTGCGCCAGATGTACGGAGACGACAGCGACGTGCGCAAGGTCGTCGACGTGGCCCGGGGACTTGAGGGCCTCCGGCGCCAGGACAGCATCCATGCCGCCGCCGTGGTGATCACTAAGGAGTCCCTGACGAACTACCTCCCCATCCAACGGAAGCCCGAATCCGGTCAGGATCCCGGCGATGCGCCGGTGGTTACCCAGTACGAGATGCACGCCGTCGAGGACCTTGGACTCCTCAAGATGGACTTCCTGGGCCTCCGTAACCTGGACGTCATCACCGACACCCTGACCCTCGTCGAGGCCACCCGGGGCGAGGTCGTCGACATCGACGAGGTGCCGCTCGACGATCAGGCCACCTTCGACCTTCTGGCGCGTGGCGACACGATCGGCGTGTTCCAACTCGAGTCGGGGCCGATGCGCTCCCTCATGCGATCGCTCGCTCCGACCTGTTTCGAGGATGTTGCAGCGCTCGTTGCCCTGTACCGGCCGGGCCCGATGTCCACGAACATGCACAACGACTACGCCGATCGCAAGAACGGCCGACAGCCGGTTACCTACTTCCACGCCGATGCCGAGGAGCTTCTCGCCGACACCTTTGGGCTGATGATCTACCAGGAGTCGGTCATGCGCGTGGCGCAGAAGTTCGCCGCCTACTCGTTGGCAGACGCCGACAAACTGCGCAGGGCCTGCGGCAAGAAGGACCGCGAGGCCATGCAGAATGAACGCAAGAACTTCGTCGCCGGCTGTGAGGCGACGGGCTACGGCATAGCCCTGGGTGAAGATGTCTTCGACAAAATCGAACAGTTCGCCGACTATGCGTTCAACAAGAGCCACTCGTACGGCTACGGCTACATCGCCTACCAGATCGCGTTCCTGAAGGCCAACTATCCGATCGAGTACATGGCAGCGTTGCTCACCAGCGTGAAGTCGAACCTCGACAAGGCAGCCACCTACCTGAACGAGTGTCGGATCATGGGCATCGACGTCGGGGTCCCCGACATCAACACGGCCCGCAGTGACTTCCATGCCATCCCGGGCGACGATCTGGACGCCAACGGANCGGGTGCCGGTCGGATCGTGTTCGGATTGTCGGCGGTGCGAAACGTGGGGGAGGGGCTCGTCGAGCTCCTGCTGGTTGAGCGCGATGCCGGGGGCCCGTTCGCCGACTTCTACGACTTCGTCGAACGCTGCTCCAGCACGGTGCTGAACAAGCGCACGGTCGAGTCNCTCATCAAGGCNGGGGCCTTCGACGCCCTTGGGCATCCCCGACAGGGCCTCCTGCTCGCACACGAACAGGTGATCGAGCACACCCTCGCCCGGCGCCGGGAGCACGATATGGGCGTGATGTCCCTGTTCGGGGAGGGTGAGTCCGACCCGCTGTTCGACGAACGGATCCCGATCAGCGACGTCGAGTTCGACAAGTCCGTCCGCCTGGCCTTCGAGAAGGAGATGTTGGGGCTCTACGTCTCGGAGCATCCGTTGTCGGGCTACGAGGTGGCCCTNCGCNGNAANTGCGACCTCNNNGTCTCAGAACTGGCCGATGTCGAGGACGGGATGCAGCACACGATCGGAGGAGTGATCAGCAACCTCCAGAAGAAGTGGACCCGCAAGGGCGACCTCATGGCGGTCTTGGACCTCGAGGACCTCAGCGGGTCGGTCGAGGTCATGGTGTTCCCGAGGACGATGACCGAACACGGCCACAAACTCGATGAGGATGCCATCGTGCTCGTCCGCGGCCGCCTGGACGGTCGTCGCGAAGGCGTCCCGAAGTTTCTCTGCCATGAGGTCGAGGTCGTCGAGATGGGCGACCTCCCCTCCTCGCGCCCGGTGCGGGTGCGACTCCCCATCGAACAGGTGAGNGAGTCGACGGTCGACGAACTCAAGGCGCTGTTGGCGGCGCACCCCGGCGATGCCGAGGTCTACCTCCACCTGGGAGACCGACAGGTCCTTCGGCTCCCCGCCGACTACTGCGTGAACCCCTCGGGGGGCCTAGTCGGCGAACTACGGGTCCTGTTGGGTGCCGAGGCCGTGGTCGTCGGCTGAGCCAGCGTCGCGGCCCGCTCTTGTCCGATCCGAACCGGCCGCGCNGCATGGCCGGGTTGGGATCGACCCCGTGGGACGGCAGGCTGTAGGGACGTGTGCGGCAGTCGCCACGACCGGTCAGGGNCCTCCTCCTGGTAGCCAGGCTGGTAAATCGTCCGAGAGCAAGGGACCTGAGCCGATGGCGATCGAGGTCGAGACCAAGGACTGTTCGATGCTCGGNGATGCCGAGATCGAGGACATGGCAGAACTCTGCGAGGTCGGGCCGAATCCCCTGGGCATNGGCCTGCTGTCCAAGCAGAGCGAGGACTGGGTCCTAGCTACCACCGCCCGCGATGGTGGTCGCCTGAAGGGCTTTGCCTTCTCGACGCTCGAACGCATCGGCGGCACCCCGAGCGTAATCGTCGGATTGGCGTCGGTACGCCGAACCAGCAAGCGCGACACGGTCCTGCGTGCCCTCGTGACCGAGCTGTTGCGACGCGCCGTGCTCGCCTTTCCCGACGAAGACGTGGTCATCGGCACCCGCTTCAACAGCCCGGCCGGCTTCGAGGCGTACCGGTCCCTTGCTGATGTGAATCCCCGTCCCGGCCACCGTGCCTCGGGCGAGGAGCGAGCCTGGGGACGTCGGTTCGTGAAGCGCTTCGGCCTCTCCACCCTCAACTATGACGAGCATGCCTTCCGCTCCAAGGGGTCCGGCAGCCAAGCCTGCGTCTTCGACCACTGCAGCCTCAAGCCCGAGATGATCGACGCCGATGTGTCCAGCCTGTTCGACGGCCTCGACACCGGGAGGGGCGACGTCGTCGTGGCCTGCGGCTGGGCCCTGGCCGAGGACCTCGAGAAACTCCTCTGAGCAGCGCTCCTGCCGACCCGGCCCAGCCGGGGCAGGCAGCCGACGATCGAGGGAGTGCGAAACAGGGCGTTCGCGAGGCGCTCGAAGCCCGACGGTCGTGCCGCTCGTTCCTCGATCGTTCCCTCCCTCCGGGCCTCGTCGACGATCTCGTCGATCGTGCCCGCCGGACCCCGTCCGCCGGCAACGCCCAGGGCGTGGAGTTCCTCGTCCTCGAGGGCCCTGAACAGACCTCCGCCTACTGGAGGGTCACCCTCCCCGAGCAGGCCCGCGATACGTTCCCCTGGCCGCGCCTGCCGCTTGCACCTGCCCTGGTCGTGGTCTATGCGGACGCAGGCCGCTACCTCGACCGGTACTCGGAGCCGGACAAGGCCTCGACGGAGCTCGGTGGGTCCGACGAGGACTGGCCCATCCCGTACTGGTTCATCGATGCGGCGTTCTCGGCGATGGCGCTTCAACTCCTCGCGGTCGACGAGGGTCTGGGCTGCTGCTTCTTCGGCCTGTTCGGGCACGAACGTGATATCTCCCGCAGGTTCGACGTCCCCGGTGGCCAGCGGGCGATCGGGGCCGTCGCCATCGGGTATCCGGCACCCGACGATCAGCGCCCCTCCACATCGGCCGAACGGGGCCGGCGAGAACTCGGCGAGGTTCTGCACCGTGGCCACTGGGGGATCCCCGATGTTCGGCTCCCGGAGGTCGGACGGTAGGGTCACCCCGCGTTCCCTCTGCGAACCGATCCACTGACCCGGAGACCCGAATGTCCGATGAGACCTCCGCCAGCCAGGTGCCGATCGTCGGCTACCTGCAACTCGGTGACGATCCCCACCTCCGCGCCAGTGAGTGCACGGACTGCGGGGCCCGCTACTTCGATCGGCGCAACGCCTGTGCCAACTGTGGGGGGACAGGCTTTTCGCAGGTACGGGTCGCCGGTGCCGGTGTCCTGAAGGCCTACAGCGTGGTCCACAACGCGGCACCGGGCATCCCGGTCCCGTTCGTTTCGGCGATCGTCGAGACCGAGGACGGCACCTCCGTCCGCTCGAACGTGGTCGGCCTCGACGATCCGATGTCTGCAGAACTGGGAATGCGCGTTCAATTCACCACCTACGTCTGCGGGACCGACGACGATGGCACGGAGTGCGTGGCCTACGGCTACGCCTCCGCCTGAGAGTCGCACGGACCCCACCGAGCGGCGATCACAGCAACAGAAAGGAAGGCATATGTCTGGAGATTCAGTCTGGGTCCTCGGAGCCAGCATGACCCGCTTCGCCCGCTACCCGGAGTTGGACGCCTTCGACCTGGCCTCACAGGCCTGCCTCGACGCCTTCGCCGACGGTGGTGTGGGAATCCACGACATGGACGTCCTCGCCGCCGGAAGCCTCTTTCAGCCGCCGGGATTCGGCCAGCGCCTGCAGAAGCAGATCGGCCAGACGGGCATCCCCGTCTACAACGTCACCAACGCCTGCGCCACCGGGGCTACGGCCATCAGGGTGGCGTACATGTCAATCAAGGCCGGCGAGGCCCAGATGGGCCTTGCCGTCGGTGTCGAGCAGATGGGCAAGATGGGCCTCCTGGCTGGCAAGTCCCGGTCGGAGCGCAAGGTCTTCGAACCGACCGGTCGCTATGAGGCGGTGACGTCGATCGACGGGATTCTCGGCACGGAGACCATGCCCGGCGTGTTCGCGCAGGCGGGCACGGGGTACGCCTACGAGAACGAGGGCGTCGGGTTCGAGCAGTTCGCCAAGGTCGCCTACAAGAACCACCTCCACTCGACCCTGAACCCGCTGGCCCAGTACCAGAAGGAGTTCAGCCTCGAACAGATCATGGGCTCGCCGGTCCAGAGCTACCCCAACACGACGCTCATGTGCTGCCCGACGGGCGACGGGGCGGCGGCCGTGGTGCTGGTCTCCGAGGAGCGTCTGCGGTCCCTACCCGCCGAGGCGCAGCAGCGGGCCGTCAAGATCTCGGCCTCGGTCCTGACGAGCGACCCGTGGGTCGAGTCCGGCCAGGTCCAACCCGACGTCAATACCCTGACGCGTAGCGCCGCAGCCCAGGCCTACGAGGCGGCCGGAGTCGGACCCGAGGACCTCGACCTGGTGGAACTCCACGACTGCTTCGCCACGGCGGAGCTCATCCACTACGACAACCTCGGCCTGTGCGAGCCGGGCGGGGCCGGCGACTTCATCGATTCCGGTGCGCCGTTCCGCGACGGTCGCCTTCCGGTGAACGTGTCGGGTGGCCTCATCTCGAAGGGTCACCCGATTGGGGCGACCGGTGTTGCCAACGTCTACGAGGTGGCCACCCACCTGCGGGGCGAGGCCGGCGACCGGCAGATCGAGGGGGCGAGGGTCGGCCTTGCCCACGTGATCGGCCTCGGCTCGGCCTGTGGCATCCATATCCTCGAGAAGGCGGCCTAGGCGCCCGGCCTCAGAGTTCGGCGAGCAGGCTCTCGACGTCATCGACGGGGGCCCGACAGGCGAAGTCCCGACAGACCCAGGCCCTGTCGCCGTCGCGTCCGTCCCAGAGCGGTCCGGGTCGCGGTTCTCCCCAGGCCAGGACGAGATTCGGCCGATACGTCCCTCGGACGGCCTCCACGAGGTCGGGACGCTGTCCGGTGACGACCACTTCGGTGATGCCGGCATGNAGGAGGTCCACGGCCCCGAGCAGGTGTCCGAACGCCGTCGGATGGTCGGCGACGAGGCGTCCNAGGAGTAGCAGCACGGATTCAGCGGCTTCGGTGTAGCGCCGTTCGCCGGTGAGGGCTCCCAGGCGGAGCAGGGCTACGGCGGCCAGGCTGTTGGCGCTGGGGTGGGCGTTGTCGAGCACGTCCTTGGGACGTGTCACGAGCCGTTCGGCGTCGTCACCGGTGGTGAAGAATCCGCCGTTCACCCGGTCCGTGAAGAGGTCGAGGAGGAGGTCGGCCGAGCTGATCGCCTCATCGGTCCAGCGGGCCTCCCCGGTCGCCTCTCCGAGGCGGGTGAGGGCGTCGACCATGGCGGCGTGGTCTGCTGCGTATCCGAGGTGCCGTGCACCGGCCTCGGACTGCCAGGAGCGGAGCCAGCGGCCGTCTTCGCGACGGAGGTGGGTGAGGAGGAAGTCGGCGTTCTCCCTGGCAGTNATCAGCCAGTCCTCCCGGCCGGTGGCGGCGGCAGCCTCAGCGAGTGTGGCGAGCATCAGGCCGTTCCACTCGGTCAGGACCTTGTCGTCGAGTCCGGGGCGGACCCGCAGTTCCCGGACATCGAAGAGGGCCTGCCGGGCACGCTCCACCCCGGACGGGCGCAGCAGGTCGCCCCGAACTGGACGGTGCAGGATGTTGGCGCCCTCGAAGTTTCCCTCCGGGCTGACGCCGTACCAGGTGATCGCCTCGTCTGCGTCGGGGCCGGAGGCTGCCCGTACCTGCGACTCGGACCAGACGTAGAAGCGACCTTCGACTCCCTCCGAGTCGGCATCCTCGGCAGCAGCNAACCCACCGCCCGGGAGTCGAAGGTCCCGGAGCACGTACCCGATGGCCTCCTCGGCGACCTGNAGCCAACGATCGTGCCCGAGNACCTGCCAGGCGTGNAGGTAGGTCCGGGCGAGCAGGGCGTTGTCGTAGAGCATCTTCTCGAAGTGGGGGACCAGCCACCGCTCGTCCACCGAGTAGCGGGCGAATCCNCCGCCGANCTGGTCCGCCATGCCNCCGGAGGCCATTGCATCGAGGGTCGTTCCGATCACCCCGGCGAGGCTCGGATCGGGGGCNGCNACCTGCCGCCGGAGGAGAGCCTCGAGGCTCATCGTCTGCGGGAACTTCGGGGCGCCGCCGAANCCTCCCCAGTGGGGATCGTGCTNGCTTCCGNAGCACCCCGANNGCCTGCTCGAGNGTGNNGNTCGGTGGGAGGTGCTCGCCGGGCTCNAGGTCGGCATGGANGGCCATGCGGTCGAGCACCCGGGATCCCATCTCGNTGAGGTCGTCACGGCGGTCGGTCCAGGCCTCGTGGACGGCGGTGAGCACCTGTCGGAACGAGGGCATTCCGCCCCGCTCCCGCTTCGGCCAGTAGGTGCCTGCGTGGAAGGGAAGGCCCNCGGGGTCGAGGAACACGGTCATCGGCCAGCCGCCCCGCCCGGCCAGGGTGGTGACGGCATCCATGTAGATGGCGTCGACGTCGGGTCGTTCCTCGCGGTCGACCTTCACGCTCACGAACCAGCGGTTCATGAGGTTCGCCGTCTCCGGGTCCTCGAAGGATTCGTGCGCCATGACGTGGCACCAGTGGCATGCGGAGTAGCCCACCGAGAGCAGCACCGGCCGGGAGGTGCGCCGGGCTTCGGCGAATGCATCGTCACCCCAGGGGTGCCAGTCGACCGGGTTGTCGGCGTGCTGGCGGAGATAGGGGCTTGATTCACCGGCGAGTCGGTTCATCNGGGTGACGCTATCGACAGGTATCCGAGCGTGGTCGAAGGGAACGGTCGCCGGTGGCAGACTGCACTCATGCGACGCTGGATCCTCGGGGCTCGTCCGCGCACCCTTCCGGCTGCGGTGGTGCCGGTGCTGGTCGGAACCTCAGTGGCGGTGGGTGTCGGTGACGGCATCGTCTGGTGGCGGGCTCTGGCCGCACTGGTCGTGGCCCTCGCCCTCCAGGTCGGCGTGAACTTCGCAAACGACCTGTCCGACGGACTCCGGGGCACGGACGGACTCGACCGGATCGGACCNCGGCGCCTCGTCGGATCCGGACTNGCCAGCGCCGGGGAGGTCCGCCGGGCAGCGTTNGTTGCCTTCGGGGTGGCGGGTGTCGTTGGNCTCGTCCTGTCGCTCGTNGTCTCGCCATGGCTGCTCATCGTGGGCGCATCTGCTATCGCCGCTGCCTGGTTCTACACGGGNGGGCCGAAGCCGTACGGCTACCTCGGCCTGGGGGAGGTAGCTGTGTTNGTGTTCTTCGGTCTCGTGGCGACCGTCGGNAGCGCATACGTGCAGGCCGGCCGGATCACCGGCCTCGCCCTCCTCGCCGGGAGCGCTGTCGGGTTACTGGCCTGCGCCCTCCTTGCGGTCAACAACCTCCGCGACATCGCCGGTGACACGGTCTCCGGGAAGCGCACGCTGGCGGTCCGCATCGGCGACCGGGCGGCCCGCTGGCTCTACGTGGCCTTCCTCGACGGGGCTCTGGTCATCGCTTCCCTGTGTGCCCTCTCGCGTCCGTGGTGCCTGCTGGTCCTGGGCGGAGGCGTCGTAGCCGGACCGGCTGTGCGGGACGTCCTCGGTGGCGCCGAGGGCCCACGTCTAATCGGGGTGCTAGCGGTCACGGCCCGGACGCAGTTGGTCGCCGGGTCCCTGCTTGCCCTGGGCTTGGTGCTCTCCGCCTGACCCGCCTCCGTGCGACTGAGTTCAGGCGTTGCGGGTCGCCGTGAGCAGTTGGGCGATGCCACCCGAGAGGTGNATCTTGGTCACGTCGGTGAATCCGGCCTGCATGATCTGGTGTAACAGTTCGGGTTCAGTGGGCAGGTACACGACCGACCGGGGAAGGTAGCGGTAGGCGGTGCGGTCGGAGAGNAGGCCGCCGATGAAGGGCACCACCCGCCCGAAGTACACGGAGTGTCCAGCCCGGAGCAGGGGATTGAGTGGTCGATCGACCTCGAGGAGGGCGATCCGACCACCGGGACGCAGGACCCTGGCCAGTTCCCCGAAGAAGGGTTCCAGGGCGGCCAGGTTTCGGAGGGCAAAGCCGCAGGTGACGCCGTCGACCGTCCCGGACGGTGTGGGCAGGCGCAGGGCGTCGGCGTGCACGAGGGGGGCGTCGGTGCGCGCTGCCGCCAGCATCCCCCAGGAGAGGTCCATGCCGATCGGGCGGTGGCCGGCCCGGTCGAGGTCCCTGCAGAGGTCGCCGGTGCCGCAGGCGAGGTCGAGCACGGTGGATCCGGCGGGCAGGGCGAGGTCGTCGATGGTGCGACGGCGCCAGCGAACGTCGAGTCGGAAGGTCAGCAGGCGGTTGAGGAGGTCGTACCGGGGAGCGATGGCGTCGAACATCGAGCGCACCGCAGCCGCCTTCTCTTCCGGGGGGAGGGGGCCTCCCGGGGGGAGCGGGCCGTTTCCAAGACGCGGTTCGTCGGCCACCGGGTCAGTCGAACCAGATTCGCTGGTGTTCCCGGCTCATCGGGTGCAGGAGCAGCGCCAGGAGTGCTCCCGGGAACAGGAGCACCAGGAAGAGGTCGGGCTTGAAGCCGTAGATCTGGATGCGCGCGACGATGGCGAGGCCCGACACTGCGACGGCCATCTGCCAACCGACCTTCTTGTCGTTGGCGATCAGGTAGGCCGAGGGGAGCATGAGTAGGCCGAGTAGCAGCAGCACCTTGGAACCCCGAATCATGCTGAAGACGCCTTCGAGGTAGAGGAGCATGGTGCCGATTACGAGGGTCTGTGGCTGGTACCGGTTGATCCAGCGTCGCTGTGGCTCCATAGCGTCAGTCTGGCAGGGCCGCCGCCGCTTGCCGCCGAACCGGCGCCTCGACCGGGACGTCCATCCGGTCGGCGCGCAGTTGGCCACAGGCAGCATCGATCTCGGTTCCCCGTGTGTGACGGACCGTCACGTTGGCCCCGTGGGCCCGCAACTCGTCGGCGAAGTCGGCGACCCGCCGTGGTGAGGATCCGCGTGTCGGCCATCCGGGCGTCGGGTTGAGGGGAATGAGGTTGATATGTGCGCCAAGGGGCCGGGCATAGGCGGCGAAGCGCCTGGCGTCCTCGGGCCGGTCGTTGGTGTCGTGGATGAGCGCCCACTCGAAAGAGAGGCGACGACCGGTGGAGCGGATGTGATGCCTGCAGGCGTCGGCCAACTCCGCCAGCGGCCACCGGCGGTTGACCGGCACCAGTTCATCTCGCAGGTCGTCGTCCGCTGCGTGGAGGGAGACCGCCAGGTTCACGGGCAGTTGCTCCTCCGCCAGTCGGCGGATTCCGGGCACGAGGCCGACCGTGGAGATGGTGAGGTGCCGTGCCGAGAGTCCGAGGGCGCCGTGGATGCGTTCCACAGCCCCCCAGGTGCGCTCGTAGTTGGCGAGCGGCTCACCCATACCCATGAACACGACGTTCGAGACGCGACGCTCGCCGGCCTCGCGCTGGGCCCGTACGACCTGTTCGACGATCTCACCGGTGGTCAGGTGTCGGTCGAAGCCCATCTGCCCGGTGGCGCAGAAGCCGCACCCCATGGCGCAGCCTGACTGGCTGCTCACGCAGACCGTGGACCGCTCGGCGTAGTGCATCAGCACGGTCTCGACCAGGGCTCCGTCGGTGAGGCGCCACAGCCACTTGACGGTCTCCCCGTCGTCACCGGTCGAGCGGGTCTCCTCTGTCAGGCCTGCCGGGAGCTCACCCACGAGGCGGTCGCGCAGGACTGCTGGGAGTGTCGTGATCTCCGCCGGGCCGGCGAGGTCCTCGTAGAGGCCCTGCCAGAGTTGGTCGATCCGATAGTCGGGCTCGTCGCCGAGCAACCTTCCGAGGGCGGCCCGATCGTGGTCGTAGCGGGTGACCGGGAGTCCCGCTGGGGTGGCGCTACTCACCGGACGATGCGCTGGAAGGCGCGGTCGATCCTGGAGCGCCGGAACCCGAGTTCGTCGTAGAGCCGGTTGGCATGCCGATTGTCGGATTCGACGTAGAGCATCCCGTGTCGCAGTCCCTGCCCGGCGAGCCAGGCGAGGCCGTCGAGCAGGAGTTCCCTGCCAAGGCCGCGGCCGTGGAAGTCGGGGTCCACGGCGATCGCGTAGATCTCGCCGGCGGGTGGTGTCTCGTCGGTGTGGACCTTCGTCCAGCAGAAGCCGGCCAGTCGGCCTTCGAGTTCGAACAGGCGGAATCCATCGGGGTCGAACCAGGGCTCGGCGCACTTTTGTGCCAGTTCCTCGTGGGTGAGGTCGCTCTGGTCGGGGTGCCAGTGGAATGCCCGGTTGTTGACCTCGAGGAAGGCATCGGCGTCCGCTGAGCTGAAGGCACGTGTGGAGAGGTCGGTGTCGGGGGCGGGGAGAGGCCGCTCGAGCCGCCACAGGTCCCGAAAGTGGGTGAAGCCGGCAGCGAGCGGTACCCGGTCGCAAGCAGGCGTGGCGTCCTCGATCCAGAGTTCGAGTCGTCCGCCCTCTCCCAGCATGACCGTCTGGGTGGCGGCCTCGAGGAGGCGTTGCCGTCGGACGTCGTCGTCTCCCTCCACCCGGAGTTCGACGAGCCAGCCGTTGCGGGCGCTGGTGAGGACGACGGTGTCGGTGCCGTCGGAGACTTCGAGGCGTTCGGGTTCGGTTGCCATCGGCGGCGAGGCTACCTCGGGGCACAGGAGTACCCGTGTGCCCCGGGCAGGCGGTACGTTCGAAGGCATGGGGCGCCCGAGAACACCGGCTGGCCGCGCCAGGGAGACGAACCGTCGCCTGACCGGCGAGTACCCAGACGCCGAGTGTGAGCTCACGCACCGCAACCCCTTCGAACTCCTTGCGGCGACGATCCTGTCGGCCCAGTGCACCGACAAGCGTGTCAACATGGTCACGCCGGTGTTGTTTGCCCGGTACCCGACGCCGGAGGACCTCGCAGGGGCGGTTCCGTCCGAGTTGGAGGAGATCGTCCGCTCGACCGGCTTCTACATCAACAAGGCCCGCAGCCTGCTCGGCATGGCTCAGAGGCTCGTCGAGGCCTATGACGGCGAGGTACCGGGTGAGATGGCCGAGTTGACGTCCCTGCCCGGGGTGGGCCGTAAGACGGCAAACGTGGTCCGCAGCGTGGCGCTGGGCCTGCCCGGCCTGCCCGTCGACACCCACGTCGGTCGCCTGTCGCGTCGCCTGGGCCTGACCGAGGAGACCGATCCGGTGAAGGTCGAGTTCGAGCTCAACCCGATGGTGCCGGCCAACGAGCGAGGGGACTTCAGCATGCGCCTGATCCTGCACGGTCGTCGTGTCTGTCCCAGCCGGAAGCCCCGTTGTGGGGAGTGCGTCCTCAACGACTTCTGTCCCGCCTCGGAGGTCTGAGCGGCGGGACGACCGAGGCAGCGGTTTGCCGCATCGAAAGCGAATCTCTACTCCGAGAAGCCCTGCACCGGTGGGCTTTCCTCTCGTCGAGAGTTGGAGTACGTTTGGGATTGCCAGGTCC
>PACE01000022.1 GCA_002699725.1 Acidimicrobiaceae bacterium
GACCGAGGTTCCGACNACGACCCGAGGTTCCGACNACGACCGAGGTTCCGACNACGACCGAGGTTCCGACNACGACCGAGGTTCCGACNACGACCGCCCCGGTGGCATTCGGGGGNATGGGGGCCGAGATCGTGGCGCAACTGCTGGGCCAACCCTGCATTGCCGACGGTGACCTCTCGGACTGCCCGCCGAGCGTCATCGACCTGGTCTCCGGGCTGACCGGCTGATCGATCGGCAGGGAAACCCCACCGGTTGAGTATCGAACATATGTTCGATACGGTCGTGAGGTGGAGTGGGAACGCCGTTCGCTGTCCGGCCTCCCGTGGCGCGAGGTCGAGCGTCGCCTGGCCGATCGCCCCGGGGCGCCCCTGCCCGCACCGCCCCACGACGAGCCACCACTCCGCCGGGTCGAGGGGTCCATCCCCTACGCCGAACTGCACTGCCACTCGGGTTTCAGCTTCCTCGACGGTGCCTCCGACCCAGCCGAACTGGTGGCCGAGGCGGCCCGTCTGGGNCTGACNGCCCTCGCCCTCACCGACCACGACGGCTTCTANGGGGTGGTCCGGTTCGCCGAGGCAGCCCGCCGGCACGACCTCCCCACCGTGTTCGGCGCCGAACTCTCGCTCGGGGCCGGACCACGCACCGGCACCCCCGACCCGGCNGCCGAACACCTCCTCGTGCTGGCCGACGGCCCGGCCGGCTACGCCCGCCTCGGGGCCGCCCTCACCGAGGCCCAACTGGCTGGCCGCAAGGGCGCACCCCGACTCTCCCTCGACCGCCTNGCGGAGCTGGCTGGGACGGGTACCGGGGGAGCCGCCGACTGGGTGGTCCTCACGGGCTGTCGCAAGGGAGCGGTTCCGGCCGCCCTCGAGGCCGACGGGCCGGNCGCCGCCGCCCACCGGCTCCACGACCTGGTCGACCGGTTCGGCCGAGACCGGGTGGTCGTCGAACTCTGGGACCACGGCCATCCCCTCGATGTCGAGCGCAACGACGCCCTCGCCCGCCTGGCGGTGGTCGCCGGCCTTGGNGTGGTCGCCACCAACAACGTCCACTACCACCGGCCCTCCCGCCGCCGCCTCGCCACGGTGCTGGCCGCCGTACGGGCNCGCCGCCCACTGGAGGACCTCGATGGCTGGCTCCCNGCCGTCGGGTCGGCCCACCTCCGGTCGGGTGCCGAACAGGCCCGTCGCTTCGCCCGCTGGCCGGGGGCCGTCGAGGCCGCCGCCGAACTGGGCCGGCGCTGCGCCTTCGACCTGCGCCTCGTGGCCCCCGGCCTGCCGCCCTTCCCGTGCCCNGACGGCNTCGACGAGATGGACTACCTGCGCCGCCTGACCGAGGTCGGAGCCGTCGGCCGCTACGGGCCCCGGGCATCCGAGCGGGTTCCCGGGGCCTGGGCCCAGATCGACCGGGAATTGGAGGTCATCGAACAGTTGGGGTATCCCGGCTACTTCCTCGTGGTCTGGGACCTGGTCGAGTTCTGCCGTCGCTCCGACATCTACTGCCAGGGGCGGGGATCGGCCGCGAATTCTGCCGTCTGCTACGCCCTCGGCATCACCAACGTCGACGCCGTGGGCCTCGGCCTGCTGTTCGAGCGCTTCCTCTCCCCGGCCCGGGAGGGCCCGCCCGACATCGACATCGACATCGAGAGCGGCCGCCGCGAGGAGGTCATCCAGTACGTCTACGGGCGCCACGGGCGGCGCCACGCCGCCCAGGTGGCCAACGTCATCAGCTACCGGCGGCGCTCGGCGGTGCGCGACGTGGCCCGGGCCCTCGGCTACGCCCCCGGCCAGCAGGACGCTTTCGCCAAGGCGGTCGGGCGCCGCCTCCCCGCCGAGGCAGGCCCGGAGGCCTCCATCGTGCCCGCCGAGGTGCAGGACCTGGCCGCCGAGTTGGCTGACGTCCCCCGTCACCTCGGCGTCCACTCCGGCGGCATGGTCATCTGCGACCGGCCCCTCGGCGAGGTCTGTCCGATTGAGTGGGCCACGCGGGCCGACCGCAGCGTCCTGCAGTGGGACAAGGACGACTGCGCCTCGGCGGGCCTCGTCAAGTTCGACCTGCTGGGGCTCGGCATGCTCAGCGCCCTCCACGGCACCATCGACCTGATCGCCACCCACCACGGCGTCGAGGTCGACCTGGCGCTCCTGCCCCAGGAGGAGGCCGTCTACGACATGATCTGTGCCGCTGACACCATTGGCGTGTTCCAGATCGAGAGCCGTGCCCAGATGGCCACCCTGCCCCGGCTGCGGCCCCGCTGCTTCTACGACCTGGTGGTCGAGGTGGCCCTCATCCGCCCGGGCCCCATCCAGGGCGGCTCGGTCCACCCCTACATCCGGCGGCGCAACGGCCGGGAGCCGGTCACCTACCCGCATCCGCTGTGCGAGAACGCCCTCGCCAAGACCCTCGGCATCCCGCTGTTCCAGGAGCAGCTCATGCAACTTGCCATGGACGTGGCCGGGTTCAGCCCCGTCGAGGCCGACCGGCTGCGGCAGGCCATGGCGGCCAAGCGCAGCCACGGGCGCATGGCGGCCCTGCACGACCGCTTCACCGCCGGGGCGGCCGAGCGGGGGGTGCCATGCGACGTGGTCGAGCGGCTCTGGGACAAGTTGGCCGCCTTCGCCGACTACGGCTTCCCCGAGAGCCACTCGGTGTCGTTCGCCTACCTGGTGTACGCCAGTTCCTGGCTCAAGCACCACTACCCAGCGGCTTTCTGTGCGGGGCTGCTGAACGCCCAGCCCATGGGCTTTTACGCCCCGCACACCCTCGCCCAGGACGCCCGTCGCCACGGGGTCGAGGTGCGCACCCCCGACCTGAACCGCTCGTTGGCCGGGGCCACCCTCGAGGGTCCGGCCGACGTCCCGGCCGTGCGCCTGGGCGTGGGGTCGGTGCGCGGGGTCGGCGGCGACCTGGCCGGGGCCATCGTCGCCGGCCGCCCCTACCGGTCGATCGAGGACCTCCGGCGGCGGATCGGCCCCGACCGGGCGGTGCTCGAGGCGCTCGCCACCGCCGGGGCGTTCGGATGCCTCGGAGCGGACCGGTGCCGGGCCCTGTGGGCGGCCGGGGCCCTCGCCGCCACCGGCATCGACCAACTGGAGGGAGTCGTCACCGGCGTCGACGCCCCGCCGCTGCCGGAACTGACGGCCCCCGAGACGGCACGGGCCGACCTGTGGGCCACCGGCGTGTCGCCCGACGGGCACCCCACCCGCTTCATCCGCAGTGAACTCGAGGCCGCCGGCGTGGTGGTGGCCGAAGGTCTCCGCACGGTGGCCGATGGGGCGAAGGTGTGGGTGGCAGGGGTGGTCACCCACCGTCAGCGACCGGCAACCGCCGGCGGGGTCACGTTCCTCAACCTCGAGGACGAGACGGGCCTCGTCAACGTGGTGGTGTCGCCCGGTTGCTGGATCCACCACCGGGAGGTGGCGGCCGGGGCGCCGGCGCTGCTGGTCCGGGGACGGGTGGAGTCGGCCGAGGGGGCGGTCAACGTGGTCGCCGAACGCCTGGAGCCCCTCATCCTCGCCTCGCCGGTCCGCTCACGCGATTTTCGGTGAAACGCCAAGCGTGCCCAAAAGCGTCGCTCGAAGGCCGGCGGGCCACCACACTGGGGCCATGTCCCCGGATCGACGTGCCCCAGCGGGCCTCCCGCGCCTCCGGTACGGCCCCAGCCGGGCCGATGCCGGACAGCGCCTCGTCGCACTCCTGATCGGGGTCCTGTTCGCCACGCTCGGGGGACTGGTCCTCGCCGCAGCGGAGGGGACCCTGGTCGAGTTGTCGGGTCTGCTGCTGCTGGTTCCGGGAGCGGTGGCGTTGCGCGGCAACGTCTTCGGCGCCATGGGTAGCCGCCTCGGCACAGCCGCCCATGCCGGGACGTTCCGCCTCAACTTCCGACCGGACGGGGTGGTCGGCGGCAACCTGCTGGCGGCCGGGGCGCTCTCTTTGGCCTTCAGCATGGTCCTGGCGGTCCTGGCGAAGGGGACCGCCACCGTGTTCGGACTCAGCCGATCGATGACGCTGGCCGACTTTCTCGTGGTATCGACCCTGGGTGGGCTAGTCGCCTCAGCCGCAGTCGGGCTGGTGACCGTCGGCATGGTGGTCGGCTCGGCCCGGTTCGGCTGGGACCTCGACAACGTGACCGCACCGCTGGTGACCACGATCGGCGACCTGCTCACGGTGCCGGCGCTGGTGGTGGCGGCCGCGGCAGCCGGCCGGGGCAGTGCCTCGACGGCGCTGGCAGTCGCCCTCGTGGGCGGATCGCTGGTCGTCCTCGTGGCCGCCTGGCGCGCCCCGATCGAGGAGGTCGGACGGATCGTCCGCCAGTCGGTTCCGGTCCTCGGGGTGGCCATCGTGATCGATCTCCTGGCGGGGATCACGATCGAGAGGCGCCTCGATGACCTGCTCGGCGCCGAGGCACTCCTTATCCTGCTGCCTGCCTTCCTGGGCGGAGCGGGAGCGCTGGGCGGCATCCTCTGCAGTCGCCTCTCGACCCAGTTTCACCTCGGCCTCGATGACGCCACGCCGCTGCCCAGCCGGGCCAGTGGCCGCGACATTCGNTCGGTCGTCCTGCTGGCCGTGCCCGTCTTTGCCACAGGTGCCGCGGCGGCCCACGTGGCGGCCGAGCTCACCGGGCAGACCGGGCCGGCGTTCGGTCAGATCCTGGCGGTGGCTCTCTTGGCCGGTGGGATGGCGACAGCGTGCGTGGTTCTGATCGCCTACTACTCGACCATGGCGGCCTTCCGGTTCGGCCTCGATCCGGACACCTACGGCATTCCCCTGGTGACATCGTCGCTAGACCTGGTGGGGGCCTTCGCTCTGGTCCTCGCCATGGTCGCCGTGGGGGTGGCGTGATGGCTTCCGCCTTCCCGCCCACTCATAGATCTCCCCTCTTCCGGCATCCCGCTGGANCTACCATTGACCCCCGACCNCGAGCGAGGAACTGATGGACGACAAACCCCGCAANCTGCGGGCCATGCTGGCCAAGGCCAAGGACACCTCGGAACTGATGGTGGACNTGGCCTATGCGTCGGTCTACTTCGGTGATCCCGAAATGGCCGAAGAGGTGGACGAACTCGAGGAGCAGATGAGCGAGTTGGTCCACGACATGCGAGCCGTGTGTGTGCTGGCCGCTCGGAGCCCCCGTGAGGCTGAAGGGATGTCGTCGGTTCTCCAGGTGGTGTCCGCCATCGAGCGCATGGCCAACGACGCCGTTGACATCGCCCGGATCGTCACGCACCGGCTGGGCATCCCGGCGCAGCTCGTGGCCGACCTGTCCGACGCCGAAGAGGTGTCGCACCGGGTGCTCGTGAGCGAGGGCTCGCACATGGCGCACCGTCCGCTCTCGGTCCTCGAACTCCCGGTGCAGGCCGGCATGCGGGTCATGTCGATCCGTCGTGGTCGTGAATGGGACACAGACATCGGTGGGGAAACCGTCCTCGTCCCCGACGACGTGCTGTTCCTGCGCGGGTCGCCCGAGGGCATCACCCGACTGCGTGAGCTCGCCGCTGCGCCGGTCTGGGAGCCGCCACGAGCCGAGAACGACGCCGCAGTCACCGACCTCGACCGGTCGGTCGACGTCCTGGTCGAGATGAAGAACCTCTCCGAGACCGCCGTGGGACTCGCCTACAGCGCCCTGGTGTTCGGCGACCGCGGCCTCGCCGCCGAGGTGCGCCACCTCGAGGACAGGCTGGACGAGATGAAGGACCACCTCGAACTGTGGGTGCTGCGGTCGGCCGGCGCTGACCTGGAGCCGTCGGCGCTGCGTGGGCTCCTGCACCTCGCCGAGGCCGCCGAGGACATCGGCGACCAGGCCCAGATGATGGTCTGGATCATCGAGAAGGANGAGGAACTGCACCCGATCCTCGGCATCGCACTCGGCGAGGCCGACGAGGTCGTGGTGCGCTATCCGGTGGCCGAGGGCTCGGCGATCGACGGGTCGTCGCTCTCCGAGTTGGGCATGAACATCGAGCCCGGCTTCACGGTGCTCGCCATCCGGCGGGGTGGCCGCTACGTGTACCGGCCGCGGGGCGGCGTGCGTCTGGCTGCCGGCGACGAACTCATCGCCAGCGGACCCGACGAGGGCCGGTCGCTGCTCGCCCGCATGTGCGGCTGGGACCTCGTCGAGGATGAGGAGGGCGACGACGAACTGGTCCCCGAAGGGACCGGTTCTGTGAGTGCCTGACTTCGACTAGTCGACGTNGTCCTGGGGGGCNGGCNCCGGCGGGACTGTNGCGGGGGTCGTACCGTNGTCGCCGCGGAACAACTCGGCGATGGCGCCGAGCGAGCCAAGCGTCGCCGAGAGGTCGGTCGGCAGGAAGATCTTGGTGGCGCTGCCGTCGGCGACCACACCCAGTGCCTCGAGGTACTTGATGGCCAGCAGGTCGGGCGTCGGGTTGCCGTCGTGGATCGCCTGGTACACGCTGCGCACAGCCTCGGCCTCGCCCAGGGCGACCGTCTCCTCGCGGAACCGGTCGGCATCGGCGACTTCCCGGATGGCCTGGGCCTCGCCCTCGGCATGGAGGACCGCCTCCTGCTTGACACCCTCTGCGTGGAGGATCCGGGACTGCTTCTCTCCCTCGGCCCGGGCGATGGCCGCCTCGCGGTGGCCGTCGGCCTCGAGCACCACGGCTCGACGGGTTCGCTCGGCCTTCATCTGCTCGTGCATGGCGTCCATGACATCGGTGGGCGGGTCGATGCGCTGGATCTCGACACGGACGACGCGTACGCCCCACTTGTCGGTGGCGTCGTCGAGCACCTGTCGCAACTGGACGTTGACGGTGTCGCGGGAGGTGAGCGCCGCGTCGAGGCTCATGTCGCCGATCACGTTCCTCAGGTTGGTCTGGGCCAACTTCGTGATCGCCAGGATGAAGTTGGCGACGTTGTAGACGAGCCGCTGGGGATCGGTGGGCTCGTAGTAGATGACGGCATCAACCGTGACGGTCACGTTGTCCTTGGTGATGACCTCCTGGGGCGGGACGTCGATCACCTGCTCGCGCATGTCGACCCGGATCAGCTTCTGGATGAACGGGACGATCATCTTGAGGCCCGAATCGACGGTGGTCTTGTAGCGACCCAANTGTTCGATGAGCCCCCGCTGGTAGGGGTGCACGATCTTGANGGCCTGCATCACGAAGATGAACAGGACGAAGGCGACGACGCCTAGGACGATTAGTCCAGCCATTGTGTGGTCCTCTCGGGATTTCTTGCTCGGTGGATGGTCAGGACTCGGAGTCGACGGGGCGCACGATCGCCCGGGTTCCCAGGATGTCGGTCACTTCGATGGCGGTCCCGGTGGGGAGGTCGACACCGTCGACACTCTCGGCGTGCCACTCCTCGCGACCGACCCGGACGGCGCCCATGCGGTCTGCACCGNCGGACAGGTCCCTGATCACGACACCCGCNTGGCCGATGAGNCGTTCGGCGCCGACGCTGANCGGGTCACCGGTCGCGTTGAGGCGCCGGACGATCGGACGCACAGCGATGGAGGCCACGAGCGAGACGGCCACGAAGATGAACAATCCCGTCGCCGATCCGGCCCCCGAGAAGGTGAACACGGCCGCCACGGCGGCGCCCAGGCCGAAGGGCAGCAGGAAGAAGGTGCCGGCGACGGTGATCTCGCCGACGATGAACGCGGCGGCAGCCGCCAGCCACACCCAGCGCCAGACCTCAGGGTCCATGAGGGACTCACCTTCCCTTTCTCTCATCTCCAGCCAAGTGTTGTGACGGTAGCACGCAACGGATTCCCCTTGGCAGCGGCCCCGGATCGGACAACCGCTACCGTGACCGCCCATGAAGCCCTTCGAGGAGCCGGAATTCTGCCTGCTCACCATCCATGCGCACCCCGACGACGAGGCCTCGAAGGGGGCGTCGACGGTGTCGGCGTGCAGCGCCGCAGGTGTCCACTGCGTCCTTGTCTGTTGCACGGGTGGTGAGGCAGGGGACGTCCTCAACCCGGCCATGGACCGCCCCGAGGTCCACGCNGACCTCCCCGNGGTNCGTGCCGGGGAGCTTCGCCGCTCTGCAGAGATCATCGGGTACGACGAAGTGGTCATGCTCGGCTACCACGACTCCGGTATGTCCGAATCCGGATCCGACGCCGCTGACGGAGCCGCCGAAGCCCACCCTGAGGCCTTTGCCGGAGCCGACCCTGACGAGGCCATCGGGCGGCTCGTCGGCGTCATCCGCCGCGTCCGTCCGCACGTGATCGTCACATACCCTGACGAGCGGCGTGGCTACAAACACCCGGACCACCTCCAGGTGCACGACATCTCGGTGCCGGCCTTCGCCGCCGCCGGCGACCCACAGCGGTACCCGGATGAGGGGGAGCCCTGGCAGCCGCTGAAGCTCTACTTCACGACGTGGTCCCGGGCCCGGATGGAGGCGCTCCATGCCAAGTTCGGCGAACTTGGCCTCGAGTCGCCCTACGGCGAGTGGTGGTTCGAGCGGCCCTCCCACGACCACCTCATCACGACGAAGGTACCCATCCGCGACCACTGGCAGGCCCGGTGCGACGCCCTCCGTGCCCACGCCACGCAGATCGACCCGGCTTCTCCGTTCTGGTTCGGCCTCCCCGACGACGTCGCCGGAGACGCCTACCCGTGGGACGACTACGTGCTGGGCAAGACACTGGTCGGCGACCCGGCCGAGGGTGGACTCGAGTCCGACCTCTTCGACCGGATCCGCGGGATGGGCGGCGCCGAGATCGATGCCCTGACCCGNCGGAACGCGGTGGAGGAGCTGGCCTGATGGCGTCGTTCCTCTCCGAGGACTGGATCGCCGATTTCGCCGAAGGGGCGGCGCTGCTGCCCGAGCGGCCGGGCCTCGACGGGGTGGTGCGGTTCGCAGTCTCGAAGACGCCGCACGGCAAGGTGCAGTTTCGGCTCATCGTGGCCGATGGCAGGGTTGTCGATGTGCTACCTGGCCGTGACGGCGANCAGGACGCCACGGTCACGTGGGCCTACCCGGATGCCGTGGCGCAGTTCCGCGGCGAGTTGGATCCGGACGAGGCATTCATGGCGGGTCGTTGCAAGGTCGAGGGCGACTACGCCCGCTACGTGTTCGGGCTGCGGCCGGTGTTCGGAAGCCCCGAGTGGTCGGAGTTGCTGGCCGGCCTGGCCGACCGCAGCACATTCGACGGGGCCTGAGCCGGGGCACCGCCGGTTCAGGTGGCTCGCTGGGCCTCGCGTACCTCGTNCCAGCTGATCAGCCGCACNTGGCCCCGGTCGAGGTCGGCCCGCATCTCCGAATTGCCACAGGCCAGGTCGCGGTGGTCGACGCGTCGCCCCCAGTTGTCGCAGATGGCCCGCAACTCGGGTGTGTCGACCGCCGGTTCGACGACGATCTCCGTTACGCCGGGCTCGAGCTCCATGGCCTGGCGCTCGAGGGCCTCGGGGTCGGCGAGGGGGCGCAGGCGGTGGTGGTCGACAGTGAGAACNCCCTCTTCGGCGGCCAGCGCCNGAAACGGGAAGCCGGCGAGGGTCTCGGCGTCACCGCTCTCGAGGCGGATCGGCAGGCGGTGCTCGACCGCGAGGTCGAGCAGCACGTCGAAGAACTCGGGGCGGTTCTGGAGGGCGCCGAGGTGTGTGCTGAGGTGGCAGACGTCGAAGCCCCACAGGATGGCCCGCTCGAGTTGGGCTCGACACTCGGACCGGGTCTCGTCGAGGTCGGCATGGTCCCAGAGGTCGTCCACCGTCCGCGGGAAGCCGCCGTCACCATCCAGGAGCGAGGGTGCGGCCGTGATGGGTCGCCAGCGGTAGCAGTCGAGTTCGGCGTTGAGGGTGAGATGCACGCCGACTGGCTCACCGCGGTAGTGGGCGGCGGCCTCCCGGGCCCAGGGGGCGGGAACCATCAGCGAGGCACCGGTGGCCAGGCCGGTGCGCAGGCTCTCGTAGACGCCGATGTTGGTGGCGTGGCACATCCCCAACTGGTCGGCGGTGAGGATGAGGAGCCGGTCGTCGGCGTCGTGGCCGAGCGCCTCGGCGAGTGCGGTCATGGGAGAACGGTACCCGACGACTACAGCGGCGGGTGTGGGAGAGTGGGGGAACCCGCGGGGGACGTGCGTCGGTCAGGCGAGTGGCTCGTGGGGGCCGCCGCACTCCGCCCAGAGCCCGAGGCCGGCAGCGCGGGCCCGGCTCTCCGCCGCCGCCAGTTCCTGGCGTAGGGCGTCGTTGGGGTCGATGTGGAGCGTGGCCGCGTAGCCGCGCTCNACGAGGGCCATGTTGACCTGGAGGCCGTCGGAGAGGCGTTCGAGGTAGGCGAGGAGGCGGCCATAGCGGTCACGAGGTTCGACGTCGCGTGTCACCAGCACTCCGCTGCCGGGAACCAGCAGTAGGCGGAGTCTCGCCGATGCCTGAGGACCGAAGCACTCAACCGATCGGTCGGGGTGGACGGTCTCGGGGGTGTCGATGCCGAGCAGCCGTACGGTCTCACGGTGCCCGGCCAGGTCGACGACCACCGTGTCGCCGTCGACCACCTCGACGATCGTGCCGAGCCCGTCGGCGGGTAGGTCCGGGGAACTGCAGGCGCCGACGACCAGCAGCGCCATCGNGAGCAGTCCGACGCGCATGGCTGTCATCAGTTGGCCCGANGCTGTGGGTCGGGATCCTCGTCGTGGCCCGCGCCGGCGATCGTCGCAGCACCTGCCGGCGGTCCGTCGTCGACCGGATCGTGGCGCCGGAGCTCGGCCCGGGCGCGAGCCACGCCGGCCAGGCCGATCGCCCGGGTGCGGGNGTCGAGCAGGAACCGTGGACGGGTGGGCCGGCAGTTCTTCTCGGGGGTGAGGACCAGTTGCTTGTTCATGGTTCCCAGTATGCGGAAGGGGTGTGACACTCCATTCGGCGACTGCTGGAGAACCCCGAGGCTCGTGCGAATATTGACTTTCGGCCGCCAAGAGAGGAAAGCGCCCACGTGTCCCCATACGGCATCACGGTCCCCCTGCCGGGCCCGCTCCACGACCAACAGGCCCTCTACCGTGAACTCGTCGACCTCGGGTACACGGACGCCTGGAGCGCCGAGGCCGCCGACAACGACGGCCTGACGCCACTGGCCCTCGCCGCCGCCTGGGCCCCCGAGCTGCGCCTGGGAACGGCGATCCTGCCCGCCTACACCCGCAGCCCCGCCCTGATGGCGCAGTGCGCCGCCACCATGGCCTCGGCGGCGCCCGGCCGCTTCGCCCTCGGCATCGGTTCGTCGTCCGACGTGATCGTCGAGCGTTGGAACGGTGTCCCGTTCGAGGCGCCCTACCAGCGGGTGCGCGACACCGTCCGCTTCCTCCGGGCGGCGCTCACGGGCGAGAAGGTGACCGAGGAATACGACTCCTTTACGATCGGGGGCTTCCGGCTCGGCATCGTCCCCGAACGGCCGCCCACCATCCTCGTAGCCGCCCTGCGCGAGGGCATGCTGCGCCTGGCGGGACGTGAGGCCGACGGGGCGATCATCAACTGGCTGTCACCCGACGACGTCACCACCGTGGCCGGCATCGTCAACGACCAGGGGCCCGACCGGGAGATCGTGGCCCGAATCTTCGTCTGTCCGAGCGACGACCGGGAGGTGGTGCTGTCCAGCGGTCGCTACGTGCTCGCCGCCTATCTCAACGTCCCCGTCTACCGGGCCTTCCACGAGTGGATGGGGCGGGGCGACCTGTTGGGTGGCCACTGGGAGCGCTGGGCCGCCGGCGACCGAAAGGGGGCGCTCGACGAGATCCCCGAGCAGGTGGTCGACGACCTTTTGGTGCACGGAACGCCCGACCAGTGCCGGACCCGCATCGCCGAGTACGTCGCCAACGGTGTGACCACGCCGGCGCTGGCGATCCTGCCGTTCGGCGGCCTCGACACGATGGAGGCGGTCCGCGCCCTCGCCCCGAACGCCTGAGCGAGTTCCTCAGGCTCCGCCAGCCAGCTCGCCGGCGGCCCGGAAGTGGGCGATCAGGTCCTCAAGACGGCTGTGGGCGTTGAGGCCCGACGTGTGGGGCATCACGTAGACGGGCACGCCACCGAGCGTGCGGTCCTGCACGCCTGCCACCGCCTTCCGGTCGGCGACGGTCCGCCAGCCGCGCAGGCCGACGAAGCATGCCGCCAGCGGTCGGAGCCAGGCACAGAGTCGGTCGACCCGGGCGAAACCCTCCCGGAACTCGTCGGGAGTGACCTCGTCGGCCCTGGCTGTGGTGCGGCGCACGAGGTCGGTCATGCCCAGGCCGTGGTGGGCGAGTGCGTGCCGGGGGTCCCGATCGACCGTCGCCACGCCGGCGGCGAGCACCGCCGGCCAGAAGCGGTTGCCGGGCCGGTGGTAGCCGACTCCCGAGTCAGCCGAGGCGGGGCTGGGGTTGAGGCCCACGACCAGCAGGCGCATCCCCGGGGAAACGGTGTCGGGAAGGCTGTGGCGACGCTCGACGTCGACTTCCACGGCGTTGCCGTCCGTCCGCGTTCCGCCGAGTGCGACGAAGCCGGCTCCGACGACCAGGTCGGATGCCCGATCCGGTCCCCACCCGTCGCCAATCGCCGGCTTGAGGCGCAGCGTGGACCGGTTCCCGAGGTCGAGTCCGGCGTGCAGGTCGGCCAGGAGCAGCGGCAGGTCCGTGTCCGGGCGACTGGTACCGAGGACATGTTGGGGAAGCGGCATTCGACGAGGGTAGGCGGGTCGCGGAAACTGGTGACACGCGTTCGGAAATCCCGCGTCTAGGGTGGGTCCATCGACGAGAAGAGCGACGCCACCGGCAACGAGCAGGACACCGAGGGAGCCGACATGACCGAGACACTCGACACGACCACGATCGACGAGATCAAGGCCATCATCGACCGCGGGCTCGGCACCACCAAGAGCCGTGAGTTGATCGCCTCGTCCGAGGTCGCCGACCTCCTCCTCGACCTCCGCCTCCTGCTGGTCACCTCCGAGGCCGACCTTGAGGCGTCGTCCCTCAACTGAGGAGTACCTTCCCCGCCTAGCGCAGGGGCAGCACCTTCCGGACCAGGCGGCCCAGCGCCAGTCCGATCCCGGCACCCACCACCACGTCGCTGGCGTGGTGGATGCGCACATGCACCCGTGAAAACGCGACCACGCCGGCAGCGGCAAACCAGAACGGCCTGACCCGGGATCGCTCGCTCAACAGCGTCGCCGCCAGGAAGGCCGCAGAGGCGTGGCCCGACGGGAAGCTGCTGGTGAGCGGCTGGCGCAGCTTGTGTGGCCGCTCGTCCTCGTGGTCGGGGCGGTCGCGTCGGAACAGTGACTTGACCGCACCGTTCACGAACGCCGACTCGGCGCCGAGTGCGGCTGACAGCCGGATCGCCTCGCGGTGCCCGTTACGGCGGACGACTCCCCGCGCCGTGCCGGCCAGGTGCCAGAGCAGGCTGAAGTCGGCGAGCTCGCTGGCCGTGTAGAAGAGCCTGTCCAGGTTCGGGTTGCCACGTAGCGGCTCCCAGGCCTTGTCGACCACCTTGTCGAACGCCGCTCCGACGGGGCCCAGCGGATGGAGGTCGGCGCTGCCGTCGTCATCGGGAGCGTCGTCGCCAGTGTCCATGACGATGGAGAGGTGTCCCCGCTCGGCAGCGGATCCGGAGGCTGTGGCCATTGCGGCAGCGTAATGGCGCCTTCCGGGGACGCCGCCGCGGACCAGTCAGGCGTGGGCCCCGGGGCGGCTGAGCACGCCCCTGCGCCACCGTCTGGGCGTGGCCAGCAACGCCCTCGGGTAGTCCTCGAATAGCCAGCGGGCGAAGTTGCGGCGGGTCCAGGGGGTGAGCCCCCCCAAGGCGACCGAGGCACGGGCACCGATCGGACGGGCCAGGACGCGCTGGAGGACGACCGACATGCGGTGGTCGGCGACGAGGTCCCGGCGCACCTCGCGCCGGTAGCGGGCGCCGACCTCGGCGGACGAACCACCGGCGATCACCGATTCGGCGGCGAGGACGCCGGTGAGCAGCGCCTGGCCGATGCCCTCTCCCGTCAGCGCATCGGTCGCGGCGGCGGCATCCCCGACGAACAGCACCGGGCCGTGATCGAGCACCGCCCGGTCGACGCGAGCCGGGATTGGCCAGGCGGTGCGCCGGCCCTCGGGCGCCGCATCGGGCCCGAGCACCTCGCGCATGCCCGGGCGGGAGAGGAGGCCATCCCAGACGTGGCCGGTGTCGCCGACGGCCACCCGACCGCCGCGCAGCACGCCGAAGCCGACGTTGGCCCGGCCCCCGGGGAGGGGGAAGCTCCACGAGTAGCCGGGCAGCAGGTCGGGCTCGAACCAGACGTGGAGGTCGCGAGCCGCCGGGCCCACGTTGGCCACATACTGGCGGAAGGCCTGCCACTCGCCGCGGTAGCCGTCGTCCGACAGGCCGAGGAGGCGCCGGGTCGGTGACCACATGCCGTCGGCTGCAACCACCGTTGTGGCCCTCACGGGATCTGTCCCGGCAACGTCCAGGTCGACGCCCCGATCGGCGATGCTGATGCCGGTCACGGCGTGGCCCTCACGTACCTCGGCCCCGGCGGTCCTCGCCAGGTTGAGCAGGGCGGCGTCGTACTCGGCTCGCGGCACGACGGCGGCGTACTGGCCGTCACCCGTGGGGAGGGGAAAGTGGCGGGTGCGACTGCCGCCACCGGTGTGGATCACGGCGTGGTCCACGACCTGCCAGCCGGTGATCGGAGCGGGGTCGAACCCCAACTGCTCGCCGAGGCGCAGCGCCAGTGCGGTCAGGCCGTCACCGCAGCACTTGTCGCGTGGGAAGGTCGCCTTGTCGAGCACCACGACGGAGCATCCCGCACGGGCGAGGGTGGTGGCCGCTGCAGCGCCGGCGGGACCGCCGCCGACCACCGCCACGTCGAATGAATCCATGCGCCGTGACCGAGTGACCTAGAAGAGCCGGAGCGTCGTCGACTCGATGCCCNGGAGCTCGTCGTAGTCGATCTCGACGCAGCCGATGTCCCGGTCGTCGGCCAGGACCTTGGCCTGGGGCTTGATCTCCTGGGCGACGAACAGACCGCGCACGGGGGCCAGCAACTCGTCCCGGTTCAGGAAGTCGAGGTAGCGCGTGAGCTGCTCGACGCCGTCGATCTCGCCCCGGCGCTTCACCTCGATGGCGACCGCGTGGCCGTCGGCGTCCCGACACAGCAGGTCGACCGGCCCGATCCCGGTGGGGTACTCCCGGCGTACCAGGGAGAGNTCCTCGCCGAGGAAGGAGGGGTCCTCGGCCAGCAACTCCTGGAGGTGGGCCTCGACGCCGTCCTTCTGGAGGCCCGGNTCGACGCCCATCTCGTGCGTGGTGTCGGACAGCACCTCGAGGAGCGTGATCGTGAGGGTCTCACCCTTCGGGTTCGACACCCGCCAGGTCTCCTCGCTGGCCTCGACCAGCGTGTTCGGTGCATTCATCCAGTTGAGNGGCTTGTAGGCGCCACCATCGGCGTGGATGGCGACGCAGCCGTCGGCCTTGACCATCAGGAGGCGGACCGCCTCTGGCAGGTGGGCGGTGAGGCGGCCGTCGTAGTCGACCGTGCAGCGGGCGATGACGAGGCGCACGGTGTCCGAGCCTAGGAGCAGCGGTCGCGGCTCAGCCGGCGACGGCGGCGAGGGTGGCCGCAGCCAGTTCCCGACGGCAGATGAGCAGGTCCGGGAGGTAGGGGTCGGGGTGGTTGTAGGTGAGCGGTGAGCCGTCGAGGCGCGACACGTGGAGCCCGACCGACGCGGCGACTGCCGCCGGGGCGCAGTTGTCCCACTCGTACTGGCCGCCTGAGTGGACGTAGACGTCGACCTTGCCGCGCACCACGGCCATGGCCTTGGCCCCCGCCGAACCCATCTCGACGAGTTCGCCGCCGAGCGCCTCGGCGACTTCCAGGGCCTTGGCGGGAGGACGGGTGCGGCTGACCACGATACGCGGCACCCCGGGCACGGGCGCCAGGTCATCGGTGGTGTTCGCCTCGAGGGTCGACAACGTGAGCCCGAGCCCCGGCAGGGCGACGGCGCCGGCGGTGGGGTGGCCGTCCTCGGCCAGCGCCACGTGCACGGCCCAGTCGGGCCGCGGCGGCTCGCTGAACTCGCTGGTGCCGTCCAGCGGATCGACGATCCAGACTCTCGAGGCTTCCGCCCGGTCCGGGTGCACCTCGTGGGCGGAGCCCTCCTCGGACAGCACGGCATCGTCCGGGCGGGCCTCGGCCAGGGCGTCCATGAGGAGGTCGTGTGCGGCACGGTCGCCCTCGTCTCTGAGGGTCGCTGCCGGCGCCCCCTCCGCGGACAGGCGCAGCCGCAACTCGAGCAGCAGGACGCCGGCGCGCATGGCCAGTTCGGCGGCGAGGCGGTGGTCGTCGGAAGTGGCCATNGGTCACGATCATCGCAGACAGCGGCTCGTAGCATTGGCAGCTGAACCAGAGGAACGGCCACGATGGGGGCCCTGTGACCACCACCTACGAACTCTCCGACCTCGACCAGATCGAGGCCGAGTCGATCCACATCTTCCGCGAGGTCGCGGCCGAGTTCGAACGCCCCTGCATGCTGTTCTCCGGCGGCAAGGACTCGATCGTGATGCTGCGCCTTGCCGAGAAGGCCTTCTCGCCGGCCCGCCTGCCGTTCCCGGTGATGCACGTCGACACCGGCCACAACTTCCCCGAGGTGCTCGAGTTCCGCGACCGCCGCCTCGCCGAGGTCGGCGCCCGCCTGGTGGTGGCGTCGGTGCAGCAGTCGATCGACGACGGGCGCGTCATTGAGGAGACCGGCCCCCGGGCCAGCCGCAACCGCCTCCAGACCACCACGCTGCTCGATGCCGTCGGGGAGCACCGTTTCGACGCCCTGTTCGGCGGCGCCCGCCGCGACGAGGAGAAGGCCCGTGCCAAGGAGCGGGTGTATTCGTTCCGCGACGAGTTCGGCCAGTGGGACCCCAAGAACCAGCGGCCCGAGCTCTGGNACCTCTACAACGGCCGTATCCGCCGGGGCGAGCACATCCGGGTGTTCCCGATCTCGAACTGGACCGAGCTCGACATCTGGGAGTACATCCGCCGGGAGGGCATCGAGATCCCGTCGATCTACCTCGCCCACGAGCGGCCGGTATTCGATCGCGACGGCATGTGGCTGGCCGACTCCGACCACGTGACCCGGATGGACAGCGAGGAGGTCGTGACCAGGCGGGTGCGGTACCGCACCGTGGGTGACATGTCGTGCACCGGCGCCGTCGAATCCACGGCCGCCTCACTCGACGAGGTCATCGCCGAGGTCGGGGCGACCCGGATCACGGAGCGGGGAGCGACCCGGGCCGACGACCGCGTGTCNGAGGCGGCTATGGAGGACCGCAAGAAGGAGGGCTACTTCTGATGGAGCTCCTCCGGTTCGCCACCGCCGGCAGCGTCGACGACGGCAAGTCGACCCTNATCGGACGCCTGCTCTACGACACCAAGCAGATCTTCCAGGACCAACTCGAGGCCATCGAGCGCACGTCCCTGCAGATGGGCAACGAGTACACCAACCTGGCGCTGCTCACCGACGGCTTGAGGGCCGAGCGCGAGCAGGGCATCACCATCGACGTCGCCTACCGCTATTTCGCCACGCCGAAGCGCAAGTTCATCATCGCCGACACCCCCGGGCACATCCAGTACACGCGCAACATGGTCACCGGGGCGTCGACGGCCGACATGGCCCTGGTGCTGGTCGACGTCCGCAACGGCATCGTCGAGCAGTCGCGGCGCCATGCCTTCCTGGCCTCGCTGCTGCGCATCCCGCACCTCGTCGTCTGCGTCAACAAGATGGACCTCGTCGGCTACGGGCAGGAGGCCTTCGAGAAGGTCAAGGCCGAGTTCCGGGACTTTGCCATGAAGCTCGACATCNCCGACCTCACCTTCATCCCGGTGTCGGCCCTGCACGGCGACAACATCGTCGACCGCTCGCCCAACACCCAGTGGTACGAGGGTGCGTCCCTGCTGCACCACCTCGAGGAGGTGCACATCGCCAGCGACCGCAACCTCGTCGATGCCCGCTTCCCGGTGCAGTACGTGGTCCGCCCNCAGTCCGACGAGTACCACGACTACCGGGGCTACGCCGGCACGGTCGTGGGCGGCGTGTTCAAGCCCGGCGACGAGGTGATGGTGCTGCCGAGCGGTTTCACGTCGACGGTGGCGTCGGTCGACACCTTCGCCGGGCCCGTCGACGAGGCGTTCCCGCCGATGGCCGTCACGATCCGCCTCACCGACGACATCGACGTGTCGCGCGGCGACATGATCTGCCGGCCCGGCAACCAGCCCACGGTGGGTCAGGACCTCCAGGCCATGGTCTGTTGGTTGTCCGAGGCGTCGAAGTTGACGCCCCGGACCAAGTTGGCGATCAAGCACACCACCAGGGCTGCCCGCGTCATGGTGACCGACCTCCAGTACCGGCTCGACGTCAACACGCTGCACCGCGACGAGTCGGCCGAGGCACTCACACTCAACGAGATTGGCCGGGTCTCGCTGCGCTGCACCCAGCCGCTGTTCTTCGACGAGTACCGGCGCAACCGGGCGACCGGCAGTTTCGTGCTCATCGATGAGACGACCAACGCCACGGTTGCCGCCGGCATGATCATCGGCGCCGGGGCCTGAGCGGGCCCATGGGTGATCAGGAGGGCACGAGCCCCAACGTCGTGTGGCACCCGACCNCCCTGGGCCGCGACGAGCGGGTGGGGGCGCTCGGCCACCGGGGGTCCACGATCTGGTTCACCGGCCTGTCCGGATCGGGCAAGTCGACGGTCGCCGCTGCCTGCGAGCGCCTGCTCGTCGCCGANGGGCAGCCCGCCTACCTGCTCGACGGCGACAACCTGCGCCACGGCCTCAACGGTGACCTGGGATTTTCGTCAGCGGACCGCGACGAGAACGTCCGGCGGGTGGCCGAGGTGGCCCGNCTGTTCGCCGACGCCGGCGTCGTCGCCCTGGTGCCGCTCATCAGCCCCTACCGGGAGGCCCGCCGGCGTGCGCGTGCGCTGCACGAGGCGNCTGGCGTGCCGTTCCTCGAGGTGTTCGTGGACACGCCGCTCGAGGTCTGCGAGGAGCGTGACCCCAAGGGCCTCTACGCGAAGGCCCGGGCGGGCGGGTTGACCGGCATGACCGGGATCGACGACCCGTACGAGGCGCCGGAGTCGCCCGACCTGGTCCTCACCCCCGACGACGGCGGTGCCGTGGCCGCAGCTACGAGGGTCCTCGCCCTGCTCGACTGAGCTGTCAGGTCCGGGTGAGGGGCTTGTAGCGGACCCTCGTGGGCTGGGCGTCGAGGCCCAGTTCCTTCTTCCGGTAGGCCTCGTACTCGGTGAAGTTGCCCTCGAACCAGCGCACCTGCGAGTCGCCCTCGAAGGCCAGTACGTGTGTGGCGACCCGGTCGAGGAACCAGCGGTCGTGGCTGATGATCACCGCACAGCCGGCGTAGGCGTCGAGGCCTGACTCGAGCGCCCGCAGGGTGTCGACGTCGAGGTCGTTGGTCGGTTCGTCCAGCAGCAGCAGGTTGGCGCCGCTCTTGAGCACCTTGGCCAGGTGCACCCGGTTGCGCTCGCCACCCGAGAGGTCGCCCACCTTCTTCTGCTGGTCGGTGCCCTTGAAGTTGAAGGATGCCACGTAGGCGCGGCCGTTGACCTCGCGCCTGCCGACCTGGAGGAACTCGCGGCCTTCGGTGATCTCCTCGTAGACGGTGCGTTCGGGGTCGAGGGTGTCGCGTGACTGGTCGACGTAGCCGATCTCGACGGTCGGGCCGATGCGGATGGCGCCGGCATCGGGCGTCCAGGTGGATTCTCCGGTGCCTTCGGCGGATTCGACGAGCAACCGGAACAGTGTGGTCTTGCCGGCTCCGTTGCCGCCGATCACGCCGACGATCCCAGCGGGCGGCAGTGAGAACGAGAGGTCCTCGATGAGCAACTTGTCGCCGAAGCCCTTGGCCAGGTGCTCGACCTCGACCACCTGGTCGCCGAGTCGTTGGTTGGCCGGGATGTCGATCTGGAGCTCGCGGTCGCGGCGCTTCACGTCGGCAGCCTCGGCCACGAGCCGGTCGTAGGCGGTGAGACGCGCCCTACCCTTGGACTGGCGTGCCCTGGGAGCCATGCGCACCCATTCGAGCTCCCGCTCCAGGGTGCGGCGGCGGGCCGAGTCGGTCTTCTGCTCGGCCTCGAGGCGGGCCGCCTTCTGCTCCAGCCAGCCCGAGTAGTTGCCCTCGAAGGGGATTCCCCGGCCGTGGTCCATCTCGAGGATCCAGCCGGCCACGTTGTCGAGGAAGTAGCGGTCGTGCGTGATCGCCACGACGGTTCCGTGGTAGTCCTTGAGGGTGCGCTCGAGCCAGGCCACGGACTCGGCGTCGAGGTGGTTGGTGGGCTCGTCGAGCAGCAGCAGGTCGGGGCGTGAGAGCAGCAGCCGGCACAGCGCCACCCGGCGTCGTTCACCGCCGGAGAGGGTGGTGACGTCGGCGTCGCCCGGCGGCAGGCGCAGGGCGTCCATGGCGATCTGGATGGTGCGCTGGAGGTCCCAGGCGCCGGCCGACTCGATCCTGCGTTCCAGCTCGGCCTGCTCCTCACCCAACTTCTCGTAGTCGACGTCGGGATCGGCCCAGGCGGCCAGCACCTCGTCGTAGCGGGACAGCAGCGCCGCCACCTGGCCGACGCCGTCCATGACATTGCCCTGCACGTCCTTGGCGGCGTCGAGTGCGGGCTCCTGTTCGAGCATGCCGACGGTGAAGCCATCGGTGAGGCGGGCCTCGCCGGTGAAGCCGTCGTCGACGCCGGCCATGATCCGCAGCAGCGACGACTTGCCTGCCCCGTTGGCACCGATCATGCCGATCTTGGCGCCCGGGTAGAAGGCCAGGGTGATCTCCTTGAGCACCTCGCTGTCGGGCGGGTAGAAGCGGCTGGCCCGCCGCATGGTGAAGATGAACTGTGCAGCCATGGTGGCCGAGGCTACCGGTGGCGCCGCGTGGGCCTCAGGGGTGGAGGCCACCTAGGTTCGCCGCCGTGATCGAGGCGGTTCTGTTCGACTTCGGCGGGGTGCTGACCTCGAGTCCGTTCGAGGCGTTCGCCGCCTATGAGGCGGAGGCCGGACTGCCACCGGACACCATCCGGAGGCTCAACGCCACCAACCCGGATGGCAACGCATGGGCCCGGATGGAGCGCCGGGAGGTCGACGAGGCCAGCTTCTGCGACCTGTTCGAGGCGGAGGCTGCCGCCCTCGGGTTGGCGGTCGATGCCCGGATGGTGCTGGCCGGGCTTCGGGGCGAGGTCCGCCCGGCGATGGTCGAGGTCCTGCGCCGTTGTTCCGAGCGCCTGCGCACGGCGCTGCTCACCAACAACGTCACGCCGATGGCCGAGTCCGCCGAGATGGGACAGGCGTCGGCGGTCGTTGACCTCTTCGACGTGGTCGTGGAGTCGAGCGTGGTGGGCTGCCGCAAGCCCGAGCGACGCTTCTACGAGTTGGCCTGCGAGGGACTCGGGGTGGCGCCGGAGGCTTGCGTGTTCCTCGACGACCTCGGCGTCAACCTCAAGCCGGCCCGGGCCATGGGCATGACCACGATCAAGGTGGCCGATCCCGACGACGCCATCGCCGAGTTGGCCGTCGTCGTCGGGTTTCCCCTCGGTTGAGCCGCTACCGTCGGCCACGATGCGCATCGTCACCTGGAACGTCAACTCCCTGAAGGCCCGACTGGGTCGCGTCGAGGCGTGGATCGTCGCCACAGAACCTGACGTGCTGTGCCTCCAGGAGACCAAGATGGCTGACGAGGCCTTCCCCCACGGGGCGTTCGCCGCCCTCGGCTACGAATCGGCGCACCACGGTGAGGGGCGCTGGAACGGCGTGGCGGTGATCTCGAGGGTGGGGCTCGACGACGTGCGACCCGGATTCGCCGACGGGCGGGACGACCCCGACCCCGACGCCAGGATCCTTTGGGCTACCTGCGACGGCGTCCGGGTGGCGTCGTGCTACATCCCCAACGGCCGCGAGGTCGGCCACGACCACTGGCACTACAAACTGGACTGGCTGGGCCGCCTCCACGACGACCTCGCAGCCAACGCCGACGTTGCGGCCGACCCGGTGGTGGTGGTCGGTGACTTCAACGTGGCCATCGACGACCGCGATGTCTGGGACCCGGCGGCCTGGGAGGGAGCGACCCACGTGACCCCCGAGGAGCGGGCGGCCGTCCAGCGGCTCGTCGACCTGGGGCTCGTCGACGTCTTCCGTGAGCGCCACAACGCCGCTGGCCTGTTCTCGTGGTGGGACTACCGGGATCTGGCCTTTCCCAAGGGGCGCGGCATGCGCATCGACCTGGTTCTGGCCTCGCTGCCTGTCGCCGCAATGCTCGACTTCGTGGTCGTGGACCGCAACGAGCGCAAGGGCGAAAAACCCAGTGACCACGCCCCGGTCGTCGCCGACTTCGCCCTGGGCTGAGGCCGTGACCCATGCCTCGAGGCCACAGCGGGACCGGGACCTGCTGGCGGGCCTGGAGCGGGTGTGCCTGGCGCTGCCGGGGGTCGAGGAGCGGCTCAACCACGGGATGCCGACTTTCGGGATCGTGGGGCGCCCGGCCTTCGCCAACCTCCACACGCACCCCGACGACGGACGGCCCACGCTGTGGTTCAAGGCGGCGCCCGGTGTGCAGGGCGAACTGGTCGACCAGGAGCCCGAGCGCTTCTTCGTGCCGCCCTACGTGGGGCCGCGAGGTTGGGTGGGCCTGCGCCTCGACGTGGACCTGGACTGGGACGAGGTGGCCGACGTGGCCGAGCAGTCCTGGCGCCTCACCGCCCCGAAGCGCCTCGTCCGGGAGTTCGACGGGGAGTAGCGCTCAGNCCTTGTCGGCGAGGAGGGCGAGGAGTTCGGCGCCGAAGCGTTCAACCTTGGCCGGACCGATGCCCGAGATCGCCAACANTTCATCGGTCGTCCTCGGACGAGTTGCGGCCAGTTCGTCCATCGTGGCGTTGCTGAACACCGTGTAGGCGGGCTTGTCGGCAGCGAGTTCGAGGCGCCATGCCCGCAGCGCTTCGAGCAGTTCCGGGTCGAGGTCACCGTGGTCGATCGGAGGGGCCTTGGCCCGGGGCGGCGCCGGCGGGGGAGCGGCCGAAGCGGGGCGTTCGTGGCCGGCCAGGATTGCCAGCAGGTCGGGGCCGAAGCGGTCGGCCTTGACGGGACCGATGCCGGACACGTCCCGCAGTTCCCGGGGCGAGCCGGGCCAGCGGTGGAGGAGGTCGGCNAGCGTGGCGTCGTTGAAGATCGCATAGGCGGGCACGTCGGCTGCCCGGGCCCTNCCGAGGCGCCAGGCGCGGAGTTCCTCGACGACGAGGTGGTCGGGAAGTTCGGGTCGCCGGACCTGCTCGCGCGCCATCGCTGCCCGGCGGGCCTGCTCGGCTTGCTCGAATGGCTTGTCGAGGTTGCGGATCGCCAACTCGATGTCCTCGAGCCAGAACGAGGGCCGGCGGTTCGAGGTGCGGGTGTCGAAGGTGCGCTGCTGGGCCCAGGTCAGGTGCAGTCCCACCTCGGCACGGCTCAGCGCCACGTAGAGCAGGCGGCGCTCCTCGGCAAGGGCGGCCGGCTCGCGGGCGTGGGCGATCGGGACGAGGCCCTGCTCGAGCCCGGCCACGTGGACGGTTTCCCACTCCAGGCCCTTGGCGGAATGGAAGGTGGCGACCTCGACGGCGTCGGTCGAGTCGTCGTCGGCGGCTCGGGCCTGGGAGCGCACCCAGGCTTCGAAGCCGGAGGCCGTGCCCGAGGAGTCGATCGACAGGAACTCGTCGGCGAGCGTGCGCAGGCGTGCGAACGCCACGGCCCGNTCGGTGTTCTGGGGAGCGGCCTCGTCGTCGTGGGCATTGTCGTCGGCCTCGGGTCGNAGGTCNCCCAGGTGGTCGGCCAGGGGTCGGTTGCTGCGGGACAGCGACCCGAGTGCCCCCTTTACGTCGGGTCGGTCGAGGAGGCCGCTGCCGGCACGGGTGCGGACCGGAATGTGCGCCTCGCGGAGTGCTNCGACGATCACCTCGGCCTGGGCGTTGGTGCGGACCAGTACCGCCTGCCGGGACCAGGAACCGTTGGGACTTCGGGAGTCGCGCACCCGCCGGGCCACCCCGGCCGCTTCGGCACGGTCGTCGGCGTGCACGGTGACCGTGGGCGGCGGGCCGCTCGGCCGGTTGGCTCGCATCGGCTCGCGGCCACGAAGGGCAGCGGCGGCGGTGCGCAGCACCTGTGGCGTGCTGCGGTAGTTCTGGCGCAGGNCGACGATTGTGGCGCCAGGGAAGTGCGTGTCGAAGCGGTTCAGGTGGTCGGCGTCGGCGCCGTTCCAGCCGTAGACGGCCTGGTCGGGGTCGCCGACGACGCACAGGTCGTCGCTGGTGGTGAGCCAGGCGCTCAGCAGGGCGAACTGCAGCGGGTTGACGTCCTGGAACTCGTCGACGTAGAGGTGCCNGAACCGCCATCGCTGGGCGTCGCCGAAGGCTCGGTCGCCACGGAGGGCCCTGGCGCAATGGTCGAGCAGGTCATCGAAGTCGACCATCCGCTTCTCGGCCTTGAGGTCCTCGTACTCGCGGTAGATCCGGCCGATGGTCGAGGGAGCCATCGGCGGGGTGCGTCCGAGTGCCTCGGCCCGACCGGCGTACGCCTCGGGTGGGATGCGCCGAGCCTTGGCCCACTCGATCTCGCTGACGACGTCGAGGACGTCGGTGCTGCGCCGGTCGCGGGGGAGCAGTGGGGTGATGAAGCCGAACTTGCGGTTGAGCAGGTCGGGCTCGCGCTGGTCGCGCTCACGCCAGTAGGTGCGCAGTTGGGCGTAGGCAACCGAGTGGAAGGTGCCGGCGGCCACCTGGTCGCGCAGGCCCAGGACGCGCAGCNGGGACCGCAACTGGCTGGCGGCCTTTCGGGTGAAGGTGAGGGCCAGCACGCGTNGGGGATCGTTGCGACCGGTCAGCGAGCGCCAGGCGATGCGCCGGGTGAGTACCCGGGTCTTGCCGGACCCGGCGCCTGCCTTGATCGCCAGCGGCAGGGCATCGGTGGTGACGGCGTGGAGTTGCTCGTCGTTGAGCCCGGCCAGGAGNCCGTCGGCATCGGCGTGGTCGTCGGGCTCTGCGTCGAATAGTGGGTCGGTCGCGGACACGGGCCGCACCCTACCCACGGGGCGCGACAGCGTTCCCCGGCCCCGCGCGCCGCGTACGGCAGAGCCGCATCTACGATCGGCTGCATGGAATCGCTCTCGCCGAGGCGCTTCGAGNTCCTCGTGGCAGAGGCCCTTGACNCCCTGCCACCGGACCTGGGCGGCCTCATGGACAACGTGGTGGTGCTGGTCGCCGACCGGGGAGACCCGCCCGACCTCCTCGGGCTCTACGAGGGCGTGCCGCTCACCGAGCGCGACGAGTACGGCACCGGCGGGTTCACCATGCCCGACTCGATCCACCTCTACCGNCTGGCCCTCTGCGAGTTCTGCGAGGACGAGGACGACCTGCGCGAGGAGGTGCTCGTCACCGTCGTCCACGAGGTGGCCCACCACTTCGGTATCGACGACGATCGCCTCACCGAACTCGGCTGGGACTAGCCCCGCTCCATCGGGACGTGGGGGATGCCGTCATCGGTGAACTCATCGCCGGTCCGGGCGAAGCCGTGCTCGACGTACCAGGGCTCGAGGTACGTCTGGGCGTCGAGCACCAGCCGGCCCGGCGTCGTTGCCATCACGTGGTCGACGAGCAGGCCCGCCAGGCCCTGATGCCGCTGGTCGNCGGCCGTCGCCACCCGGCTGATCCGGTGCGAGCCGTCCGGCTCGGCGAGCAACCGCAGGCAGGCGACGGGCATGCCTCCCTCGTCGATCCAGACGTGGCGNGTGGTCGGTTCGAGGTCGCGGCCGTCGAGTTCCGGGTAGGGGCACTCCTGCTCCACGACGAACACGTCGACCCGCAGTCGCAGCAGGGCGTAGAGCGCGAGGGCGTCGAACTCGTCGAAGCTCTGGTCACGAATGTCGGACACGGACGCGACGGTAGTCCCCGGCATTGCCTCCGGGCCGTCCCGCGTCGGATGATGGCGGGGTGCCGACCGCGACGCTCACCACCGGGATCGACTGCTGCTACGAACAGCACGGAGACCCGGCCGACCCCACGATCGTCCTGGTACACGGCCTCGGCAGCCAACTCCTGGCCTGGCCGCCCGGGTTCTGCGACCTGCTCGTCGACGAGGGCTTCCACGTGGTGCGCTTCGACAACCGTGACAGCGGCCTTTCGACCTGCCTGCCAGACGGAACCGCCTACACGCTCTCTGACATGGCCGCCGACGCCGTCGCCCTCCTCGACCACCTCGGCACCGTCGACGCCCACTTCGTTGGCATGTCGCTCGGCGGCATGATCGTACAGACCGTCGCCGCCGGGCACCCCGACCGGTGCCGCAGCATGGTGTCGATGGCATCCAACACCGGCAACCGCGACTTCGGTCGCCCCAGCGGCGAGGTCATCGAGGCGATGATGGCCGAGGCTCCCGACGACCCCTCCGCCCGCACCGAGAAGGAGGTCGTCGACAACCGCCTCTGGTGCAGCACGGCGTGGTACGACGAGGGTTACATCCGGGCCCTGTACGCCGCCTACACGGAACGGGCGCTCCAACCGCGCGGGGCCTTCGAGCGCCTGTGGGGGGCCGTCGTCGCCTCCGGCAACCGCGACGCCCAGCTCGCCACGATCACGGTGTCCAGCCGGGTCGTCCATGGCAGCGCGGACACGCTCATTCCCGTGGGCGGCGGCGAGCACACCGCGGAGATGATCCCAGGCGCCGACTTCGTCGTGGTCGAAGGCTGGGGCCACGACCTGCCACCGGGGTCCTGGCCGCACCTGGCGGCGGCGATCACCGAACACGCACTCCGCGCCGACGTGGCGCNCGTGAACTGACGAAGGGAAGCACCATGGGAGCACTCGACGGGGTACGTGTCATCGAACTGGCCGGGATCGGACCGGGTCCGTTCTGCGGGATGATGCTGGCCGACCAGGGCGCTGAGGTGATTCAGGTCGACCGTGCAGCGGCGGTGCGCGGAGGCGACCCCGCCCGCCCGCCCGGAAACGTCAACGGCCGCGGTCGGCGCAGCATCGGCGTCGACCTCAAGTCGCCTGAGGGCGTCGAGACCGTGTTGCGCCTCGTCGAGGGAGCGGGCATGGTCTTCGAGGGCTTCCGGCCCGGTGTGGCCGAGCGGCTCGGGGTCGGCCCCGATGACTGCCTCGCCCGGAACCCGGCNATCGTCTATGGACGCATGACCGGTTGGGGCCAGGACGGCCCCTATTCGTCGATGGCCGGCCACGACATCAACTACATCGCCCTCGCCGGCGTGCTCGCCCACATCGGACGCAGTGACTCCGGCCCCGTGCCGCCCATGAACCTCGTCGGCGACTTCGGGGGCGGTGGCATGTACCTCGCCTACGGCATGGTCTGCGCCCTCCTCGAGGCTCGGAACTCGGGGAAGGGCCAGGTCGTCGATGCCGCCATGGTCGACGGGGCCGCCAGCCTCATGAGCTTCATCCACGGGATGCTCGCCTCCGGCTTCCATTCTCCTGAGCGCGGCACCAACCTGCTCGACACCGGCGCCCACTTCTACGACGTGTACGAGTGCGCCGACGGCGGATGGATCTCGCTCGGGTCGATCGAGCCGCAGTTCTATGCCGAACTGCTCGACAAACTCGGGCTGGATGCCGAACGGTTNGGCAAGCAGAACGACCGGGACCTCTGGCCCGAACTCAGCGCGGAGATCGCCGCCGTCGTCCGGATGAAGACCCGGGACGAGTGGGACGCCATCCTCGAGGGCAGCGACGTCTGCTACGCCCCGGTGCTCACCGTCGACGAGGCCATCCGACACCCGCACAACGTGGCCCGGGGGACCTTCATCGACGTGGGCGGAATCACCCAGCCGGGCCCGGCACCGCGCCTCAGCCGCACCCCGGGTGAGGTCCGGCGACCGCCGGCGCACGCNGGCCAGCACACCGACGAGGTNCTGTCCGAGGCCGGTTTCGACGACGACGAGGTGGCTGCGCTGCGTGCCTCGGGCGCAGTCGCCTGAGTCCCGGCCAGGTTTGAGGAGGAGCACCCATGGCCACCGCCGTCTTCTTTCACGCCCACCCCGACGACGAGGCGCTCGCCACCGGCGGCACGATGGCCCTCCTCGCAGACCAGGGACACCGAGTCGTGCTCGTGGTGGCCACCAACGGCGAGGAGGGCGAGCCCGTCGACGGTGTCCTCGCCGAGGGCGAGGCACTCGGGGACCGACGTGCCACCGAGGTGGCCGAAGCTGCAGCGATCCTCGGCGCCGCCCGGGTCGAGTACCTCGGCTACCGCGACAGCGGCATGGCGGGCGAGGCCACCAACGAGCACCCAGGCTGCTTCTGGCAGGCAGACGTCGACGAGGCGGCGGCACGGCTCGGGGAGTTGCTCGCCGACGAACACGTCGACCTGGCGGTCGTCTACGACCCGGACGGCGGCTATGGCCACCCGGACCACATCCAGGTCCACCGTGTCGGCACCCGTTGGGCCGAACAGGCCGGNATCGGACGCCTCCGATGGGTGACCCTGAACCGGGATTCCATCCGCCGGTCCATCGAGGAGGCGATCGCTACCGGTGACCTCGACGGCATGGCCGCCGCCAGCCTTGAGGAGCGACGCGAACGCGCCGAGCAGGAAGCCTTCGGCACGCCGGCCGACGAGATCACCCACGCCGTCGATGTCCGGGGCGTCGTGGAGCGCAAGCTCGCAGCCATCGCCGCNCACGCCAGCCAGATCTCGCCCGACTCGTTCTTCCTCTCGATGCCGATAGAGCGCTTCACGTCGGCATTCGGTGCGGAGTGGTTCGTCGATCCCGATGCACCCCGTAAGGGCGAGCCCTTCCGGACCGGCGTGCTGCTGGACTGAGCATCCGTCAGCGAGCGGGCACAATGGCGCCATGAGGGACTTCCACACGACGCTGGCGTGGGTGATCGTGTTCGGCAACGGCCTCGTCGGTGCGTGGGCCCTGGCCGCCCATCGGGTGACGGCACTGCGAGGCCGCCTGCTCTGGGTGCTGACCGGCATCGCCCAGGTCGCCGTGCTGGCCCAGGCCTGGGTCGGTGCCTCCGTGGCGATGGGCGCGGGCATCGACGCCGACGCCTTCCACCTCTTCTACGGCGCCACCGCACTGCTGTCCGCCGGAGTCGCCTGGGGCTACCGGCGTCAATTGGGCGACCGGGTCCACCTGCTCTATGGAGGCGTGGGCCTCTGGATCATGGGGCTCGGCATCCGGGCGATGGTCCTGGGCTGACCGCCCGGCCGGCGTCGGGCATCCACGGCTCAGGCTTGGAGGCGGTCCCGCAGGTCGTCGAGTTGGCGACGCAGTTCCACGGGCAGGCGCTCGCCAACCGCGGCGTAGTGCTCCTCGATCATGGCCAACTCGGCCTCCCAGGCCACCTGGTTGACGTCGAGGAGTTGTTCCATGGCGGCATCGTCCACGTCGATGCCCGTGCGGTCGATGGCGTCGATGGTCGGCACCAGTCCGATCGGAGTCTCGACGGCGTCGCCGGTTCCTTCGACTCGCCGGAGCACCCAGTCGAGCACCCGGCAGTTCTCGCCGAACCCGGGCCACAGGAATGAGCGGTCCCCGTCCCGGCGGAACCAGTTGACCCAGAACAGCTTCGGAAGCCTGTCGGCGTCGGCACGTGCACCGATCTCGAGCCAGTGGGCGAAGTAGTCGCCGACGTTGTANCCCGTAAAGGGGAGCATGGCGAACGGGTCGAAGCGCACCGTGCCCGTCTGGCCGGAGGCGGCAGCGGTCTTCTCGGAGCTCATGATCGAGCCCAGGAAGACGCCGTGGGNCCAGTCGCGNGCCTCGGTTACGAGTGGCACGTTGGTGGCCCGGCGTCCGCCGAACAGGATCGCCGATATTGGTACGCCGGCCGGATCCTCCCACTCGGGGGCGATGGACGGGCACTGCGCAGCGGACACCGTGAAGCGGGCGTTCGGGTGGGCGGCCTTTGACCCGTTGTCGGGCGTCCATGGGTCGCCCCGCCAGTCGGTGAGGTGCTCCGGTGGCTCGTCGGTCATGCCCTCCCACCACACGTCGCCGTCGTCGGTCCGGGCCACGTTGGTGAAGATGGCGTTGGCGTGGAGCGTGGCCATGGCGTTGTGGTTGGAGGCCTCGGACGTGCCCGGGGCCACGCCGAAGAATCCTGCCTCGGGGTTGATCGCATAGAGGCGGCCGTCGTCGCNGAACTTCATCCAGGCGATGTCGTCGCCGATCGTCTCGACGGTCCAGCCCGGCAGGGTCGGGACCATCATCGCCATGTTGGTCTTGCCGCAGGCCGACGGGAAGGCGGCGGCCACGTACCGGCGCTCGCCCCCGGGCGGGGTCACGGCCAGGANGAGCATGTGCTCGGCCAGCCAGCCGTCCTCGTGGGCCATCGTCGAGGCGATGCGCAGGGCGAAGCACTTCTTGCCCAGAAGCGCATTTCCTCCGTAGCCGGATCCGTATGACCAGATCTCACGGGTCTTGGGGAAGTGGGCGATGTACCGGTGGTCCGGATTGCACGGCCATGACACGTCCTCGGCGCCGTCGACGAGAGGGGCGCCGACCGAGTGGACGCAGGGNACGAAGTCTCCCTGACCGAGCACTTNGAGGACCGGCCGGCCCATGCGGGTCATCNTGCGCATNCCGGCCACGACATAGGGCGAGTCGGTCAACTGGATGCCGATGTGGGCGATGGGGGAGCCCAGCGGCCCCATGCTGAACGGCACCACGTACATCGTGCGGCCGGCCATGGCGCCCTGGAAGTGCCCGGTCATCTCCGCCTTGAGCTCGTAGGGGTCGCGCCAGTTGTTGGTGGGCCCCGCGTCGAGCGGATCCTTGGTGGCGATGAAGGTCCGGTCCTCGACGCGTGCCACGTCTTCGGGATCGGAGAGGGCGAGGTAGCTGTTGGGCCGTAGGTCGTCGTTCAGGCGGCGGAACGTGCCGGAGGCGACCATGCCGGCGGCAAGGGCGTCGTACTCCGCCTCGGTNCCGTCACACCAGTGCACCGTGTCGGGACCGAGGACTTCGGTCCAGTGGTCGACCCATTCGACCAGGATCTGGTTGGAGGTCGTGGCACTCATGCCCCAATTTGCTACACCACCGGGCACGGTAGGGAGGAGATGGAGCGGTGTGATAGGTGCGACAGCCGAAGGGCCGGCATCGCGAGCCGGTCGGGGGTCAGTGGATGTCGGGGGTTCCCATGTCGACCTCGGAGCCGATCGAGAGGCCGGTCGCCCGCTCGTCGCCGTCGAGTTCGAACAGCACCCGCTGACCGGGGCGCAGCATTCGGAAGATGGAGCCCTCGAGCGCGTCTTCCGCCAGGTCGAACTCGGCGAAGTCGGTCTCGCGGACCACGACGCCGTCGCGGGTTCCGGGGTCGTACGCCTTGATGACTCCCTGCATGTCCGGTCCCCCCCGTCGAACCTGGTCGAGGCCCTAGTGGGCGGCCTTTTGAACCTTGCCGGCCTTGAGGCAGCCGGTGCAGACGTTGACTCGCTTCGTGGTCGAGCCGACGACGGCGCGGACCCTCTGGATATTGGGGTTCCAGCGCCGGTTCGTCCGACGGTGGGAGTGACTCAACTTCTTGCCGAACCAGGGCTTCTTGCCACAGATCTCACAGACGGAGGCCATTTCGGTCCTGAATCCTTCGATGGTCGGATCGGGCAGCGATGGTGCCCGCCCGTGGGAACTCCGCAAGGCTACGGCCACCCCCCGGGGGGCTCCAACCCTCGGATCCGGGGACCTGGCCCCGATCGTCGATCGTGCGATCCGGTGGGGCCGCGAGCGCCCTGCGGGGGATGGCTACGCTCGCTGCGTGACCGTAGCAACCCACCTGGATGCCGTCGGCCTGCGGGCCGTCGTGATCGGCTTCCGCGACGCACTGGTCGACCACCGGGAGGTGCTCAACCTCCTCAACGTGTACCCGGTGCCTGACGGCGACACCGGCACGAACATGTCCATGACCGCCCAGGCGGCGGTCTCGGCNCTCGAGGANCTCGAGGCCCCGNNCGACGACCTGGGAGCGGTGACCGGCGCCGTGGCCCACGGCTCGCTCATGGGGGCGCGGGGCAACTCGGGCGTGATCCTGTCCCAGGTNCTGCGCGCACTGTGCGGCGTGGTGGGCGAAGCCGGCCACATCGACGGTCGTGTCCTCGCTGACGGACTGGCCGCCGCCTCCGAGGCGGCCTACGGCGCCGTCGGACAGCCGGTCGAGGGCACGATCCTCACGGTGGTCCGCGAGTCGTCCGAGGCGGCGGTGGTCGCCGCCGACATGGATGCCGATCTGCTGTCGGTCGCTGAGGCGGCCCGGGAACGGGCCGGTGACTCGCTGGCCCGGACACCCGACCTGTTGCCCATCCTGGCCGAAGCGGGCGTCGTCGACGCCGGCGCCAGCGGCTACGTGCTCTTCCTCGATGCCTTCCTGACCGTCGCCGATGGCCGGCCGCTGCCCGAGCCGCCCGAGGTTTCGATGGCTGCCGCCCCGTTGGCCGTCGACCGTGAGGCCGCCGGCCTCGGACTCGACGGCGGCCGCTACGAGGTCATGTTCTTCCTCGACGCAGCGGACGACACCGTGCCGGGCTTCAAGGACGCCTGGGGAGAACTCGGCGATTCGGTNGTCGTCGTCGGCGGTGACGGCGTCTGGAACTGCCACGTCCACACGGACGACATCGGCGCAGCCGTCGAGGCCGGCATCGCCGTCGGGCGNCCCCACCGGATCCGCATCTCCGACCTGCTCGAGGAGGCCGAGGAACAGGCNTGGGTGCGCGAGCAGATCGGCGGCGACGAGCCCGAGGGTGAACCGGTGTCCTGTGCCGTCGTGGCGGTGGCCAACGGACCGGGGATCGTCGAGATCTTCCGGTCGCTCGGTGTCCACCGGGTGGTGGCCGGAGGCCAGTCGATGAACCCGTCGACCGCCGACCTGCTGGCCGCGGTCGAGGCCGTTCCCGCCGGGCACGTCGTCATCCTCCCCAACAACGGCAACATCGTCGCCGTCGCCGAGCAGGTCGACGCGCAGACCGACAAGACCGTCCGGGTCGTCCGCACGAAGAGCATCACCGAGGGGTTCTCTTCGCTGCTCGAGTACGACCCCGAGGGCACCGCCGATGCCAACCTCAGCCTTATGGGCGAGGCGGCGGCCACCGTCGTGGCGGCCGAAGTCACGGTGGCGGTGCGCGACAGCGGGAGCGAAGCCGGCGACATCGCCACCGGCGACCACCTCGGACTCTCCGGCGGGAAGGTGCGCGTCATTGCCGGCTCGCTGCTCGAGGCGACGANCCGACTGCTCGACGAACTGCTCGACGGCGACCACGAGATCATCACCCTCATCGCCGGCGACGACGCCGACGAGTTCACCACGGCCCGGGTCGTCGCACACGTCAAGGAGTCGCACCCACACGTCGAGGTCGAGGTCCACGAGGGAGGCCAGCCCCTGTACCCCTATTTCGTGGGCATCGAGTAGGGAGTGCCGAGCGACCCGGACCCGGGGGGCGTCACGCTCCGGGAACTGGCCGACCGGCCGGTCACCGANCTCAAGGGAGTGGGCAACAAGAAGGCGGCGGCTCTGGCGAAGGTCGACGTCCGGACGGTCCTCGACCTGGTCTCGTACTACCCGCGCCGGTACCTCGACCGCACCCGTGAGGCCACGATCGAGGCGTTGGNCGTCGGCGAGGAGGGCATGGTGCTCGCCCGCGTCGCCAAGGTGTCCGAGCGCCGGACCCGCAACGGCCGGTCGCTGGTCGAGGTCCGGGTCACCGACGGCACGGGATCGCTCACCCTCNCCTTCTTCAACCAGCCCTGGAGGGAGCGCCAGTTGAGCGAGGGCACAGAGGCGGTGGTCTTCGGCAGGATGGACCGCTACCGCGACAGGCTCCAGATGACAAATCCGGTCGTCGACCTTGTCGGCGACCGCACGGGGCGGATCGTCGCCGTCTACCCGCAGTCCGAGTCTTCCGGCCTCCAGAGCTGGGACCTCGACGGGCTCGTCGGCGAGGCACTCCGCCGGGTGATGATGAAGCGCGGCTTCGACGACCCGTTGCCCGAAGGGNTGCGCGAGCGTTTCCGGCTGGTGGACCGGTCCACGGCCTACGGGGGGATCCACCGNCCCGAGTCCATGCAGGAGGTCGNCGAGGCCCGNCGCCGCCTGGTGTTCGACGAGNTGCTGCGGATCCAGCTCGAACTGGTGCGCCGCAAGGTCCACCTCGAGCGCAGCGCCCGGGGGATCACCCACGTGTGTACGACGGGCAGCGACGGCATCGACCTGGTCGGGGCCTTCCACGATCGGCTCGGCTTCCCGCTGACCGCAGCCCAGACGCGGACGATCGACGAGATTCTCGTCGACCTGGCTCGGCCCTCGCCGATGCACCGGCTTCTCCAGGGAGACGTCGGCTCCGGCAAGACGGTCGTGGCCGTGAGTGCCCTGCTGGTGGCGATCCAGGGCGGGCACCAGGGGGCGCTCATGGTGCCCACGGCGGTGCTTGCGGAGCAGCACTACCTGGGCATCTCCGACCTGCTGGAGGACCTCGTAGTTGCCGACACCGCCACGCTGATGGGCGAGAGGCCCCTCCGGGTCGAACTGTTGACCAGCCGCACCACCGCTGCCGAGCGGCGGCGGATCGTCGAGGGGCTCGGGGATGGCGGCGTCGACATCCTGATCGGTACCCACGCCCTGATCCAGGAGGGGGTCGGTTTCCATTCTCTTGGCGTCGTCGTCATCGACGAGCAGCACCGCTTCGGTGTCGAACAACGGGCTGCCCTGCGGGACAAGGCCGATGAGGGCGACGGGACTGACGAGGGCGACGGGGCCGCCATCCCCGACGTCCTCGTGATGACCGCCACGCCGATCCCGCGCACGGCGGCCATGACGGTCTACGGGGACCTTGATGTCTCGGTCATCGACGAGATGCCACCCGGCCGCATCCCGATCCGGACCGACTGGCTCGTCGACGACGAGGATGATGGGGCGAGCGTGTGGTCGATCGTGCGCGACGAGGTGGCCGCCGGCCACCAGGCGTATGTGGTCTGCCCGCTCATCGAGGAGTCCGAGGCGCTGGAGGTGAGGTCGGCCGAGGAGACGCACGGGGCGCTGACCGGTGGCGTCCTGTCCGACCTGCGGGTCGGCCTGCTCCACGGAAGGGTCGGCCCCGCCGAGAAGGAGGAGACCATGCGCCTCTTCCGGTCGGGGGCCCTCGACGTGCTGGTGGCGACGACGGTGATCGAGGTGGGCGTCGACGTTCCTAACGCCACGGTCATGGTGGTCCTCGACGCCTCCCGCTTCGGCATCGCCCAACTCCACCAGCTGCGAGGTCGCGTCGGCCGGGGAGCGGACGAGAGCCGCTGCCTGCTGGTGGGCGAGGCAGTCACGCCCGACTCCGAGGAGCGCTTGAAGGCGCTGGTACGGACCACCGACGGCTTCGAACTCGCCGAGGTCGACCTGGACCTGCGAGGCGAGGGCACGATCATGGGCGAGCGGCAGAAGGGTCGGAACGACCTGCGGTTGGCCTCGTTGCGCCGTGACCGCGAGTGGGTGGAGGTCGCACGCGATGTGGCCATTGAACTGGTGGGCGATGGCGACGGCCTCGACGGGCACCCGGCGCTGGCCGATGAGATGGCCCTGTTGCTGGGAGGTGACGAAGTGGACTATCTCTTGAAGTCGTGACCATGAACGCCGTCGAGCCCATCGACCATCCCGACGTGGCCGCCACTCTGGCCGTGGCGTTCACGCAGGACCCGATCCTGTCCTTCCTCTACGAGGATCCGAGTGCCCGGCCGGCGATGCTCACCATGTTCTTTGCCGCCCGCCTGGCGGGCGGCATCGGGATCGACGAGGTCCTGATGGTCGACGGTTGCGCCTCGGCGGCCGTGTGGGTGCCGCCCCAGGGGCCCGACGATCCCGGACCCGACTTCGGGGGCGTCGTCGCGGCGACCATGTCGCTGCTCGGTGAGGAGCAGGCGCTGGCGAAGTTCGTGGCAATGCAGCCGCTGCTCGAGGCCCACCCCCGTACCCCGCACTGGTACCTGGCGTTCGTGGGCACCCGCCCCGAGGGTCGGGGCAGGGGGCTGGCGTCGACGCTCATCGCCGCTGTGACCGATCGCTGCGACGCTGAGGGCGTTCCCGCCTACCTCGAGTCGAGCGACCCGGCCAACGTGCCGTTGTACGAGCGGCACGGCTTCTCGGTCGCGGGCGAGGTGACGATCGTCGACGGACCGACGATCCCCCTCATGTGGAGGGACCCGCAGTCCTGACCCCCCGACACGCCTCAGTCGGGTGCGCCGCCCTCGTCATCGTGGTCGGGCATGACGATGTCCCACCGGTCCATGCAGTCGGCGCACCGGTAGGCCACGGGGTCGCCGGGCTCGAACTCCACCTCGGGGTGGGCCAGCAGGTGACAGGTTCCCCCGCAGTCGACGCAGATGATCGTGGTTGGTGCCCGCATGGAGGCGAGGGTAGTCACCTGTACCACCTGGGCGCCGAATCCCGGCGCACGGCCCATACTTGAGTCATGCGCGTCGTGGCCGGATCCGCACGTGGCCTCCGGTTGGCCGCTCCCCATGGCGACGGAATCCGTCCCACCGGTGACCGGGTACGGGAAGCGGTGTTCAATGCCCTCCACAGCCGGGGCGCCGTCGTCGGGGCCTCCGTGCTCGACCTGTTCGCAGGAACGGGTGCCCTCGGGATCGAGGCGTTGTCGCGTGGCGCAGCACGTGCGGTGTTCGTCGAACACTCGCGCTCCCACGCCGATCTCATCGAGGTGAACCTCGCCACCTGTGGCTTCTCGGACCGGGCAGAGGTCGTCGTCGCCGATGCCCGGACATGGTTGGTCGCCAACTCCGGCCCGTGGGATCTGGCCCTCCTCGACCCGCCGTACTCCTTTGACGACTGGCCGGCACTCCTGGCTGGACTCGACGCCGGCCTGGTCGTCGTGGAGTCCGACCGTGGGCTCGAGCAGGCGCTCGGCTGGCATGTCGAGAGGGTGCGGCGGTATGCGGGTACCGTGGTGACGCTGCTCTCGCCCGAAGACGGAGACCCTGGGAGTTCCCCCCCGTGACCCGAGTCCTGTATCCCGGTTCATTCGACCCCGTTCACAACGGGCATGTTGAACTCATCGAGACCGCCGCCCGGTTGTTCGACGAGGTCGTGGTCGGCACCCTCATGAACCCCTCGAAGGGTGGCGGACTGTTCACCCTCGAGGAGCGCATGGAGTTGCTCGACGAGTGCTTCGCCCATCTCGACAACGTCCGCACCACGATGTTCGACGGCCTCGTCGTCAATCTGGCGCAACAGGTCGAGGCCGACTTCATCGTCAAGGGCCTGCGAGCGGTCTCCGACTTCGAGTCCGAGTTGCAGATGGCCCAGACGAACCTCGTCATCTCCGGGGTACACACCATGTTCCTGCCGACTGCCTCCCGGCGCTCGTTCCTGGCCTCCGGGCTGATCCGCGAAGTCGCCCGTTTCGGCGGCGACGTGTCCGAGATGGTCCCGGCGCCGGTCTTGCTGCGGCTCGACGAGAAGATCGGGGGCACCGACCGGTGACCGACATGCCCGACCCCGGACTGCCTCCTCCGATCCCCGCAGGCCCCTCCGCCCCTTCGGTGCCGACGCCCGACCCGTACCACCCGCCGCAGGTCGAGGGCATCCTGCGCCAGGCACGCGAGGTCGTCGCCTCGGCTCGACCGATGCCGCTCTCGGCATCCTCGATGATCAACAAGGAAGACCTCCTCGAGATGCTCGACGAGGCCATCGCCCGCCTCCCCGACGACCTCCGGGCGGCACGGTGGCTGCTCAAGGAACGCGAGGAGTTCCTCGCCAAGGTGCGGCGCGAGGGCGACGAGATCCTTGAGATGGCACGGTCCCAGGCCGAGCGCCTGGTTCAGCGCACCGAGGTCGTCCGCACGGCCGAGCAACGGGCCCGCCAACTCGTAGAGATGGCCCGGGAGGAGACACGGCGGATGCGGCGCGAGACCGAGGACTACTGCGACCAGAAGTTGGCGACCTTCGAGGCATCGCTGACCGATGCCCGCGACACCATCGCGACGGGCCGGCAGAAGCTCCAGGAGACGGTGCTCGACCGCGAGCGTCGCCAGCAGGCCGAGGTGGTCGAGCAGGCTGCACAGGTGGCCACCGAGGAGGCCCAGCGCCCGAGGTCCAGTTCGTCGTTCTTCGACCAGGACGACGACGAGCCGAGCGAGTGACCTTCCCGCCTCCCGGACCATGACCGGGGGCCTTCGGGTACCCGTCGCCCTGTTGCGACGCCGGGATGCGGCCCCACGGGTGGTGCGGGCGACTGCGGTCCTGGACGGCCTGCGCATCGGCAATGTCGGCGTCGATGGCGACGAGGTCGTCCTCGACTTCGAGGTGGGGGCGAGCGGAACGGACATCGTGGCCTCCGGCACGGTCGACGTCGACTGGACGGGGGAGTGTCGACGCTGCCTCGAACCGGTGAATGGCCACCTCCGGGCCGAGGTGCGCGAGGTCTTCCGGGCCGAGGACCCTCTGTGGCCAGGTGAAGGCGATGCCGGAGACACCTACCCGCTCGAGTCTGACGCCGGAGAGCTTCTCGTCGACCTCGAAGTGGTCGCCCGCGATGCCGTACTCCTGGCCCTGCCGATTTCACCGTTGTGCGGCGAGGACTGCTCCGGACCGGATCCCGAGCGCTTCCCGGCCGTATCGGAAGAGGTCGCAGAGCCCGGGGACGGTGCTGTCGAACCGGAGCGGGATCCGCGCTGGGCGGCGCTCGACGTCCTGCGCGAACCGGGCGACGATGGCTGATCGCCCGGTGCCGGTTCGGCCGAGTGCCCGCTAGCCTTTGCGGGTCGCCGGGCCGGGCACCATGCTCCATCCAGCGGCGATGATTTCTCCGAACGCCCCAACCACCGCGAGTTCACGATGGCCGTTCCCAAGAAGAAGACATCCAAGGCCAAGGGCCGTAGCCGCCGGGCCGCCAACTGGGTCCTGCACCCCTCGTCGCGTAGCACCTGCCCCCGCTGCGGCGAGGTCCGCCGTCCCCACCGCGTGTGCGGGAACTGTGGCTGGTACGGCGGCCGTCAGGCCATCGAAGTCGACTGACGCACACGGCTCGTCCACATGGCCGGGCGATGACCGGCGATGCGACACAATGCACCAATGAGCCTCTCCCTTCCCGTCGCCGTCGACGCGATGGGTGGCGACTTCGCTCCGGACGAGATCGTCGCCGGCGCGCTGCGTGCCCACGAGGAATACGGCATCCCCGTCGTCCTCGTTGGTCGCCCCGAGGACCTGATCGACACCGGTGGCCTCGAGGTGTTGCCCGCCTCCCAGGTCATCGCCATGGATGCCGACCCGGGCTCCAGCGTCCGGAAGATGAAGGACTCGTCACTGGTCCGTGCGGCCGAGGCGGTCCGCGACGGTGCCGCCTCCGCGATGGTGAGCGCCGGCAACACCGGGGCCACCATGGCAAGTGCCCTCCTGCGCATGGGCCGCATCAAGGGGGTCAGCCGTCCTGCCATTGCCACGCTGCTGCCGTCGCCGGGCACCACCCCGACCGTCCTCCTCGACGCTGGCGCCAATTCGGAGTGCAGTCCGTCCTGGCTCGTCCAGTTCGGACAGATGGGAGCGGTCTTCTCCCGTGATCGGCTGGGGGTCGACGTGCCGAGGGTTGCACTCCTGTCGATCGGCGAGGAGCCGGGCAAGGGCAGCCCATTCGTCAAGGAGGCCCACGCGGCCCTTGCGGATGCCTCCTGGACTGGCGCCTCGTTCATCGGCAACGTCGAGGGCCGCGACCTGCTCACCGACGCCGTCGACGTGGTCGTGACCGACGGGTTCACGGGGAATGTGGCCCTCAAGACCCTCGAGGGTGCGATGAAGTCGCTCATGACCGCCCTGTTCACCAGCCTCGGTGAGCGTCCCGAGGCCGCCGCTGCGGCGCAGACGCTGGGTCCCGAACTCGACACGCTCTATCGACAGTTCCACCCCGACACCTACGGCGGGGCCATGCTCCTCGGCGTGAGGGGCGTCTGCATGATCAGCCACGGATCGTCCCGGTCCCTCGCCGTCGAGAACGCCGTGCGGGCCGCCGCGGAGATGGTGGAGGCCGATGTGGTGGGGCACCTCACAGAGGCCGTTGCCGAAGCGACCGTCGAATGAGTCCATCGCAGGGTCGTTCGGGTACTTTTCAGTTTCTTTCGGCCACTGTTGCGACCTCCTGATCCGAAAGCCCATCCGGTAGAATCCGTCGTCACACCGCTTGCGTACGGTGTTCTGTCCCCAGGAATCGCCACCGTCCGCCCCGAAGTCCCCGAGGAGTCCCGTGCCTGCCGAAACCCATGTCGAAGGTAACCCGATCGGACGTGACGAGGTGCTCGCCCTGGTCCGTGACCGGCTGGCCGACATCCTCGAGATCGAGCCATCCGAGATCGGCGAGGGCGACTCCTTCGCCGACGACCTCAACGCCGACTCGCTGGCACTGATCGAGTTGGTCGAGGCCATCGAGGAAGAACTGGCCGAGCGTTCGGTCGGCTTCCGCATAGAGGACGAGGTCCTCGAAGACCTCAAGACCGTGCGTGACGCGGTCGACTATGTCTCGTCCCTCCTCGGCTGATCCCGCAACCACGGGAGCGCAGGTCATCGCCGATTGCCTCGGACACCGGTTCGCCGACCCCGACCTGCTGGTCGAGGCGCTGACGCATCGTTCCTGGTGTGCCGAGCAGGGGGGCGAATCCAACGAGCGTCTCGAGTTTCTGGGCGACGCCGTCCTGGGGCTCGCCGTCGCCACCCGGCTCTACCGCGTGCACCCCGGTCTCCCCGAGGGCCAGTTGGCCAAGATCCGTGCGGGCGTCGTCAGCGCTGACGCGTTGGCCGAGGTCGCCCGGCGCATTGACCTCGGTGGTGCGCTCCGGCTCGGCCGGGGCGAGGCAGCGTCGGGCGGGGACGACAAGGAGTCCATCTTGTCCGATGCCATGGAGGCGGTGATCGGTGCCGTCTTCCTCGACGGTGGTCAAGGACCGGCTTTTGCCGTGGTCGACGATCTCCTCGACACCGCCATCGACCGGGCCGCCGAGGATCCTGGCGTCCACGACCACAAGACCCGGCTCCAGGAACTCGTCGCGCGCCACTTCGGCTCCTCGCCGAACTACGCGCTGACCTCCGAGGGCCCCGACCACGACCGGCGCTTCCATGCCGTGGTCGAGATCGACGGCAGGTCCTATGGGCCAGGCACCGGCACCTCCAAGAAGCGGGCCGAACAGGCTGCCGCCCACCTCGCATGGACCGAACTCAAGGGACTCGACGACCCTGCAGCCCTCGAACCGAACGAACAGGAACCGGCTGTTGTGGCCGAATCAGGGAGCGATCAATGACTATTGCGCTGGAACTACCCGAGATCGAGATCTTCCGACGCGACCTCGACCGCGATCTCTCCGGACGAAAGATCAAGTNGGCCAAGGCGGAGTCGATGGCCGTGCTGGAGGGCTACCGGAACCGCAAGCAGTTCACCAGCCAACTCGAAGGTCGCAAGGTGGNCTCGGTTCGACGCGCCGGNCTCCACCTCTGCATCGAGATCGAGGACCANTACCTCGTGATCCGCCTCGGTCCCGGAGCNCTGCTCCGTCGACAACGCACGAAGGAGGCCACGCAACCGGGCACCGAGTTGGNGATCACGTTCACCCAGGGCGGACANCTGCGCCTGATCGATCCGGCCGGTGNTTCGCAGGTGCGCGTGGTGTCGGCCGAGACGATCTTCGAGGAGTTGCCCGAGTTCGACCGCCTGGGCCTNGACCCGATCGGCGAGCCGATCTCCTGGACGGACTTCGCCGGCCGGGTGCTCAGNCGCAACGCGTTGNTCAAGGACCTNCTGTGCGACGACTCCTTCATCGTCGGCATCGGCGACGTCTACAGCGACGAGATCCTCTTCGCCGCAGGGCTCCGGCANGATCGACGGAGCGACTCGCTCTCCAGTCAGGAGGTCCGGCGGCTCTATCGGGCGATCGTCGAGATCCTCCACAACGCCGTCAAGTACCGGGGAACGAACCTCGAGGATCGGCCGTTCCTCGACATCTTCGGCGAACCGGGCATCTACCAGCANCACCTGTCCGTCTACGGGCGGGTCGGTGACCTCAGCCCTCGCAGCCGGGCGCCGATCCTTCGGACCAAGTACAAGAACCGCTGGACGTACTACTGCGACACGCAGGTCTGATGCGCTGCGCCTGACGCGGCTCGAGCGCCTATGGTGGGGGCGTGGCAAATGACAGGCCTGTGATTAGCGTCTCGGCCCGCGTCCCGGGGCGCGCTGCAGACGGCGGCGAGNGGTAGCCGGGGTGTTCCTCAAGCGGCTCACCATCAAGGGCTTCAAGTCGTTCGCCGANCTGGCCGTCCTCGACGTCGAGNCGGGCGTCACCGTCGTCGTCGGNCCGAACGGCAGCGGCAAGTCCAACGTCGTCGATGCCATCACCTGGGTGCTCGGCGCNCAGGCCCCCAGCGCAGTCCGNTCACAGAAGATGGACGACGTCATCTTCGCCGGCACCGCNGAGCGGCCCGCCCTNGACCGGGCCGAGGTCTCGCTCACGATCGACAACGACGCGCGNCTGTTGCCGATCGACCTCACCGAGGTCACCATCTCCCGCACGCTGCTCCGTACCGGNGAGAGCGAATATTCGTTGAACGGCACGGCCTGTCGGTTGCTCGACATCCAGGAACTGCTTTCCGACGCATCGGTGGGCCGTCAGCAGCACGTGATCATCTCGCAGGGCCAGATCGACGCCGTGTTGAACGCACAGGCCGAGGACCGACGCATGATCATCGAGGACGCTGCGGGGATCCTGAAGTACCGCAAGCGCCGCGAGAAGTCCGAACGGCGCCTCCGTTCGACCGAGNTGGACCTCGACCGTCTGGGCGANCTGCAACGCGAGGTACGGCGACAGTTGCGACCGCTCGAGCGTCAGGCCGAGGCGGCCCGTCGGCACGGTGACCTGGTCGGCGAGTTGAGTTCGCTGCGGCGCCATCGCACGGCCACCGAACTCACAGCGCTNCGTGNACGGGCGCGGGAGGAGGCNGCCCTCCGAGCCGAGTTGGCCGGGGTCGAGTCCGGGTCGCGCACCANCCTCGANGGGTTNGCCGACCAGATCGGCGTCGCAGAGGTGGAGTTGGCNGCCGGCGGAGACGACCTCGGCGACCGCCTGCTCCGCTACGAGTCCCTCCGCGAGCGCGGCCGCGGGCTCCGCGGCGTGCTGGTCGAGCGCCTCCGTGGCATCGAGCGCGACCGCGAGGCCTTCGTCTCGNAGCAGATGGTCCTCGGTCTCGAAGCCGACAAGACCCGGGCCGAGGCGGAGTTGGCAGGCCTCGAATCCGAATCCGAGTNCCTGGCCCCCGAGTCNGAGCGACTGGCGCTGGCCGAGACCGGACTGGCGGCCGANCGCGCCGCCTTCGAGGTCACCTGGGCGGACGGGCTCGTGGCNCTCGGTGTCCGCGCCGCCGAGGCGCGCGGCGAGTTGGGCGTGCTTCGGGCGACGCTCGCACAGGCCTCGACAGAGAGNGACGGTCTCGCCGGCCGCCTTTCCCTTCTNGAGTCCGAGATCGAACGCCTCGACGNCTCTGCCGCCGACCTGCGTCGCCAGTTGTCCGAGGGCGAGACGGCCGAACAACCGTTGGTCGAGGCGCTCTCTCAGATCGAACAGCGCATGCACGCCTCCGCCATGCAGCGCAACGCCGCNTGGGAGCGGCTGGCTACGGCGGAGGCCGACGTCCGCACCACGCGNGCAAGGGCCGAGGCCCTCGCCCTGGCNCTCGACGAGGCCCGCTCGCGTGCCGGNGTGGCCCACCTGTCGGCAATCGAAGGAGTCCTGGGCACGTTGCTCGACNTGGTCGAGGTCGACGANGGCTATGAGGCCGCCTTCGCTGCGGCGGCCGGCGAGGCNCTCGACGCAGTCGTCGTNGANGACGTCGAGCGGGCNGTCCAGGCCCTCGACGCCCTGCGCGAGGGCCGGCTCCGCGCNGCGGTGCTGTCGCTGACCGCCGGCACCGNTCGTGCCACGTCTCCACCGGTNGGGCAATCGGTGCGGGCACACGTACGGGCACGCACCCCCGAGGTCGATCGNCTGCTCGACCGCCTCCTCGCGCCGGCCGCCGTCGTCGACGCCCACACCGCCGTCGAGGCGGCGATGGCGCATCCCGACGCCGTCTTCGTGACCCTCGAGGGGGATCGCTTCGGGCCCTCCGGGTGGCGGATCGGCGGCGACCGCGGAGGTGCCACGGGCGCCGCCCTGGCCGACGCAGAGACCAGCCTCACCACCGCGGAGGATGAGCGGGCCGCCGCCCGCAGCCTGCTCGACGAGACCGAACGTGGAACCTCAGACCTCGAGGACGAGGTCGCGCGACATATCCGCCAACTCGACGTCCACGATGGCCGCTTCACGGCGGCCGCCGAGGCACTCCAGCGGCTTCAGGCCGAACGCCGTGACGTCGTCAACGAGGCCGAGGGCCTCCGAACCCGAATCGGGGTGCTTGAGACCCGGATCAGCGACGAACGGACCCGGATCACCGACCTCGAGACGAGGCTTCCTGGCCTTGAGGACGCCGAGACCGAGGCCGTGGAATCCGGTCGGCGCATGGCCGAGCAGCGCCGCGACCTCGAGGAGCGCTCCGCCGAAATGAGTGGCCTCCGGACCGCCCACGAGGTCCGGGTGGCCGACCTGGCGGCCCGACGCAACCTTCTCCTCAACCGGGTCACCGAGTACTCGGGCCGCCTCGACGACCTCAACGACCAGCGGCAGCAGGCCGACCGACGACGCTCCGAACTCGACCAGCGGGCGTCGGCCACCCGGCGCCTCGTCGAGGCGCTCGACTCCCGCATGTCGATCGCCGACCTGCGACTCGACGGACTGCGCGAGCGGCGTCGTCGACAGTCGGAACGGGTGCGGGCCGTGGCGGCGCGACTCGATGGGCTTCGTCGCGAGCGGGCTGATGCCGAACGGGAGCTGACCGAGGCAAGGGAGCGCCTGAACCGGCTCGAGATCGACCGGGCCGAGACGAGGCTCCGCCTCGAGAACCTCACCGAGTCCATCCGCAACGAGTTCGGCTGTGAGCCCGACGCCGTCCTCGGCGCTTCCTGTCCCGATCTCCCAGAGGGCACCACGGCGATCGCCCGGATCACCGAACTCGAGCGGGAACTCGAATTGATGGGCCCGGTCAACCCGCTGGCGCTCGAGGAGCACGATGCCCTGCGCGAGCGCCACGAGTTCCTCGGCGACCAACTCGAGGACATCCGCAACTCCCGTCGTGACCTCCGCAAGGTGATCCGTTCGATCGACGATGAGATCGCCTCGGTGTTCGCGGAGGCATTCGCCGAGGTGTCGACTCACTTCACCGACCTGTTCGACACCCTGTTCCCCGGGGGGACGGGTCGACTGCACCTCACCGAACCGGACAACCTGCTCGAGACGGGCATCGAGGTCGAGGCGAAGCCCTCGGGCAAGAACGTCAGGAAGCTCTCCCTGCTGTCGGGTGGCGAACGCTCGCTCACCGCCCTGGCCTTCCTGTTCGCCGTCTTCCGCAGCCGGCCATCGCCCTTCTATGTCATGGACGAGGTCGAAGCTGCCCTCGACGATGTCAACCTGCACCGCTTCCTCGGGCTCCTCAGGCAGTTCCGCAACGACGCCCAACTGCTCGTCGTCAGCCATCAGAAGCGGACGATGGAAGCGGCCGACTGTCTGTTCGGCGTGTCTATGGCGCCCGGCGGTTCATCCCGGGTCGTCAGCGAGCGGGTCGACGTGGACCGTGTCGCAGAGGACGTCGTGGCGCTCGCCGCATCCTGATCAGCGAGCCTGCCCGTTTGGCCGTTCCGGCTCGGAGTACCGTCGGGAAATGCGGATTCTCGTCGTCGACGACGAAATCGACCTCGTAGAGGCACTGGCGCGTGGCCTGCGCCGCGAGGGCTATGCCGTCGACACGGCCACCGACGGTGATGAAGCACTCGAAAAGGCCTCGTTCACGCCCTATGACCTGGTCTGCCTCGACCTGACGATGCCGGGCATCGACGGATTGGAGGTGTGCGAGCGCCTCCGGGCGGACCCCGTGGAGGGGGTCGCACCCCGGATCCTGATGCTCACCGCCCGCGACACCGTGGGCGACCGGATCAGCGGGTTGGACGCCGGTGCCGACGACTACCTGGTCAAGCCGTTCTCCTTCGACGAGTTGGGCGCACGGATCCGCTCCCTCCTGCGTCGGGACGCCGGCCGTTCGGGGGCGGTGCTGGAAGTCGGCGGACTACACCTCGACACGGCCCGCCACCATGCCGCCTGTGATGGCGCAACCCTCGACCTGACACCCAAGGAGTTCGCCCTTCTGCGCTACTTCATGTCGCGGCCCGGAGAGGTCGTCTCCCAGGAGGAGTTGCTCGACCACGTGTGGGATGAGTACGCTGACCCCTTCACCCAGACGGTCCGGGTGACCGTGGGAACGCTCCGCAGGAAACTGGGCACCGTGGGTGGAGACGGCGCCATCGAGACCGTCATCGGTCGCGGCTACCGGCTCGGCGCGAGAGGCGAGGCTGGATGAGTACCGGACCGGCCGGGGCTCGGCCGTCGCGCCTGAGGCACATCCGACTCCCCGCAGCGGGCATCCGCTTTCGCCTGGCAGTGCTCCACTCGATCTTGTTGTTCGGCGTCGCCGCCCTCGCCGTTGGCGCCATCTACCAGAACGTGTCACGTGTCCTCGACGACGAGCCGATGTCCCGGCACTCGGCGTTCACCGAACTCGTCGACACCCCGATTCTTGGGTCGTCTTCGACGACTCTGGACAATGCGGGCGGTGGCCTGCAGGTCTTCGAGGAGGCCGTAAACCGTCGAGCGCTGCGACAGTTGCGGGTCTACTCCGTCGTCGCTCTGGCGGTCCTCTTCTTCGCCAGCCTGGCGATCGGGTGGTATGTCGCCGGTCTCGTCGTGCATCCGATCGGACGCATCACCGCCGTCGCCCGGAGGATCCAGGGCACCGACCTGTCGCGCAGGATCAGCCTCGGTGGGCCGCCCGACGAGTTCCGGGAGTTGGCCGACACGTTCGACGACATGCTCGACCGGCTGGATGCCGCCTTCGAGATGCAACGGCACTTCATCCAGGAGGCTTCCCACGAGTTACGGAACCCCCTCGCAGTCCTGCGGACCAACCTGGACGTGGTGATGCACGATCCCCGGTCGGAGCCGGAAGACTTCCGCGCGGCCGGTGAAGTGGCGCTTCGGGCCACCTCCCGGATGTCATCCCTGGTGGATGACCTGCTCCTGTACGCACACCATGAGCGGCCGGACGTCCACCGGGCTCCGATCGACCTGGCGTCCGTTGTCTCAGAGACGGTCGCCGACTTCGCCGCGGCCGCCGAGTCGGCGGGTGTGGAACTCCGGGCCGAGGTGGCCGAACGACTGCCGGTCGTCGGTGACCCGGTGGCGCTCCGGCGGGGTTTGGCGAACCTGCTCAGCAACTCGATCCGTGTCTCCGATCCGGAGTCGTCCGTCCTGGTCACCGCCGGCCATGACGACGAGAAGGTCTGGATCTCAGTGCGCGACGAGGGGCCGGGGATCGACCCGGACGACGTCGACCACGTTTTCCAACGTTTCTGGCGCGGTGACCTCCCATCGGCCAGGGAGCACGGCCGGTCGGGATTGGGGCTGGCGATCGTCCGTCAGATCGCGGAGGGCCACGGGGGACAGGCCACCGCGCGTTCGACTGTGGGCGTTGGATCGACCTTTACGATCTGGCTGCCTCGGTACGTGGATCGCTGACCCCGAATGGGGATACTGACTGCGTGGAGGAGTCGATGACCGAGGACGAGGGCGCCGTTCGGCACCCGTCGATGCCCCCGCCCCTCCCGGAGGCGGAGGACGGCACCGGTGCGGCCCCGACACATCCGGAGGAGTTCGAGTTCTCGTTGCCCGACGCACCGTCGCACGACGCCGGAGCCCCCTTGCCGGAGCCTGTCGCACCGGTCGACCCCGTCGTCCGCAGAGGGGCGCGCCTGGTTGCTGCCGGGATGGTGGTCCTGGTCCTGGTCAGTGTCGGCGTCGGTGTCGGCTGGTTGTTGCGAAGCGGTACCGGCTCCGATCTGGATCACTCGGCGACGGGCCTCACCGTGGTCGTCGGTGAGGCACCGGTCACCGATCCCGGCGACGAGCCGGTCGTCGCCATCGCCGAGGCGGTGACTCCCTCAGTCGTCCTTGTCATCGTCCCGGAGTTGGGGCAGGGCTCGGGAATCGCCCTCGACGGTGAGGGCCACGTGGTGACCAATGCCCACGTGCTGATCGACGAAGCAGCGACGGCCGAAGAGCTGGCGGCTATTGAGGTGCGCGTCGTCCTGCCCAGCGGGCGCCAGATCGCAGCGACCGTCATCGGCGCCGACATCCGCCGGGACGTGGCCGTGCTCGCCCTTCAGGAGGCCGCTCCCGAACTCGCGCCCGCAACGTTCGCTCCGAGCGACGAGGTCCGTGTCGGCCAGCTCGCCGTGGCGGTGGGCAGCCCGTTCGGGTTGACCCAGACGGTGACCTCCGGGATCGTGAGCGCCATCGGCCGGGTAGTTCCCTCCTTCGGCTGCAACCTGGGCCGGGGGCAGAGCGTCGACTGCGCCGGGGTGGCGACGATCCAGACCGATGCACCGATCAATCCGGGGAATTCCGGCGGCCCGCTGGTCGACCGGTCCGGCCGGATCATCGGCATGAACACGTCGATCCGGACCAACAACTCCTTCGACGTCTCCAATGCCGGGGTGGGCTTCGCCCTCCCGAGCGACACGGTGATCATCGTGGCCGAACGCCTCCTCGCCGGCGAGCCCGTCGGGACCGCCTGGCTGGGCATCGTCGGCGTGTCCACCACGGACGGACGCCCCGGTGCTCGGATCGAGGCGGTCGAGCCCGGTTCTCCCGCCGACGTCGCCGGACTCGAGACCGGCGACCTGATCGTGACCTCTGACGGGCGTCCGCTCGTGGCCATGGACGCCCTCCGTGCGGACATCCAGCTTCGGCTCCCCGGCATGACGGTGGAGCTGCAGTTCGAGCGCGACGGGGTCCTCAGGACGACCGAGGTCGAACTGGGTTCCTGGGACGACTTCGTCGGCTAGCTCCTGTTGCCCGGAGGCCGAGCCGGCAGATCCCCTCGGGCACCCATGGCGGCCGCCGTTAAGATTCCCGCTCCATGAGCCTCCGTAACCGTCTCGGCAGCACCCGCGGGGCCTTCGCCACTCGGCTGGCCGCCGTCCGTGGTCGCGACGAGGTCGATGTGGCCACCTGGGAACGGCTCGAGGAGGCGCTGATCCTCGCCGACGTCGGTGTGGTGCCATCGGAGGCGCTCCTCGCACTGGTGAGGGAACGGGCCGCAGTCGAAGGAGCGTCCGGCGGCGATGGGGTCGTCGGGATCCTGAAGGAAGAGATCGTCGGCAGGCTCGACGGCGCCGACCGGACCCTGTCGGTCGCTGGAGCGCCGAGCGTCTGGCTCTTCGTCGGCGTGAATGGCGTGGGCAAGACGACGACGATCGGCAAGGTGGGGCGACGCCAGGTGGCTCAAGGACGGCGAGTCGTCTTCGCCGCCGGTGACACCTACCGGGCAGCGGCGGTCGATCAACTGGCGTTGTGGGCCGAGCGAGCCGGTGCCACGGTCATCCGGGGCGCCGAGGGTGCCGACCCGAGCTCCGTGGTCTTCGACGCCGTCGAGCACGCCGCCGCCATGGGGGCCGATCTCGTGCTGGCCGACACGGCCGGTCGGGTCCACACGCGTCGGAACCTGATGGACGAGTTGGCCAAGGTCCGACGGGTCGCTGGGAAGGGGGCTGGCACGGTTACCGAGACGCTCCTCGTCCTCGACGCCACGACCGGCCAGAACGGTCTCGTCCAGGCTCGTCAGTTTGGCGAGGCCGCCGACGTCACCGGCCTCATCCTCACCAAGATGGACGGCTCGGCACGCGGCGGCATCGTCCTCGCCGTCGAGCACGAGCTCGGCATCCCCGTCAAGTTCGTCGGCGTGGGGGAGGGGCTGGACGACCTCGTGCCGTTCGAGCCCGGCGAATTCGTCGACGCCCTGTTCGAGTGAGGGGCCGGAAATGTTCGAGAACCTGACCAGCCGCTTCGAGGGGATCCTCCGCAATATCCGGGGGAAGGGCCGCCTGGGCCCCGAGGAGGTCGAGGAGGTCCTCGAGGAGATCCGAGTCGCCCTGTTGGAGGCCGACGTCCACCTCGGTGTGGTGCGGACCCTGCAGGATCGGATCAGGCAGCGTGCCGTCGGCGAGGAGTTGGTCGGCGTCCTCAACCCCGGCCAGCAGGTCGTCAAGATCGTGCTCGAGGAGCTCACCGGTGTCCTCGGCGGCGAGACGATGCCCATCACGTTCGCCTCGAAGCCGCCGACGGTGGTGCTGCTCGCCGGACTCCAGGGGTCGGGCAAGACCACGGCAGCCGCCAAGCTGGCACGCTGGTTCAAGGCGAAGGGACGGAACCCGTTGCTGGTGGGTGCCGACCTGGCCCGGCCTGCCGCCGTCGAGCAGCTCCGCACCCTGGCAGGGCGCATCGACGTGCCGGTCTTCAGCCAGCCCGGTGATCCGGTGGCGGTGGCTGCCGCCGGGCTCGCCGAGGCCCGGCGCCTCGGACGCGACGTCCTGATCTGCGACACCGCCGGTCGTCTGGCGATCGACGACGACCTCATGGCGGAGATCGCCGAGATCGCCGGGGCCCTGGAACCGCACTACACGTTCCTCGTCCTCGACGCCATGACCGGCCAGGACGCGGTCAACGTCGCCGAGGCCTTCCACGAGCGGCTCGAACTCGACGCAGTGGTGCTCACGAAGCTCGATGGCGACGCTCGCGGCGGTGCGGCCATCTCGGTCAAGGAGGTTGTGGGTCGACCGATCGCCTTCGCCTCGACGGGCGAGGCCCTGGAGGACCTCGAGCCGTTCCATCCCGACCGGCTGGCCAGCCGGATCCTCGGCATGGGCGACGTCGAGACCCTCATCGAGAAGGCGGAGGAGACCTTCGAAAAGGAGCAGGCGGAGGCGGCGGCCGCCCGGATGCTGGAGGGCACCTTCACACTCGACGACTTCCTCGAGCAACTTCGCCAGATCCGCAAGATGGGCCAGGTCGGCGATGTCATGAAGATGGTCCCCGGCATGGGGCAACAGCTCAAGGATGTCGAGACCGACCTCGACGAGCGCCGCATCGACCGCATCGAGGGGATCATCCACTCGATGACTTCTGCGGAACGAGCTGATCCGGACGTGATCGACGGTTCACGCCGGGCCCGGATCGCCGCCGGCAGCGGCACGCAGGTCAACGAGGTCAGTCAGTTGGTCCGCCAGTTCCGGGAGATGCGCAAGCTCATGAAGCAGATGGGTGGGGCAGGGTCGAAGGGCCGGGGCCGTGGGTCGAAGCGCGGCCAGAAGGCGGGCCGTCGGGGACTCGGAGGGCGGACGACGCCACGTGGTTCCGCGAAGGTGCCGAAGAAGGGCCTGGCCCTGCCCGGACTGGGCGGCGACGACCCCTGGGAGGGCCTGGGATCGGGGGAACCCGGAGGCCTCGGCCCGAGCGGTCTACCGCCACTGGTCTGAGCGACGAGCGGAGGGATCTCGACGAGGGCATGGAAAGGCCCGCCGAACCCGGCAGACTGTTCCACCGGTCCGACGTGCACCATCGAGTCGCCCGACCGACGGGTACGACCACCAGGTGTCCACCCGGTCCGATTCCAACGCAGTTTCCATTGACCAGAGAGTGAGCCCGACGTGGCCGTGAAGCTCCGCCTGATGCGGATGGGGAAGAAGAAGCAGCCGACCTACCGCGTGGTCGCCGCCGACTCGCGCAAGGCCCGTAACGGCCGCTTCATCGAGGCGCTGGGGTTCTACGATCCACGCCGTGACCCCTCGGTGATCGAGATCGACAACGACAAGGCGGTGGCCTGGCTGCGCAACGGTGCCCAGCCCACCGAACGGGTCGAGAAGCTCCTGAAGATCTCGGGTGCGTGGACCGACTTCAGTGGCGAACAGGTCGATGCCACCCCGCCCGCGCCATCACCCGTCGTCGTCCCTGTCGTCGAAGAGGCTCCTGTCGAAGAGGTCGCCGAGGAGCCCGTCGCCGAAGAGGCTCCTCGGCGACCTC